>CBFCZU010000342.1:0-2014 GCA_965602635.1 uncultured Planctomycetales bacterium | reverse complement strand
CGTGACGCTCGATCACACCCATCGACAGCAGGCACACGCCCCCGCAATCCGCCACGGCCTTGGCGAAATCGTCACTGGTCAGCTCTTCCCAACGCATCCGTTCTCTCCTTCAAGGAGTCAGGGAGCAATTCTTCTCCGTGCGGGCGATTTGTCAACGCAAAGCCGCGTCCGCGCCGCGAGCCCTACCGGCCCTTGGTCGGGCGGGCGGGTCGCTCCGGCCGGCCGTAGCCCTGGCGGTAGTCTGCCCGGCAGCGGAGCTCCATCTCGTCCGGGTCGGCCCCCAGCTCGGTCACCAGGGCGGTGTGCATCCTGGCGATGCGGCGGGCGTGCTCGGCCTCGGCTGCGAGGTTGGTGAACTCGCCCGGGTCGGCCGCCAGGTCGTAAAGCTCACGCTCGGCTGGGTGATCCCGGTCCGGGGGGGTGTGGTAAACGTACTTGTACCTGCCGGCCCGCAGCATGGCATAGCCGGAGGCGATGTTGTGCCCGTAGTACTCGCTGACGGCGAAGTCCTTCCACGGGGCCTGCGAGTCCTCCATCCACTGGCACATCGAGTCGCCGTCCCAGTCGTCCGGGCACCCTCCCCCGCCCAGCTCGGCGACGGTCTGCGCCAGATCCAGTAGCGAGCAGACCCCGCCGCGGCGCTGCGGGCCCTTCCAGCGTTTGGGCCAGCGGATGATCAGCGGCACCCGGGCGGCGTGGTCGTACATGCAGTTCTTCCACCACAGGGCGTGCTCGCCGATGTTCTCGCCGTGGTCGGAGGTGTAGATGACTATCGTGTCCTTGCCGCAGCGGCCTTCGAACAGGGCAGCCAGCAGCTTGCCGATCTCGTCGTCGAGCCACTGGGTAAGGGCGTAATACAGCTCCCTGCCCCTGCGGACGGTCGCCGGGTCGGTCTCGACGAGGCCGAAGCCGCGGCGGAGATGATGGTAGTTCAGCGGCTGGGACTCCACGTGCCCCGTCGGCAGCTCCGGGTCGGCTACCTTTCCCTCGTATGGCAGCCAGTAGCTCTTGGGCACGATCAGCGGGAAGTGCGGGGCCAGGTATCCCACGACGAGGAAGAAGGGCCTGTCCGCGGGCCTGCGGGCGGCGAGGAAGTCCCTCGCCGCGGTGGTGACCTCACGGTCGTGGTCGAGGATGCCCGAGCGCGTGCCGAGGTGGAACATTCCGAAGCGGTGGTCGCGGTTGCCGGTGTTGATGCTGGCGTCGTCGGCAGCGCGGCGGGCACCCCTGCCGGACTTGTGAGACCGGTTCAGGTTGGGGCCGACCTCGGTGAAGCCGTACCGGCGGGTCCCGTCATAGTGCATCTTCCCGCACAGCAGCGGCTCGTAGCCGGCCGCGGCCATCACCCGGGCGATCGAGGGCACTTCGTCGCTGGCCAGCCAGCAATTGTTGCTCCAGGCGGCGATGCGGCTGACGTACTTGCCCGCCGTGAACGCCAGCCGGGCCGGCACGCACAGCGGCGAGTTCGTGTAGGCGGCGTCGAAGGTGATGCCCTCGGCGGCCAGGCCGTCCAGGTTGGGCGTCCGCACGACGCGGTTGCCATAGCAGCCGGTCACGCCGGCGTTGTGCTCGTCCGACATGATCAGCAGGATGTTGGGCCTTCGTCGGGGCATTTCGACAGGGCCATAGTCTCTTTCATCGCGCCGGCCATTTCAACGCCCGGGCTGAGCGCCGCCGGCAGGTCGGTCGGCGAACAGGAGTCACGGCGGAGAGAGGGGGTATTGGCCGTACTGCTCCACCGCCTCGTTCAGGGCGTCAACGTGCTCCTGCGGGAAGGGCAGGCCCTGGTCGGGCGCGCAGAAATATCCGCCCTCGCGCCCGAGCTGCCAGAGCCGCTGGCGAACCTCGGCGACGATTCTCTCCGCCGGCCCGGCCATGATCGTGGCGGTGCTGATCGCGCCCTGAAGCGCCATCCTCCCCGCCGTCTTGCGCCGCAGCTCGTCCAGGTCGTTGGCCGTCGCCTGGACCGGGTTGAGCACGTTTACCCCCAGGTCCATGAACGTATCGGCCAGCG
>CBFCZU010000341.1:0-2095 GCA_965602635.1 uncultured Planctomycetales bacterium | reverse complement strand
CGGTGGCCTCGCGTCAGTCCTCCAGGTTCAGCCAGGCCAGCTCGTCGGGCGTGAGCTGCACGTCCAGGGCCGCCAGCGACGTCCGCGTCTCGCACAGCGCCCGCGGCCCGATCAGCGGGAAGGTCGGGAACGGCTGGGCCAGCACGTACGCCAGTGCGATGGCGACCGGCTCGACGCCGCGCTTGCCCGCCAGCTCGTTGGCCCGCGCCTGCCGGCGGAAGTTGTCGTCGCAGTACCAGCAGCGGACCAGCTCCTCGTCGGAGCGGTCGTCGGGATGGGCGCGGCCGGTGAAGAACCCCCGCGCCTGGCTCGACCATGGCACCAAGGCCGTCTGCGTCTCGCGCAGCCACTCCCGCCAGCTCGGGTCGCTCGCGGACAGGCACCCGTCCCAGGGCGGGGCGACCATCCTGGCCAGCGAGAAGTTGTTGCTCACCGCGGCGAAGCCGGTCACGCCCTTGGCGCGGGCGTACTCGTTGGCGGCCTGGACCCGCTCCAGCGTCCAGTTCGACCCGCCGAAGGCGTGCATCCGCCCGGCGGCCTTGTGCTCGTTGAGCACGTCCACGAACTCGCCCACCGGCACGTCAAGATTGTCGCGGTGGAGGAAGTAAACGTCCACGTAGTCGGTGCCCAGCCGCTCGAAGCTCTCCATGAGCTGGCTGGTCAGGTCCTTGGGCGTGCAGAACGGCGCGTGGGCGCCCTTGTCGATGATGACGATCTGGTCGCGCAGGCCGCGGTTGGCGATCCACTGCCCCAGCAGGCGCTCGGAGTTGCCGCCGCCGTAGATGTAGGCGGTGTCGAAGCAGTTCCCGCCGCGCTCGAAGTAGTCGTCGAACATCACGGCCGTGTGTGGCATGCCCTGCTGGTTGTCCACGCCCATGCCGAGGCGCGAAATGTCCTTGTCCAGCCCGGGCAGGCGGGCGTATGGCATGCGGCAGTCGGCCCGGCGCGCCAGCGGGCGGCGGTGGACGGTCGGCACGTTCTCAGGCCGCTCCGACTCGTACATCAGCCCGACGGCCTGGCGCCACATGTCGAGAGTCTTCATGTTCCCCAGCGTGTCGTCCCAGGTCATCGCCGGCGGGGCCGCCTGTCGGCGGTCGATGTTCGCCGCGACCGTGTCCGCCTCGAGGCCGTAGAGGTAATCGCTCGTCTCGATGACGATCTCCTCGCCCTCCTCCTGGCCCTTGCGGTGCAGCAGGATCTTCGTCGTGCCGCCCTCGCGGCTGGGGATCCACGGCCAGGGGACGACGATGTGACCGTCCGAGCCGTACACCTCGACCGTGTTGCTCTGCCCGAGCCTCACGCCGGTGGCCACCTGGGCGAGTATGTCGCCGGGGAACTTCAGCGAGGCGATGGCCCACTCGTCCACGCCGGTCTCGCCGAGGTGCCCGCAGCCGGTGAGCTGGATCGGCTCGGCGAAGTCCTTGCCCGCGGCCGCGCCCGCCAGCAGCCGGGCCATCGACGCCGCGTAGCAGCCCACGTCGAGTATCCCGCCGCCGCCCAGCTCGTTGGCCAGCAGCCGGCTGGTGGGGTCGGACCCGGCGTCGAAGCTGAAGGACGCCTTTATCAGCCGCACCTCGCCGATCGCGCCGCCGCGGACCAGCTCGAGCAGCTTGGCCGTCTGCTGGTGGCAGCGGTACATGAACGCCTCCATCAGGAACACGTCGTGCTCGCCGGCGGCCTCGACGACCGCCATCGCCTCGGCGTGATTGATGGCCAGCGGCTTCTCGCAGAGGATGTGCTTGCCGGCCTCGGCCGCCTTGATCGCCCACTCGGCGTGCATCGGGTGGGGGGTGGCGACGTACACCGCCTGCACGTCGGCGTCGGCCAGCATCTCCTCGTAGCTGCCGTAGCGGCGGGGGATGTCAAACTCGTCGCCGAACTTCTCGGCCTTGTCCTTCGACCGGCTGCCGACCGCCAGCAACCGCCCGGTCTTCGAGTGCGCCACGCCGCGGGCGAACGTGCCCGCTATCCGGCCCGCCGCCAGCAGGCCCCACGAAAGCTTCTTTGCCATCTTCAGTCTCCTTGTCATTGCCAGAGGCGGTATTTCACCATAGAGACAGCGGAGATCAAGAACGATTTACCGAGAGAAGAAGAA
>CBFCZU010000340.1:0-2290 GCA_965602635.1 uncultured Planctomycetales bacterium | reverse complement strand
GGCCGGGGCCGTGGGGTCCCGAAAACTAGCATCGCGACAGCCGCCAGGGCCAGCGCGCCGCCCGCGCCGGCTCGCCTCAGCAGCGCCGGCCGCCGCAGGCGCCTGCTCACTGCTTCCGGCGTTGGGCCGGGGCCGGCCCGGTCCGCCAGACGGGACAGCCCTCGCCGAAGGCGATCCTCGAACTGAGTGTCCTCGGGGCTCATCAACTCGGCCTCATGTATTCCCTGAGCTTCTGGATTGCCGAATGGGTCCTGCTCTTGACCGTGCCTTCCGGCAGGTCGAGCACCTCGGCCGCCTGAGCGATGCTGAAGTCCTGCCCGAAGCGGAGGATGATCACGGCTCGGAGGCCCTCGTCCAGCTTGCCCAAGGCCTGTCGGAGCATTTCCAGTTGCTCGTAGTTCTCGCGGCCGCCGTCGTGCGCTTCGACCCGCCGCCGGCCGGCCAGCCGCTCGCGCCGAATCCGCCGCCACAGCGAGCGGCGGTACTTGCGGCACTGGTTGAAGAGTATCCCGAAAAGCCACGGCCGCAGCCGCGTTTCGTGCCGGCAGCGTCGGGCGCCTTCCCAGGCGGCGATCAGCGTTTCCTGGGCGACGTCGTCGGCGGCGTGGGCGTCGCCGAGATACAGGTATGCCGCCCGGGTCAACTCCGCTCCGAAGCGCTCGGCCAGCCGTTCCAGGGCCGCCGGCCCGCGCTTGCGGAGGCTCTTCAGCAGTTCTCGTTCAAGCTCCGCGAAGTCGCCTCTTTCCACGCCGTTCCCGTTCCGGACTGGCCTGCACCCCGCGCCGCCGCCGGCCGCACGCTCCGCGCCCCGGCGCAATGGAATACCCGCACACGCCGAATCGTTCGCCCGAAATTCGCTTTTTTCAGCCCCTAGGCGGAGCGGCCGCCCGACTACTTGCCGCTGGCCGCGGGAGAGCCCCGCGGGGCGGCACAATGGCACAGCCCCAATTCACTTCATCTTGATGGTCAGACCCCCTGCCTTCCACTGCTGGAGCAGTTCGCGGAGCGTGGTCAGCGCGGCCTTGAGCTGGGCGGTTGTCTCCAGCAGGTCGTTGTAGAGCTTCGGGTCGGTGAGCAGCTTGCCGACGGTGCCTTCATCGGTGCTGAGCTTGTCGGCGGCCTTGGACAGGGCCGTGAGCAGCTTGCCGAGGTGGTCGGCGTCCTCGATCAGCCGGCTGGCGAGCTTGTCGAATCTGGTGGCCGTCGCGGTGGCCCGAGTGGTGAGCTTGCCTACGCTGGCGCGGGCCTCGGAGGCGAGGGCGTGCATCTCCTTCATGGTCTGGCGCGTGGCGTCGGCAGCGGCCTTCATCCCCGCGAAGGCGCCCTTGATGTTATCCTGGCTGTCCTTGTCGCCGAGAATGGCGTTGACCGCGTCCATCGCCCGATCCAGCTTGGCCATGGTTACGTGGAGGTTCGCCGGGCGGGTCGTGGCGGCGGCGTCGGGCGGGGCGATGAACGTGTTGAGCCCCTCGGCAAGTTTGCTGAAGCTCTTCATGGCCTCGCGGACGTCACGCGTCAGCTCGGCGGGTATGATGCTGGGCGGGCCCGAGGGAGCGTCCTCCGGGGGGCGAAGGGTGGCGACCTCGTCCTGGGGCAGCCATTGCATCTGCCGGCCGCGGGAGGCGCCCGGCTCCCGCCCGTCGGAGCGGAACTCCAGCACGGCCCCTCCGGCGAGCCCCCGCCCGCGGATGTAGGGGTTGACGTCGCCGGGGATCCGGTACTTGCGCTTGATCACCAGGACAAGAGTGACGTCCTTGCGGGGATCGTCGTCGGTGTACTTGACCTCGGCGACGCGCCCGATGCGCATGCCCTTCAGGATTATGTCTGAACCCGGGCTTATGCCGCCGGAGTCGGGGAAGATCGCCCGGACCTCGTAGCCCAGGCGAATGAAGCCCGGCAGTTCCTGGAATATGACTATCATCCCGCAAAGCAGGATCAGGGACACCATGACCGTTAGCCCGACCAGGAAGTTACGCGTTTTTTCTCTCATTGGAGCTTCCTTGCCCAACGTGTCCGCTCTGGAGTTCGGAGAGTTCCTCGGCGGTGGCCCGCCCATCCACGAAGCGGACCACGATGTCGTTGGTGACCTTCTCCAGCCCCTTGGGGGTGGTGTCCACCAGCAACCTGCCATCGTACAGCATGACGATCCGGTCTGCGACCTTGCGGGCCGATTCCATGTCGTGCGTGACCACCAGGGCCGTCGTCCGCAGCTCCGCCTGGAGCTTGAGGATCAGCTCGTTGATCAGGTCGGCGCGGATCGGGTCCAGCCCGGTGGTCGGCTCGTCGTAGA
>CBFCZU010000339.1:0-2419 GCA_965602635.1 uncultured Planctomycetales bacterium | reverse complement strand
TCCCTCGCCGCCGGCCGCGACGGCCTCGTCTACCTCCTCTTCGAGCGCGGCCGCAGGAAGCTCTACGAGTCCATCGCCCTCGCCCGCTTCAACCTCCCCTGGCTCACCGACGGCCGCGACTGGCGGAAGATGATCAAGCCGTAGCCCGTCCGTGGAGGGCCGTCCGAGGCCCGCACGGCAGCGCCGCCCGCATGGGACCACGTCGGGGCCGCGAGTTCCCCTGAAGGCTCCTGCACGCTTACGCGCGCGGGCCATCTCCCGCGCCGAGCAAGGCCTAGCCGGCCGGGCCGACAGAGAGAGCGTGGCGTACCCGAGCCAGCCCTACCGTAGGCTGCGTTCTGCTCGCCGGCGCAGGTACCAGGCCAACATGCTCACGCCGGGAAGCAGCCCGAGTAACGTCAGGGGTTCGGGGATGGCTGCCACCGTTGCGTTGTGGTTCGCGTCGAGGAAGTCCCCCACGACCATGTCGCGACTCAACCTCTCCTTCCAGAGGCGTTTGGTGATCTTCGCCCATTCGCTGGCGTGGATCTGCTTGTCGCCATCGCCGATCCCCTCAGCCAGGGCGTCGCTCAGGACACCTGGGAAATAGCGGAAGTCACCGCAGAGCCCCGTCTCCGGCGCCGAGGACATGAACAGCAGATTGTGCTTGTTCTTGATCTTATCGCGGTCCAAGTCGCTGCTCCCTCCGATGAATCCCCCGCCGAAACATGTGTTGAAGATGGTGATGATGGTGCTGCACTCAGGAAAACACCCGAAGACTTTGTCCGCGGCAAGTTGATCGTCCCGGACCCAATGTCCCGGAATCCCAATGCCTTCCTCGTCCTTGTGGGCGGCCGGTTCGTCGCTGTTATCATCCTCGTACAGCGTGCTGTGACCGCCGTAGTAGAAGATGAAAACGTCGTCCGACTTGACGCGGGCGTGGAAGGCCTCGATCTCCTTGATGATGTCGCTGCCTTTGACGTTGTCCAGCAGCTTGATCTGTTCCTCCTTGGCGTCCTTCCACGGCAGGTATTTGGCCAGCGCGTCTTTTACCATGTCGTTGTCCCCCTGGAACCCCGGGTCATTGCCGATTCCCAGGAAGTAGTATGTTCCCGTAATCGACCCGGCGGGAAGAACACGCGGGTTT
Source organism: uncultured Planctomycetales bacterium (assembly GCA_965602635.1). Taxonomy (GTDB): domain Bacteria; phylum Planctomycetota; class Phycisphaerae; order SM23-33; family SM23-33; genus CBFCZU01. The sequence continues at coordinate 1,293 of CBFCZU010000339.1, read as the reverse complement.
ACAAGCACCCCAGCAACCGCAGCTGCTATCGCAACCCAAATGGCCTCTCTTCTCATTGTTCCTGCTCCTGTTCCTGCTTCGGCGCCGGTCACGGACTCGGACGCCGAACTAGCCGTGGGGGATCTGGTCATCCGGCCGGGGCATTCCGCACATATCGAACGCGACGGGCGTGGCTGTGGCATACGGCGGGCCGGAGGCCTCGCCCGCCTCGGGATATGCCGTGTAGGTCATGTTGGCTTGGCCGGCGCCGCACGCGAGCGCGAGCATGGCCGCGACCGCCATCCATCTCGCCGTCGTAGGCACGATGCTGTCCCTTCCGGCCAGCCCGAACTACCCACTGCGAGCCCGGTGACGTAAAGGCATCCTCCGTGACGGGGGAGCATAGAGCGAGTCCCTGCAGTTTGTATTCTAGCGCGCGGATCGGTTCCGTCAAGGAAAAAGGACGGTCACGACGTGAGGAGTCCGCCCCATGCCCGTGTGCCCTGCCCCGCTGGGTGAGCCGTGCAGGGAGGTCGGTTATAGAGACCATCGCCGCCGGTGGGTGCTCTCTTGAGCACCGGTCCGCAGAACAACAGAGGCAAACGCTCCGGACACCCGACTGTATAGGGAATATCACTTGCCAGAAAGCAGCGCCTTCCCCCGTACGTTGGTGGGCCCCGGAATGAGGATTTGTGGGGTTGACGCCTGGTCCCCTTGGCGGCCCCGTACCGTCGCAGGCGAGACAGGGCTGTACGGTGGGTACTGTTGACACGGGGCCGCGGATGCGTTCTGCTTGTCCCGGCTTGTGGCTTGGCCTGCAGCTCCAGTGGGATCGAGTTGAGCGAGTCTGTCCCAGGCTTCCACTCGATTCGATCTGACGGCGCGGCTGCGTTGCCCACGGCGAGCAAGGATCGAATGGGCAGCGCGCCAGACGGCCGAGGAGGGAGGCCGGAGCAGGCGACGAGGCCCGGAGCGGCAGGGATAGGGATGGTTGGGACAACGAGATGGGGCGCCGCGATGGCCGTGGTGGCGTGGCTGGGCGGCCGGCGGCGAGACGGCTTGGGGCGGGGTTGACGGGGGCGTTCGGGGCGGTAGGATCGTGGGGGAAGCGGCCGGCGGCGGTCGCGGGCCGACGGGAGTTGGGAACAGGTCGCCTGCTGAGAGGATCACCCGATGGCGCTGGTATGTGATTCCTGCGGGCGGAAGGTAGCGGCCGGGTGGAACGCCCAGGAGGGAGGCCCCTGCAACAGCCTGGTCCGGGCGCGCACAGGCAACTACCTCGTGTGCCACGGAACGCTGGTGGACGAGGCCGGG
>CBFCZU010000338.1:0-2512 GCA_965602635.1 uncultured Planctomycetales bacterium | reverse complement strand
CGGCCGGGGTGACCGTGAAGTAGGCGTTCATCTCCGGGATGAACGAGAGCTTGTTCGGAAGCGTGAAGTCCCAGACGGTCAACTCCACCTTCAGCACGAGCGTTTGCCCGCCCGCCGCGATGGCAAGCCGGCCCCGCTTGACGCCGGGGGCGACTCCCCGTGGCACGTACACCTCGCACAGGACGGTGACGTTCCTCGCGCCCTCGACGGGCGGCAGCGCGGCCGGGGCCTCCAGCGGCAGGCAGGGATCGGGCAGCGGACCGGCGGGCGTCTCGGTGTAGTGGTAGCTGAAGAGGCGCGCCTTCAGCCCGCGGGCGCCCGGGAAGTCCAGCTTGACCTCGGCCGGTGTCGAGCCGGACAGGTTCAGGTTGAAGCACACGGCCTCATTGCGGGCGGCTTGGATCCGCACCAGTTTGGCCCTCGCCGACCAGAGGTGGTTGCCGCCCAGGTATCCCGGGGGATGCGGGGGGATCATCTCCCCGCTGACGGGATTCACCTTGTCCAGCAGATCCAGCACGGCGACCTTCAGCCCGCCGACGACGGGGCGCTTTCGGCTGGGGGCGAAGGGACGCAGCCCCGCCCGGGCGAGGCGGACGCGCGGCTCGGCCGAGACCTTCAGCCGCTTGCTGACGGCCGGGCCGACGTTGCCGGCCGCATCGACGGCGGCTATCGTGAGCTTCACGGACGCTCCGGGGGCGAATCCCATGTCCTGGAGACACATGCGGACGGTCTTGCCGGCCCGTCCCGCCGTGGGGATGAGGTAGCGCGGCACCTCGCCCCGCCGCCCGCCGGCCTCGAAGCCGACCGTGAAGCCCAGCGTCCCGGCCGGGCCGTTGCCGCGCGGCGTGGTCCACGAGACGATCGCCTGCCCGGGCGGCAAGCCGTCGGCCTGCACGGCGATGCCGGTGACCGGACCCGGCGGCCGATCGTCCGTGCCGCTCGTCCAGATCTCCAGGTACGACCCGAAGCGCCGGTCCTGGCAGCTATGGACGAGGCGGTTGGGGAAGTACGTCCATCCGAACTGTCCTCGGCGATAGTGCCACTCGCTGCCGGTATCGTCATAGGCGGCGAAGCCGCAGCTCAGGGCGGCGACGTTGGCGGCCACCACGGCCGGGTCGATCGCCACGCTCTGCCAGCCCGCCTCGTCCGGCTGGGTCGCGTCGGCGAACCGCCAGATCGTCCCGCCGCGGCCGAAGGCGGCGTCCATGAGGCAACTCTCGGGAAACGCCCAGTCGCGGTCCGGATAGACGGCCTTCTCGAAGCACGCCTGCCCCCGGGCACGGTGCCTTCGCCAGTCGGTCATGCTCCCCCACGGCGCCGCGACGGTCGAGACGGTGACGCGCTTGAGGGGAAACTCGGGCGAGCCGCAGTGCACGTGCCAGACGGCGCCGGTGACGATCCGACCCTTCAGGTCCGACAGGTCGGCGTCGAAGAGCACATAGTCCTGCTGGCCCTTGAGCTTGAGGCGCTTCTGCCCGCGCGGATTGCCGACCCGATCGCCGGGGAGCTTGCTGATCCAGGCGTCGCGCGCGACGGGTATGCGAACGCTCCTGCCCTTCGGGGGCCACACCGGCCTGGGCGCCGGCGGGAGCGGCGGGACGGGCAGGCGCTTCTCGATGAACGGCTCCGGCTCGGCCGGCTCGTCCGGGCGGCCGTTGATCTGCCGGGCGCGAGTCAGCAGCTCCTCGGGGATCGCCGTCGCCCGGCCACTCTTGCCGCGGGTCGCGAACAGGAGCACCCGCGGCGTGGACCGCCGATAGTCCTCCGTCATGAAGTACTTGAGGATGGGACTGTTGAGCCAGACCCAGTACACCTTGCCCCCGGCCAGCTTGACCGGCAGCGAACACGTCCGCCGCGAGCGGTTGTAGGCTGCCTGCCCCACGACCTTGGGATACATCTGGTCCTCGCGTCCATCCGGCCAGAAGGACCAGCTCTGGTCCATCATCGCCCGGTCGAACGTGACGGACAGCGTGGCGAGGCCGGGATCGACGTCGGTGGCGTATGCCCGCGGGGTGGTCCGGACGACCTGCGGCGCGTCGGGTAGCGTGGTAGTCATGGGCGTCCCCCTTACCGGCATCCGTTTTCAGCGTCAAGGCCCTGGCGCATCGGGCGCCGGCCCGTCCGGCCGGGGCGATGCTTCCGGCAAGCCTTACAGACTGCCCATCGCCTTGGCCTGCTTGCTGTCGGGCGTGTACTGGTGCAGCTCGATGCGGTTGCCGTCGGGGTCGGCAAGCCATGCCTGCCAACTGCCGTCGCTGCCGAGGACGGGGTCGTCCAGCTCCACCCCTGCGGCGCGGAGGTCGGCCACTGCCCGCTGGATGTCATCGACCTCCAGGCACACGTGGCGGTAGGACTGACTTTCCGAGGGTGCGGCGGGCGCGCCCTTGAACAGCTCGATGAACGTCCTCCCCCCGGCCTGGAGATACACGCCGAACCGCTCGCCCTCGTCGTTGATGAAATCAAAGGCCTCCTTCATCCCCAGCTTGTCACGGTAGAAGCTGATGGAGGCGTC
>CBFCZU010000337.1:0-2695 GCA_965602635.1 uncultured Planctomycetales bacterium | reverse complement strand
ATGGCCCACGGCTGGGTGGAGGAGTACTGCCTTGTCTCCGGCCTGACGCGGACGCCCGAGGAGCTGGGCTGGCTCTACGCGGTCAGGACGCCCGAGCAGGAGGCGCGGGCAAAGGTGAACTTCGCCCGCCTGGTGAAGTGCATCAAGGAGCATCCCGACATCGAGGTCGTCGGGCTCTCCGAGGCGGCGGCGGCGTTCTCCACTCAGCCGGCGGACATCCGCCGCGACGAGCTGATCGCCTACGCCGAGCAGGTTGGGCAGGCCGGCAAGCCGTTGCAGCACTCGACCTTCTCCCCGGCGGAGCTGATGTGCGGCTTCGCCGAGTCGCTGGTGCACGCCGGCGAGCACGGCGACGTGCCCTACGCGGTTGACCGGCGAAACGTGCTGGGCCCGCGATCCCGCCCGATCGTTGGGGTGGAGACCGGCGCCGTCACGCAAGACGAGCTTGTCGGCCTGTGCAGGCAGGTCGTCGAGTCCGTCGCGTCGGAGGGGCACCTGCCGGCGAACGTCCAGACGTCCGGGGCGAGGGTCGGCCTGGGGCAGTTGCTCATCGTCGCGGCGAGGAGCTACCTCGCCCTGGCCCGCTACGAGAAATACGAGACGCTCAAAGTGGAGAGGACGCCCCGCTATCCCGACGCGGCGATGAAGGTCGATGCGTGGGTCCAGACCTCGCTCGGCGAGCACTGGCCCTACGCGCTCGACTTCAGTTGCGAGAAGATCGCCGAGCACGCCCGGCTTCAGACGTGGACGTTGAAACCCGCCTGGCTCAACCCGCCGCGCGGGAGGATCCGTTCGGAGAACAGGATACAAATCTGACCGAGTTTGGCGGCGCTTCGCGGCGGGTCGCGCATCCCGGCCGGAGGCGGCCGACGCCCCGCCGAAACAGCGGCGCCCTGGAAAGGTGAGCGAACGTGTACAGAGGAAGACAGCCCAAGATCGCGGTTATCGGTGCGGCCAGCTCCAGCTTCAGCGGGCTGCTGGCGGACCTGATCGGCTCCGACGAGCTGAACGGAGCGGAACTCGCCCTCGTTGACATCGACAAGGAAGGCCTGGACATCATGGCGGCCCTGGGCCGGCAGATGGCCAAGGAATGGGGCAAGAAAACCACCGTGACGGGGACGCTCGACCGCCGCGAGGCATTCGGCGGCGCGGACTTCGTCCTGACCACCATCGCCGTGGGCGGCGTGAAGACCTGGAGGCAGGACGAGGAGATCCCCGCCAAGCACGGCTATTACGGCTGCTCCGTCGATACCGTCGGGCCGGGCGGGCTGTTCCGCGGCCTGAGGCTGATCCCGCCGATGATCGAGATCTGCCGCGACGTCGAGGAGGTCTGCCCCGACGCCTGGGTGATCAACTACTCCAACCCGATGCCCGGCGTCTGCCGGGCGGTCACCAAGGCCACGAGCGTCAACATCGTCGGCCTGTGCACCGCCGGCTTCCTGCCCAAGCAGGTCGCGCGCTTCCTGGAGATCGACGCCGACCGCGTCGAGGTCATCTCGGCCGGGGTCAACCACTGGGTCTGGGCGCTGAAAATCCTCGTGGACGGCGAAGACTACACCGAGCGGTTCCACGCCAGGATGCGCGCCGACCACACGGGCAAGTACTACGGCTCCAGCGTCGAGCTGCTGGACATCTTCGGCGCCTGGCCCATGCCCGGTGCGAACCACGTGGCCGAGTTCTTCCCGTACTTCTACGGGCCCGGCGACGACGGGCGCGAGGAGAAAGGCCGCTACGAGTTCCGCAAGGGCCACGACTTCGACGAGCGCCTGGAGATGGAAACAAAGCTCCGCGCCGACCTGAAGGCCCAGAGCCAGGGCACCCAGCCGCTGGGCCACAAGCCCGAGGAGGCCGCCGGCGAGGCCGTAAGAATGCTGCTGTCCATGTGGGAGAACCGCCGGACGCTGCACTACGGAAACATACTCAACCAGGGCCTGGTGACGAACCTGCCGGACGAGGCGATCGTGGAGGTGCCCGTGATCGCCGACGCCGACGGCATCCGCGGGCTGAAGGTCGGGCCCCTGCCCGACTGCGTTGTGGGGCTGGTGCAGGCCCGCTGCGCCTACTACGAGCTACTGGCCGACGCCGCGATCAACAAGTCGCGGCACATCGCCCTGCAATGCCTGGCGGCCGACCCGCTGACCTGGTCGCTGCCCAAGGCGCGGGCATGCATCGACGAGATGTTCGAGGTTCAGGCGGAGTTCCTCCCCGGCTACAAGTAGCGGGGCGGATGCACGGGCGCCGAGACGAAGGAGCACGCGGACATGGTCACGTTGCGAGACAAGTTTCACGGCTGCATCGCCGGGTCATGGGTGGGGTCGGCCATGGGGGCCGCGGTCGAAGGCTGGTCGCGGGAGAAGATCGAGCAGACCCACGGCGTCCTCGACCGGCTGCTGCCCTACAAGCACTACACGGCCGAGACCGATTGGCTCCGCGAGCCGGGCACGACCGAGGACGGCATCGAGAGGCAGAAGCTCATCGCCACCGCCATCATCGAGAGCAAGGGGCGCATCGCCGCGCACGACCTGGTGACGGTGTGGCTGCGAGACCTGGACCGCGAGAAGATGCGCTACAAGCAGGAGGCCTTCGACGGGTCGCTGCTGGGTCTGGCGCGTGCGGGGGTGCCTCCGTCTGAGCTTGGCAGGCTCTGGCCGTTTCCCAACGTCGTGTCGATGGCGCGGGCGTCGCACCCGCTGGG
>CBFCZU010000336.1:0-2717 GCA_965602635.1 uncultured Planctomycetales bacterium | reverse complement strand
CATGCTCGTCCTGCCCTGGCTGGTGCGCCGCTTCGGCGGGGCGATGATCAACCCCATCGGCTGGATTCTCGGCGCCGTCATCGTGCCCGTCGTACAGCTCCTATTGACCGACCGGGCAATTTACCTGTTCGCCGCCGCCTGGGATCAGTACGGCCCGTACCTGCCGTGGGGCTGAGCAAGGGCGAATCCGCGCCGCCTTGACGGCAGGCGGGCCGCTGGCCGGCTCTCCACGCCATCGAAGCGGTGCGGCGTTATCCTCTGGCCCGGGCAGCGCATACTGGCCGATATCCTCCACTGGAGATCGTTCGAGAACACGGAGATTAATGTCATGAGATCACTATCAGGAATTCAGCCCTCCGGCCGGCTTCACCTGGGCAGGTACTTCGGCGCGGTCAGGCAATTCCTCCGCTTCCAGGATGAAGGGCACGAGTGCTTCTACTTCATCGCCAACTACCACGCCCTGACCAGCATCCAGGACAAGGCCGAGCTGGAGGCTATCACCCTCGACGTGGCAATGGGCTACCTGGCGCTGGGGATCGACCCGGACAAGAGCGTCTTCTTCCTCCAGTCGGACGTGCCGCAGGTGATCGAGCTGTGCTGGGTGCTCAACTGCGTCTGCCCGGTGAGCATGATGGAAAAGGCCACCAGCTACAAGGACAAGATCGCCCGGGGCCTGTCGGCCAACATGGGGCTGTTCGACTATCCGGTGCTCCAGGCGGCGGACATCATCATCTACGACTCGAACGTCGTGCCCGTCGGGGCCGACCAGAAACAGCACGTCGAGATGACGCGCGACCTGGCGATCAAGTTCAACCAGGCGTTCGGCGAGATGCTGGTGGTGCCCGAGCCGCACATCGTGCCCGAGGTGTCCGTGGTGCCGGGCATCGACGGTCAGAAGATGTCCTCGAGCTACGGCAACGTGATCGAGATTTTCGACACGCCCAAGGCGACGAAGAAGCGCTGCGCCCGGATCGTGACCGACTCGGCCACCGTCGAGCAGGCCAAGGACCCCGAGCGGTGCAACGTCTTCGCCCTGCTGAAGCTGCTGGCCCCGCCGGCGGAGGTCGAGGAGATTGCCGGCAAGTACCGCGCCGGCGGCTACGGCTACGGGCAGGCCAAGGGCCGGCTGGCCGAGCTGATCAACGAAGCCTTCGCCGAGGCCCGCGAGAGGTACGCCGAGCTGGAGAAAGACCCCGACCACATCCGCGACGTGCTCCGCGAAGGCGGGCGTAAGGCCCGCGACGTGGCCGAGGTCACCATGCAGCGCGTCCGCGCCGCATGTGGAATCGTAACGAACCGATAGAGCCCCCGCAGGAATTCAGGCGGTGCAGGGGATTCTCTTTTCGCGCAAAAGCATCTCGTGCATCTCCTGTATCCCTGCTATGTTCCTGTGCCATGAAGAACAAGCCCAACGTATTGGTGTTCATGACCGACCACCAGCGCGGCGACACGGTGCTGGGCGAGCATCCGTGCATAACGCCCAACCTGGACCAGTTCGCGGCCGGGGGCGTGACGTTCGCCCAGACGTTCTGCCCGTCGCCCCACTGCTGCCCGGCGCGGGCGACGTTTCACAGCGGGCTGTACCCGTCGCGGTCCGGGGTGTGGAACAACGTCTGCAACGACCAGGCCCTCTCGCGCGGTCTGAAGCCGGGCGTGCGGCTGTGGAGCGAGGATCTGGCCGCGGCGGGCTATCGGCTGGCGTGGTCGGGCAAGTGGCACGTGAGCGTAGAGGAGACACCCGCCGACCGGGGCTGGGAGGAGCTGATGGTCTCGGGCTACAAGCCCGGCGAGCACGGCGCCGGGTGGGAGTCGTTCCGGAAGCTCGCCGCCCAGCCCGAGCCGACCGAGCGGGGCGAGGGGCAGATACTCCGCCCCGGCTACGGCCCATACACTGCCTACGGCCAGAAGTCGGGCGGCAACTCCCACGACGAAGAGGCGGTCGCCAAGGCACTGGAGGCCCTGCCCGCCCTGGCCGCCGGCGACGACCCCTGGGCGCTCTGGATCGGCTGCATCGCCCCGCACGACCCGTACCTCGTGCCGCAGAAGTACCTCGACATGTACGACATCGACGACGTGCCGCTACCGCCCAGCTACGAGGATTCGCTGGCCGACAAGCCACGGATCTACAAGCGGATGCGAGAGATGCGCTGGGGGCAGCTCAGCGAGCGCGAGATCCGCGAAGGCATCCGGCACTTCTGGGCATACTGCACCTACCTGGACGACCTCTTCGGGCGGGTGCTGGCGGCCCTGGACGCGGCCGGGGCGGCCGAGAACACGCTCGTGCTCTACTGCTCCGACCACGGCGACTACTGCGGCGACCACGGGCTGTTCGCCAAGGGCATCCCGGCCTTCCGGGGGGCCTACCACGTGCCGGCGGTGGTCCGCTGGCCGGCGGGTATCGCCAAGCCCGGGCGGCGGGTCGAGCAGCTCGTCTCCCTGGCCGACTTCGCGCCGACCTTCGCCGAGCTGGCCGGCCAACCGGCCGATCGCGAGTTCTCCGGCGCCAGCCTGGCGCCCTTCCTGGCCGGGCGGACGCCCGACGACTGGCGCGACGAAATCCACACGCAGTGCAACGGCGTCGAGCTGTACTACACCCAGCGGTCGGTGATGACGACCGACTACAAGTACGTCTTCAACGGCTTCGACGCCGACGAGCTGTACGACCTCCGCGCCGACCCGCACGAGATGACCAACCTGATCGACGAGCCGTCCCTCGA
>CBFCZU010000335.1:0-2757 GCA_965602635.1 uncultured Planctomycetales bacterium | reverse complement strand
CCGGCAGGCGGGCCGGCTCTGGGCCCGGAGTTCCAAGCCCTTCGTGAAGAGTGACTCACAGCCCGAGGACGGCGGTGAGATTCCGGCGGCCTTCCCCAACGGCTATGCGGCCTTCTACTGCATGAAGGGACCGATCACTTTCGCTCAGTACGCCGGCTTTCTGAACACGCTGCCCCCGCAGGAGGCGGAGAAGCGATTCAGCGAGCACGCGGTGGACCGTTCGGGGAAGGGGCCGAACTTCACCTACAAGCCGCATACGATCGGCAAGTCCGGCCCGCGCGGGTTCTCCTGGGCGGACGGCGCGGCCTGGGCGGCCTGGGCCGGCCTGCGCCCGATGACCGAACTGGAGTACGAGAAGAGCATCCGCGGGCCGCGCCGACCGCTGCCGGATGAGACCGGTCCGTCGTATTGGGGCGTCAGGGGCCAGCACGGATGGGACTGGTTCTCGTACCACCCCGCCCGTCTGTGCGAACGGCCGGTGACCGTTGCCAATGCTGTAGGACGTCGCTTCCGGGGCACGCACGGCCTCGGAACGACGGTGTTGCCCAAGGACTGGCCGCAGGACGACGCCGTGGGCAGCGGCTATCGCGCGGGGTCCAGCGGAACGATACGGGCTCTGCAGTGCACTCGCATCTCGGACCGCACGTTTACGGCCTTCGCCAATCCGGAACGGGGCTCCGAAGACAAATGGCGCGGTGTCCGAACCGCGCCGCGTGAAGCACAGCGAAGCTCCCCTCACGGCAAGCCAAAGGAGGCGGGCAGGTGAAAGGAAGGACCATGGGAAGACGAGCGGAAACGGGCGGAGCGCCGCTGGCCGTCCTGGCGTTGCTGGCGGCCGCCGCCATCGCCGACGACAACGCAGCCGCCCGATTCAAAGGCACGGGCAAGGCCGATCCCATCCGGGTCGGGAACGTGAGCGTCAGACCCTCGGGTGTCGACGGCGCCGTCACATTCGATCTTGCCTGGGATCATTCCTGGCGGGCCGCCTGGGACGTTGCCGAGGACCAGCACGGAGGCAAGGGCGTGCTGAAACTCGAGAACTGGGACGCCGCCTGGGTCTTCGTCAAGTTCCGGAAGGCCGACGCCGACAGCTACTCCCACGCGACCCTCGCGACCGCCGCGGGCGAGCACCGGGTCCCCGCCGGCGCGACGCTGGCCGTCGGGCTCTCCGACGACGGGAAGCGCGGTCTGGGCGTCTTTGTCTACCGCGAGGCCCCCGGCCGGGGCCCCAACGACTGGAAGCGCGTGACGCTGCGCTGGCTGTACGGCCCCGACGGAGTGGCCGATCCCGGCGCCCTCGGTGACGTCAAAGTGTTCGCCATCAAGATGGTCTATGTGCCCAAGTGCGCATTCTGGGCCGGGGACGGCTCAAAAGACATGACCGGCCGGTTCTCGGCCGGACGCTCCCTGGATCCCTTCCGGATCGACGGCGAGGGTCCGATCACACTGGGCGGCGAGAAGACGGGAAACCTGGGCAACCGCGACTCCATCGGGACGCACAGAGCTGAGGACTTCACGAGCGGCCAGACGCGAACGCTTCCGGCAGCTTTCCCCAAGGGATATGCCGCCTTCTACTGCATGAGGCACGAGGTCACGCAGAAGGGGCTCGTCGCGTTTCTCAACACGCTCGGATATGCGGAGCAGAACCGGATGACCAAGACGAAGCCCGATGCCCAGGCCGGTTCGAAAGCTCTGGATGGCGCCCGGGTTGCCATCACGATAGCGGTTCCCGGCAAACAGCATCCTGCGCAGGAAGTCTCGCGCCGCGGTGGCGTGATCCGGACGCTCAGCAGGGCCGCTACGCCGGCCGTCTACCAGACCGACGCGCCCTACGTCGCCTGTAGCGGACTGAACGCCAAGACCAGCGGAGCGTACGCGGCTTGGGCCGGACTGCGGCCGATGACGGAGCTGGAATACGAAAAGGCCTGCCGCGGACCCCTCAAGCCGGTACCGGATGAATGCGCCTGGGGAACGAACCAGATCGCCGGCACCAACCACAAGGACCCGCCCTACGACGGTTACGAACTCCACAACGCGGGCCGGCCCGACGAGTACGTCACCTGGACGGGGGGCAACGGGCCCAATGTAGTGCGCGGGAACGCCGTCTGGAACGGCACGGTCGATAGCTCGCACCGAGGAAGCTACGCGGCCCATGGGATCAACGGGCCACTGCGCGTCGAGATCTTCGCGACGCCGGAAAGCGACCGCGTGCGTTCGGGCGCATCGTACTGGGGTATCCTGGAGCTAAGCGGCAACCTGGCGGATCTCGCCGTAACCGTGGGCGCCCTCAATGCGCGCCGCTTCACGGGCCTTCACGGAGACGGCACTCCGGCCCCGCCCACAAGCTGGAACGGTTTCCTCGGCCGCGGCGGACACTATGGCGGGCGGTATGATCGCCACGCCACGCTGCGCGTTTCGAATCGTGAAACAGCCGGCGGCAGAACGCTGCGAGCGGATGAGGTGGTTCGGTGCGTCCGGACGGCGCCGGGCCCGGAGAAGTGATGGCCTATCGGCATCCATTGACTCGGGTGGACTGGAGGCGGTGGTCGAACGGTTGAAAGGGAACAAGCGATGACAAGGCAGATGCCATTGCGCCACCGGCGACTTACCACTTGCCGCGCGCTGATCTCTGCGTGCGCCCTGTTCCTGGCTGCACCGGCGCGCGCGGGCAACCTGAGGATCGAGAACGTCAAGGTCGCCGCGCGCGACGCGAAGAGTGCGACGGTGACCTTCGACATTTCCTGGACGAACTCTTGG
>CBFCZU010000334.1:0-2773 GCA_965602635.1 uncultured Planctomycetales bacterium | reverse complement strand
GCGTCGGTCGCCAGGGTGATCCCCAGCGTGGCCAGCATGCCGACCGCGGCGATGCCCACGCCGTAGAGCCCCATGGGCATGTTCTCGAAGCCGCCGGCGAAGGCGAAGGCGCACATGATGGCGACGATCACGGTCACCAGCGCCGCCCAACTGCTCTTCATGCCCTCGGCCAGGCCGGCGATGATGACCGTGCCGGACCCGGTCTCCGATTGTCGGGCGATCTCCCGGGTCGGCTCGTGGTCGTAGCTGGTGTAGTACTCGGTGGACTTCCCGATGATCACCCCGGCCAGCAGGCCGCTGGCGATCGCGCCCCACACGCCCAGCCACGAGACGCCCTCGATGCCGCTCAGCAGCAGGTAGCAGACGCCCAGGCCGCCGACGAGGATCAGCGCGCTCGACCCCCAGACGCCCAGCTCCAGGGCGCCCATGAGCTGCTTCATGGTGGCGTCTTTCTTCGCCCGGACCAGGTAGATGCCGATGATGGACAGGATGATTCCCACGCCGGCCAGCGCCATCGGCGCCGCCAGCATCCTGAACTGTGCCTCCACGTTGAGCGACAGCGAGGCCGCCGCCGCCACGCCCAGCAGGCAGGCGGCCAGGATCGAGCCGCAGTAGCTCTCGTACAGGTCCGCCCCCATGCCGGCGACGTCGCCGACGAAGTCGCCCACGTTGTCGGCGATGGTGGCCGGGTTCCGCGGGTCGTCCTCGGGGATGCCCGCCTCGACCTTGCCGACCAGGTCGGCCCCGACGTCGGCGGCCTTGGTGAATATCCCGCCGCCCACGCGGGCGAACAGCGCCTGGCTCGAGGCGCCCATGCCGAAGGTGAGCATCACGGCCGTGATCTCAACCGTGGACATCGTGTAGCCCAGCAGCGGGGCGAGGTAGACGAGGATGAGGAACCAGACCGTGATGTATAGCAGCCCGAATCCCACGACGACCAGGCCCATGACGGAGCCGGCGCGGAAGGCCACCTGCAGGCCCCTGTCGAGGCCCTCCTTGGCGCCCTGGGTGGTGCGGCTGGCGGCCAGGGTGGCCGTCCTCATCCCCAGGAAGCCGCACAGGCCCGAGAAGAATCCTCCAGTCAGGAAAGCCGCCCATACGATCTTGTGCTGGACGCCCATCATGCCCATGACGGCCAGGATGCCCGAGGCCACCAGGAAGAAGACCGCCACCACCTTGTACTGCCGCTTGAGGTAGGCGTATGCCCCCTGGCGGACGTACTCGGCGATCTCCTGCATCTTCTCGTCGCCGGGGTTGGCGCGCTTGACCTGGACGTGGAAGACCCAGGCGAAGATGAGCGCGACGACGGCGCCGGCCGGCGCCACCCACCAGATGGCGGGGATGGCGGCGGACTGCCCGGCCTGCTCGGCCGGTGCGGCGGGCGTGGCCGGCGATTCGGGGTCTTGGGCGGTCGCGACCCCGGCCGCCGCCAGGACGACCAAGCTCCCAAGCAGGGCCGCGGCGACCCACACATAGGGTCTTCTCGGCTCGGTTTTCCTTGTCACTGCCTCGCTCCTTGTCGATGGTTCTCCGCGTCCCGGCCCTTGCCGATCAGGATATTACCGGGCCGGGACGAAAAAGGCTCGAATCAGAATGCCTGGATTGTGCCCCTGTGGACAGTCGCCGGCGCGGCGGCCTGGCGGCTGGAGCGGATGAGACTGGGGGTTTGCCCGAGGGCAGGCTTGCGACGCCACGTTGCCTGGTTGGAGGGACGACGGTGGTCGCGAATCCCGTTTGCCTGGTGTCTGGTTTTCGCCCGCCCGGCCTTGCGAGAACTTCTTCTACAGGGCATGGCGCTTGAGGCTTTTCCGCATCCGACGGCGGCGGCGCTCCGAGGGCTTCTCGTAGTAGCTGTTCCGCTTGATGTCCTTGGTGAGGCCCTCTTTCTCACACATCTTCTTGAACCGCCGCAACATCTGCTGCACAGACTCGTTGCCTCTGGCCTTGACTTTGATCATTCTGAGATCACGGCACCTTTCTTGATCTGTGGTGTCACCAACTCCATGATTATAGTGCTGCACCGGCCGCATGCAATAGAAAATAGCCCCCACGTTGCTTGACCGGCCCGTCGGGCCGGGCGGCGCCCACGGGCGTTGCGGCCCGCCGGCCTCAGCCCTTGCCCTTGGCCTCGCCCGAAAGCTGAACCGTCGCCAGCGCCGTGGCCACGTCGTTGGTGAACTCGAAGATCTTGTCCAGGCCGGTCGCCTGGAATACGCCCCAGACCTGGCTGTTGATGCCGCAGATGATCAAGTGCTTCTGGCTGTTGAGCATCTGCCTCCGCAGCCGCAGCAGCTTGGAGATGTTCGACGAGTTCAGGAAGCTCACCGGCCCCAAGTTCAGCACGACGTTCGTGGGGCGCTCGGCCAGGTCGTTCGTCATCGCCTCCATCTCGTCGGTGAATTGCGGATCGTCGGCCAGCTCGGCCACGGTGATGTCGTCGGACCACTGCTGAATTGCCATCAAAGATTCCTTACCAGACTGATGGGAGCCCACCGCGGGCGTATCCGTCCGCGAACTCTGGACCCACCATATGCGCCGCGGCCGGCGCGGTCAAGATTTCATCCGCCCCGTCCGCCGCGGGCCGGGCGCTCACTCGGCACGGACGGCGATGTCGTCGAACTCCTTGGCCTCGTCTTCCCGCCCGCCGTCGTCTTTCATGTTCTCGCCCACGCTGTAGAGCAGATATCCCTTGCCCACGCGGCGGTACGTCAGCGGGCCCTCGGCAAACTGGTCCTGCGGCAGCTTCTTGAAGTACTCCGGCGCCAGCTCGCCA
>CBFCZU010000333.1:0-2813 GCA_965602635.1 uncultured Planctomycetales bacterium | reverse complement strand
CCCGCCGGGCGGTCCCAGAGCTTGGTGTGGCCGACCTCCATGCAGCCCAGAGGCCGGGAGTAAAGCCGCCCGCCGACCACCAGCCCGCCGCCTATGCCGGTGCCGATGTTCGTGTACACGACAACGTCCGCGCCTGCCCCGGCGCCGACGGTCGCCTCGGCCAGTGCGCCGCAGTTGGTGTCGTTCTCGATGACGCACGGCCGGGCGATGGTCTGCTCGGCCCACGCCCGCAGGTCGAAGCCGTCCCAACCGGCCACGTGAAAGCTGCGGACCACCTGCCCCGTCTCGACGTTCACCGGCCCGCCGAATCCGATGCCGACGCGCTCGACCTTTTCCCCGCCCATGGCTTCGGCCGCCACGTCGGCGAGCATCCGGCGGATCTCGCCCGCGTCGGCGCCGTCCGGGACGGAGCAGCGCCCGGCGCGGAGGATCTTCCCGTCGGCGGTTCCCAAGGCCGCCTGAAGCTTCGTCCCGCCGATCTCGAGTGCCAGTCTCTTCGCCACCGAACGTCGCTCCTACGAACTTTCGCGTAATGCCTCGGCCAGCTCGGCGGCTGTGGCCGTGCCCGTGGTGCCGATCTTGCGGATCACGATGCTGGCGGCAAGGTTGGCCAGCTCGACGGCCTCGCCCACCGACGCCCCCGCCGCCAGCGCCATCGCCAGGTGGGCCAGCACGCAGTCGCCCGCGCCGACGATGTCAACGGGTCCGGCCACGGGAATTCCAGCGGCGCGGTGGGCCTTTGCGTCCGGCCCGGCGGCGACGATGCCCTCCGCCCCGAGCGTCACGAAGACGCGCCGGCCGAGCTGCCGGGCCAACTGCCCGGCCAGTTTGGCGTCGTCGCCCGCCGCGCCGCAGCAGCGACGGAGCTCTTCGCGATTGACCTTGATGTCCACGCCCGAAAAGCCCAGCACGTCGCACCGGCTGTCGGCCAGGAAGACCTTCTCCCCCGCCTGCCGGGCCAACTCGGCCACCGCTCGCTTGACAGGCGGGCTCAGCACGCCGCTGGCGCTGTCGGGCACCTGCTCCATGAGCACGACCACGTCAGCCCCCGCCACGGCCGCACGGAGCCGCTCGACGATTTGCTCGACCAGCTCCTCGGGCATGGGGCCGCGGTCGCGTATGTCCAGCCGGGACAGCTCCTCCGGGCCGTCCGGGCGCATCACCAGCGGCTTGGTGTAGGTGAACGTCTTGCGCCGCCGCGTGCGGATGAAGTGATCCATCCCCGCCCCGAGCCCGTCCAGGACGCCCGCCAGCTCATGGCCCTCGCCGTCCAGCCCGGCGACGCCGAGGGCGTGCACCTCGGCCGGGGCAAGCGCCGCGACGTTGGCCAGGACGTTCCCCGCGCCGCCGCCCTGCGGGCGAACGTCCACCACCTGGTGGGCGGGAAGGTTAGTCTCGAGCGAGATCTCCTCGATGGCCGGGTCGATGTCGAGGTATCGGTCGAGGCAGAAGTCACCGGCCACCAGCGCCTTGACCTGCCCGCAGCGCCCGACGATCTCGCGTAGCCTTCGCGGCTCCATCGCTCATCCCGCCTCGAACAGTGCCGCCAGCAGCGCCTCGCCCTCGGCAAAGTCGCCCACGATGATATCGGCCCCGGCCTCGACCAGCCGCCGCCGTTTCCAGGGATCGGCCACGCCGCCACCGGCCGCCTCGTCGCTGGCGACGCCGACGGTGTAGCCACCGACCTCGCGGACGGCGACGATCTCCACGAAGCCGTCGCCGAAGCCCAGCACCTCCGCGGCGGCGATGCCGCTCTCGCGGATCACCCGGGCGACGACCTTGGCCTTGGTGTGGGTCTTGTAGTCGTCGCGTGCGCCGTGGATGCCGCCGTCGAAACAGTCGGCCAGGCCGAGCAGCGACGCCTCCTCGACGACGTACTCCTGATCGGTTCCGCTGGTGAGGTAGAGCTTCAGCCCGCGGTCGCTGAGCGCCTCGAGCATGGCGCGGGCGCCGCGGAGCATCATGTCCACCGGCCGGGCCTGCCCCGCAGCCAGGTCGCGGCGGCGGTGGGCGATCCGCTCCATCAGCCGCGTGTTGTACTGTCGCTTGTACTCCAGCGGATCGGCCGGCGCGCCGCCGAACTGCCGCACCCGCTCGCCCAGGCGGATCATCTGATAGATCGTCTGCTCGCCCGTCAGGGAGGTAACGTCCTCGCGGGCCAGCTCCTCAAGCGCCGCCTCATCCAGGCCGTGGGCCAGAGGGCGGAGTATCTCCAGCACCATCGGGATCATCACGTCCTGCCAGCCCTGGCGGATCAGGCTCAGCGTACCGTCGAAGTCAAAGATGGCGCAGGCGAACTTCCGTCCCTTCGCCGGGCGGATGATCTCGATCTTGTCGCATCCCGGTGACATCCAGCGGGTCCTCTCTGCCTGGGTCGCTCACGACATTTATCGTCCGCCGCGGCGGCTTTGTCCAGGGCTCAACCGCCGCGCGTTCCGAACGGGGGGGTCGTTACGAATATGCCGAATGGGAGGATTTTGTTGATAAAGCCGCCCTGGTAATTCGCCGATACGAACGGCGACAAAGCCCAGCGTCGGCTTCGCGCCGGCCCAAGTACGGAGACAAGGCCAAATGTACCTGACATTCTACAACCTGACGGAGCAGCCGTTCAACGTAACACCTGACCCCAAGTTCCTTTACATGACCCAACAGCACGGCACGGCGCTGAACCACCTGCTGTTCGCCATCCGCAGGCGTAAGGGCTTCGTGCTGCTGACCGGGGAGGTGGGCACGGGCAAGACCACCCTCTGCCGGAAGCTGCTGGAGCGCCTGGGGCCGGAATATCACACCGCTCTGATCCTCAACCCCATGCT
>CBFCZU010000332.1:0-2899 GCA_965602635.1 uncultured Planctomycetales bacterium | reverse complement strand
AGAAGACGAACGAGCCCGCGCATGCCGCACGCAACGCCACCTGCTTCGCCATCTGCAACCACTGGAGCTACATCGGGATCGGATGGAACCTGGGCCTGGAATCATGCGTCGTGTCAGTTATTGACGCTCTGGAGATCGCCGACCGTGAGCCCGGCGCGAAGACATGCATCAACCATGATGCCTATGCCTACGAGCTGCTGGCCGAGAAGTTTCCGCAGGTGGCCGAGAGACTCAAGAGGCACCTTCAAGAAGGAAAGGTGGAACTGATCGGAGGGTCCTATGGGCAGCCTCTGGGTACGACGGTCAGCGGGGAATCCAACATCCGGCAGCTCGTCTTAGGCCGCGAGACCATCCGCAAGGCACTGGGCTATGAGATGGTGACGTTCCTTGAGGAGGAAGAGTTCACCCATCCACAGATCCCGCAGATAGCGGCCGGCGCGGGCTTCCGATACGCAAGCCTGGCGCAACTGGACACGTGGGGGCGCGCCGGCGCCCCCGTGCAGGACCTCAACGTATTCAACTGGCGGGGAATGGACGGCACGACGCTTCCGACACATCCCCAGCATCCGCTGCGTTACGTCTTCTCCCGCGACCCCAAGGACGTCCCATCTGCGTACGGGTACGAGGAGCTGCCGGCACGGGGCAACCTGCTCATCCTGGCCTGGGCAGAATACGGGTGGGAACCGGCCGAGAAACCGCTGTACCTTGAGCGATCCGAGAGCTACAGGGAGCTGGCCGAACTGGTCGATGTCGAGTTCGTCACGCTGGCGGAATACATGGACAAGTACGGCGGTGACGCCAAGGAGACCATCTACCTGAACATGGACGCGTGGGACAAGCTGCTCGCCTGGGGCGTGGGCGGTGACCAGATACGCATCCTTGACCGTAAGGTCGAAGGGCTGCTCCTGGCGGCGGAGCGGTTCGATGCGGTTGCCTCTGTTCTGGGCGCGGAGACGCAAGCAGAGCGATTGGAAAGGGCGTGGAAGAACCTGCTGGCGGCACAGAGCCACGACGTCGCTCTCTGCGAGTACTCTCGCTGGCAGGGCAACCGCATGGCGCCGCTGGACCGGATCGAGGACTACCACAACCTCACCTGGGGCGCGATCGGCTACAACCACATGGACGCGGCGCAGCAGGAAGGCCAGCCCGCGCTCGACGCCGCCCTCAGCCACGTCGTGCGCCGCATCGATTCCGCAACTCCGCAGAAGGGACAACTCGCTGTGACGGTCTTCAACCAGGCCGGTTGGCGGCGGGACGACGTGACGTTGACGGGACGAATCTATCCGTTGCCTGAAAACACGGCGAGCGTTCTGGTGAGGGAGTGCTCCGGGCGTGTTGTGCCCTCCCAGATTATCAAGAGTGACAAAGACGCCGAGGGTAATATAACGATGGCCAATGTGGCCTTTCTGGCAGAGAACGTGCCCGGCGTGGGGTACGACACATACTACGTTGAGTGCACGCCGGATGTCGCAGCGTTGCCGGAGACCGATCTGCGGATTGACGAGCAAGAACTATTGATGGAGAACGAGCATCTGGAGGTTCGGCTCGATCCGGCAACCGGAGCGGTCTGCAGCCTGATGGACAAGGCAAGGGGGCGAGAGGTGCTCAACGCCAGAGCCGGCGGCTGGCCCACATTCAGCGGCACGGGGCAATTCGAGGCACTGCCGGCCAACTATCGCCACCTGGAGCGGATACGACGGGAACGCGGCATGGAGGAGCTGACCCGCTTTGACAGCTCGCAGTCAAAGGCGCAGATCGAGTGGACCGAGAAGGGCCCCGTGCGGGCGACTGTCAAGGCATTTCACGACTGGGGGCTCCTCCAGTTCGAGACGCGCGTAACTCTCAGCACTCACTCGCCCCGTGTGGAAGTGATCAGCCGGATACTGACGCAAATCCCGCCAGTGGCCGACGACACGCCGGCCCCGGCCGAAATCAAAGAAGGCTACTGGCTCTCTTTCACGCCGGCCTTCGAGGCCCGCTCCGTGATTCGTGATTTCCCGTTCGGCATCGAGCCAACCGAGAAGCGGTCCGGCCATGCGCTCACATTCCTCGACCTCGTGGGGGACGAGGCGGGGATTCTACTGCTGCACCCGGGCACCCAGTACTTCAAGCGGACCGACGACGGCGCCGTTTCGAATCTGCTGGTGCGGGAGTGGGAGTCACACTACTCCGGGGAGTACGGCTTTCCTCGCTACGCCGAATACCGGCACGCTCTGATGCCCCACGGCGCGGGGTTCACCAATGAAGACCGTGTGCGAGCCTCGGCGGCGTTCAGCAACAGCTTCATAACTGTAGTTAGCCCTCCTGGGAAGGGAGACATGGCGGCACGCAACGGCTTTGTCAGCGTGTCGCCGGAGAATGTGCAGCTCTCGGCTTTCCGAAAGAAGCCGGGCTGCGGCATGGAGATACGGGTCGTCGAGGTAGCGGGGAAGACTGCGGACGCGACGATACGCCTGGACCTGCCGTTCACGCGGGCGTGCGAGACGAATCTTTTGGGTCACAAGGTAGGGGATGTCTCCCGGCACGGCGACGAAATCAGCTTCCACATAAAGCCCTGGCAGTTCCGGACATTCGAGCTGACGTAGCCTTCCGGCAAAACCTTTGCTCGGGTCGCCGCAGGCCGGGTACTTGTCGCTTTTGAAGGTGCGCCCCTGGAAGGGGCAGGGCTGGCGACGGAGGATTTTGTGGAAGTCAGGGATAATCGTTCTGGCGAAGCTGGCGGGGCGGGACGGCCTTCCGGCAACCGGTTCGTGCTTCGTGGCGACTCGTGCTCTGCGAAGCGCTGCGCAGAGCGGAGAGCGCCACTCCCGCCTGCCGTCCAAAATGATCGACCCGCCTGCCGGCGAGGCGGGTTCAGCCTTCCCGTCCGCCGGGGTGCCCCTGGCCGACCGGACTTTCG
>CBFCZU010000331.1:0-2919 GCA_965602635.1 uncultured Planctomycetales bacterium | reverse complement strand
GCATCACAACGTCATCCTGGAGGGCCAGTGCTTGCTGGGCCTCTCGCCGGTGCAGAGAGGCGGCGTGACCATCGAGCACAACATCGTTTACGCCTCGCCCGAATACGGCATCCCCTGGTCGGTGATCTTCAAGTTCAGCACGCCCGGCGGGAGTGCATGGTCGCGCGGGGGATTCCACCCCCTCAGCGGCATGATCATCCGGAACAACACGCTCATCAACGCCAAGAGCGGCGTCTCGTGGGGCACCAGCACGCGGCACGGGAAGTACTTCAAGGACGACAACTTGGTGGCCAACAACATCATCTACGCCCGCGACTGGGACTTCTGTAGCGGCCTGCCGTGGAAGGAAGGCCTGGAGATCCAGAAGAACAACCTGTGCGTCGGGCCCTTGATCGAGGCGGGCAAGCATGCGCCCCCGAGGGTCCTCTGCTCGCGCAGCAAAGGACCTCTCGTGGGGCGGGACACCTACTTCCGCGACGTCATGCCGCCGTCTCTTCGCGGCCTCGTTGACGAGGGAGAGCTTGGCGAGGAGATAGAGATCAACCGGGTGAGCTTCGCCGTCAGCGAGCAGTACGTCCGGGCCGCCGCCAAGGAGTGCGGCTTCGACGCCGCCGAGTACATGGACGTTCACAAGCACCTCGGGGCGATCCCGCCGGGGACGAAATGGGAGTTTCCTCGTCCAGGCCCGCGCTGGGCCGTGGGGGAGCTGGCGCCGCCGCGTCCCCCACTTCCGCCATCGCTGGACCCGTGGTGGGTGGGATTCGCGGACAAGCCGAGCGATTCGAAGACGGTGAAGATCCGGCCCTGGCGAGGGAGGTTCTACAGGAAGTTCGAGAAGTCCGGTGACGGTTCAGATCCGAGATAGGCGGGAAGCTGCGGCCAGAAAGGGACGTGCCATGAGTCGCCTGAGCGACGGACGTAGATTCTCGAGGAGCCAAACGGTTGCGTCTGCCTGCGTTCTGCTGCTGATCGCGGGGGTGGCCCGCGCAGGAAAGCTGCGGATTGAGAATGTGACCGTCGTCCCGCGAGACCGGCGGACCGCGACCGTGCGGTTCGACATCGCCTGGGAGGGCTCCTGGCGCCACGAGGCCAATCACGATGCCGCCTGGGTGTTCTTCAAGGTGCGGGCCGAGGGCCAGAAGGCCTGGCAGCACGTCCGGCTGGCCGCGGACAAGGTGCTGAACCCCAGGGGCTACAGCCAGGAGAAGGGCGGCACGCGGTTGGACTTCATCGTGCCCGACGGCGACGACGGGTTCCTCGGCATGTTCGTGCGGCGGGCGGAGTATGGCATCGGCAAGGTGGCGGCAACCAAGGTGACGGCCATCTGGGACCTTGCGGCCAACAAGGGGATTACGAAGGACACGAAGGTCAGCGTACGGGCGTTCGGGATCGAGATGGTGTTTGTCCCCGAGGGGGCATTCTATCTGGGCTCGGGCGGAACGGAGCCCTACCGGTTCTATAAGTACACGGACGGCACGCAGCACACCTTGCCCTACCGGGTGACCAGCGCCGGCGCGATTCCGACCGGACGGCAGAAAGGCAAGCTCTGGGCGAGGCGAGGCGCCCAGCCGGAGGACAAGGGCGAGATCCCGGTGGCCTTCCCCAACGGCTATGCGGCCTTCTACTGCATGAAATACCACGTTCAGGTGGGGCATTACACTGGTTTTCTGAACATGCTCGACGCCGCGCAGGCCGCAAAGCGCTATACCGACAAGGTCCGGCACCAGCAGATCAGCCGTTCCGGAGAGCCACCCAACTACACCTGTAGCTCACCGGACCGTCGGCGTGCTTGCGTCGCGTTGTCCTGGGCCGACGGCGCGTCATTCGCGGCTTGGGCAGGCCTGCGTCCGATGACCGAGCTGGAGTACGAGAAAGTCACGCGCGGGCCGATGGAGCCGGGGTGGGATACGGGGGACAGGTTGGACCACCCCTCGTACTGGGAAGTCCAGAGCATCAACGGATGGCGGCTGCCGCGCGAACGTCCGGTGACGGTGGGCAATGCCGTGGGACGGCGCTTCCGAGGGAGTCACGGTCGGGGTACGCCGACACTGCGTGCGGATTGGCCGCAGACCGATGCCGTCGGAGCCGGGATTCGCGGCGGTTACGGCGTAGCCGGGCGTCCGTCGCACCGCCTGCTGGCGGACACCGTGGCGCCGGGACGAGCCGACTATGGCTGGCGCGGCGTGCGCACGGCACCGAAGGGAGTCGGGCCGTGAAACGTAAACAGTACCAGTGGTCAGTGACAGTCCGGTCTGTCCGACCGGTCCGACCGGTCCGACGAACGGAAAGAGTGAACATAATGAACGGGAGAACAAGAAACGAGATGCGGACAGTGTGTGGGTTGGTGCAGCTGGGCGCGGCGGCGCTCCTACTGAACGCATCTGTCGTCATGGCGGACGGCCATGCGGCCGCGCGGTTCAAGGGCACGGGGAAGGCCGATCCCATTCGAATCGAAAACGTGCGGCGGCTGGATGGCGCGGCCGCCGGGCAGAGCTCGGTCACGTTCGACCTGGCCTGGGACTGGTCCTGGCGGGCAGCCTGGGAAGTGGGCGAGCAGCAGCACGGCGGCAAAGGCGCGCTGAAACTCGAAAGCTGGGACGCGGCCTGGGTGTTCGCCAAGTTCCGTAAGGGCGGCGACAAGGGCTGGTCGCACGCCGCGCTATCGACCAAGGCCTCCGACCATTCGGTTCCCGGCGAAGCGAAGCTGGACGTTGGGGTGAGCGACGACGGCAAGCGCGGCGTTGGGGCGTTCATCTACCGCGCGACGGCTGGCAGCGGCCCGAACGAATGGAAGGGCGTGACGCTGCGCTGGCTGCACAAGGCGGATGGCATAGAGGACTCCGGCGCCGTGGAGTTCAAGCTGCTCGCCATCCAGATGGTCTACGTACCGCAGTGCGCGTTCTGGCTCGGCGACGGCTC
>CBFCZU010000330.1:0-2941 GCA_965602635.1 uncultured Planctomycetales bacterium | reverse complement strand
GTAGGAGCGGCGCACCTGCTGGGCGACGGCGATCAGCGGCGTCTCCGGCTGGCCGAACCTGTAGGCGGCGACGGCCTCGAACAGCTTGTCGGTCTCCGTCGCCGCGTCGTCGGCCTGTCCTGCGGCGGAGAGGCCGGCCAAGGCGACAGTCAGGATCGTAGCGGCGGCGATCGCTCCCGCCCTGCCCGTAGTGCTCGTCATCGCATTGTTTCCTCGAATCGGGAACCGCTGTGCGCGGTGTCATCGTCGCGGCGGCAGACGTCCGTCAGGTGTGCCAGGGGCTCCGCATCGGCCGGAGGACCATCCTCGTGGCCTCGGCGTCGTCGGGGGCGATCTCCCTGTCGGGGTCCCACTTGAACTTCCTGCCCAGTATCATGGAATTCAGGCCGAGGTGCAGAAGGCTCGATGTGCGGTGGCCGGCCTCGCAGGGGGCGACGGTGGGACCCCGCGTGCGGATGGCGCGGATCCAGTCCTCGTGGTGGCCGGGGCTGCGGTGCAGGTGCTTCTCGCCCGGGAGGATGGGCGAGCGGAGGATATCGGGGTCGCTGGCCCTGAGCGCGGCTCCGTGAATCTCGATCCACAACCAGCCGTCGGTGCCCTCGAACTTGATGCCGCGCCCGCCCAGGGCGGGGTCGTCCTCGCTGCCGTTGTGGCTGGTGGTGATCATGGTCACGCCGTTGGCGAACTTGTACTCGATGTGGAAGCGGACCGGCACGTTGTGCATGCCTCTGCCGAACTGGCCGCGGGCGTCGATCTCGACCGGCCCGGTATGGCTGGTGCCGTTGCCCCACATGGCGAGATCATTGACGTGGGCGCCCCGGTCGGTCAACTCGCCGTCCGAGTAGTCGAGGACCCAGCGGAAGTTGAAGTGGCAGCGGCGCGAGTTGTAGGGCGTCCAGGGCGCCGGCCCCAGCCACAGCTCGTGGTCGAACCCTTCCGGCGGCTGCTCGGCCGGATAGCCGAACGCCGGCGGCGGAGGCTCCGGCTCGTAGTCGTCGGGGAGCTTGCCGCCGCAGGGCAGGTAGGTGCGGATGGTATGGACCTTCCCGATCCGCCCGTTGAGCACCAGCTCGCAGCCGTGGCGCCCACGGCCCGAGCGCTCCTGGCTGCCGGTCTGGAAGACCCGCCCGTAGCGCGCGGCGGCCTCGCACACGGCCCTGCCTTCGCCGATGGTCAGGGAGTGGGGCTTCTCGCAGTAGACGTCCTTGCCGCTCTTCATCGCGGCGATGGAGGTGAGCGCGTGCCAGTGGTCGGGGGTGGCGACCAGCACCGCGTCGACGTCGTCTCGCGCGACCAGCTCGCGGAAGTCGTTGTAGGCCGCGCAGCCCTTGTACTGCCCGCTGGCCTTCCGAGTGGCGTACATCTTCTCGACGCGGTCGCGCTGCGCCTCGCGGCGCCGTCGGTCCACGTCGCAGACGGCCAGAGTCTGGATGTCGCCGCGGCCGCTCATGCCCACGTGTCCGCCGCCCTGGCCCCCGACGCCGATGAAGCCCATGGTGATCCGCTCGCTGGCGGGGTCCACGCCCGGCGCGCCCAGAGCGGTCGAGGTGACGACGTACGGGGCGGCGGCCGCCGCAGCGGCCCCCGTCAGGAAGGAACGGCGAGTGATGCGTCTCGGCCTGGCCATGGCTCGCTCCACCGGGGTGCCCATCGGCCACACGGCTGGCCCCATGGGCCAGCTCCAGCAGGCGCGATTCTACTCGTCATCGCTGCGCGCGCAAGCGCTCCTTACGTGGCCCCGCGCCTCCGCGAGCGACGTGGCCAGCTTACTGCTCCGTCACGACGACCCTCTGCCCGGGAGCAACGCGCTGCTTGGTGACCCTCGTTCTCGTCGCCGGGAAGTAGACCTCGATTCTGTACTCCTTCGCGGGTGGCGTTCCGAGCCCGAAATGGGCCTCGAGCGGCGAGCATCGGCCGTAGCCGGCGCCTGACTGGATCTCGCGAAGGCCGATGAGCTTGCTCTGTCCACCGTCCTGGGCATAGAGGCGGATCTTGGCGCCGATGCCGTCGCGGTTGCTCCTGGTGCCGATGGCCTTGACGCGCAGCCAGTTCCCGTCGTTGGTCTCGTTGCGGTACGCCACCACGTTGGAGTAGAAGTTGACCAACATCAGGTCCAGATCGCCGTCGTTGTCGAAATCAGCCGCCGGCACGCACACGCAGTTCCCCTCGTGGCCGACGCCCCACGACTGACGGGCCTCCTGCCAGCTCCCCTTCTCGTCCCGGGTCCACAGGGGATTGCCCCCTTTGTGCGTCGCGAAGCGGTTCCCGGTGGGAATGGCGTCCACGCCGACATAGATCTCCAGCCGGCCGTCGTGGTCGAGATCCTCCAGGATCGCGTCGTGCGAGAGGGCCTTGTGCTGGAGCCCGGCCTTGGCGGCGGGCCTGAAGCGTCCCCGGCCATCGTTCTCGTAGAGCAGGTTCGGCTCGACCGTATGGCCTTGCTTGATGAGCTGCGGCTCGGTGGCGTTCGCTCCCCCGAGCCACGAGTCGGTCGTCACATAGAGGTCCAGCCGTCCACGGCCCGTCACGTCGCCGAAGACACAGCCGACGGAGGAAGCCCTTCGGCTCAGGCCAGCCGCCGCCGTAACGTCCCGAAACCTGCCGCCGCCGAGGTTCTTGATGAGCGCGTCTTCCTGGGAGTCGTAGTTGGTGACAAAGAGGTCGTCGAGCCCGTCGCCGTCGACGTCGCCGAACGCGCAGCCCAGACTCCGCGCCTGCGGCAATGCCACGCCTGCCGCCCGAGCAATGTCCGTGAACGTGCCGTCCCGGTTGTTGCGGAACAGCCGGTTGGGCCCGCGCGGACACGTCACATAGAGGTCAACCCAGCCGTCGCCGTCCACGTCCGACCAGGCACACGACCGAGCCGGCGGCTCGTGGAGCGTCCCCGTCTCGCGGCTCACGTCAGCGAACGTCCCGTCCCCCTTGCCCTTGAAGAGCCGGC
>CBFCZU010000329.1:0-2978 GCA_965602635.1 uncultured Planctomycetales bacterium | reverse complement strand
GTGCCGCGGTGCAGCTCCAGGTACAGCTCGCCGACGTATCGGTTCTCCGGCGGGGGGCCCTTCTCCAGCTCTGCGAACAGCTCGCCCGGGGCGGCCTGGCGCATCCGCGGCAGCCCCTCCAGGTCGCGCCCGCGGCGGAGGTGCTCCAGATGGTCGCGCGTCGGCCCGCCGCCGCCGTCGCCGAAGCCGAAGGGGTACAGCAGCCTGTCGGTCTGGTCCTTGTCCACGCACAGCGCCCAGCGCCGCGCCACGCACTTCGGGTCGGTCATGGCGTTGTAGTCGCGGTGCAGTTGGGCCAGCACCGTCGTGCCGTCGATGCCCTCCCAGGTGAATGTCTCGTAGGGGAATTCCGTCCCGCCGTGGAGGTTCCAGAATAGCTTCTGCGTGGAGAAGTATTTCATGCCGCAGCCGGCGAGAATCTGGGGGAAGTTGGCGTTGTAGCCGAAGACGTCTGGCAGCCAGCAGACGTCGCTGTCGGTGCCGAACTCGTCCTTGAAGAACCGCTTTCCGTAGAGGAACTGGCGGATGAGCGCCTCGCCGCCGGCGATGTTCAGGTCGGGCTCGACCCACATTCCGCCTTCGGCGATCCACTGGCCTCGTCGGACGGCCCGCTTGACGCGGGCGTAGATTTCCGGGTAGTCGGCCTGGAGGTAGTCGTAAAGCTGCGCCTGGCTCTGGATGAAGCGGAACTCGCGGCAGCGGTCCATCAGCGCCAGGGCGGTGGAGAACGTGTGGGCGGCCTTTCGGCGTGTCTGGGCGAGCGGCCAGAGCCAGGCGACGTCGATGTGCGCGTGCCCGAAGCAGTACATCTCGGGCATGGTGTCGCCGTTGCGCGCCGCCAGCACCGGGGCGAGCACCTCGCGGGCGGCGGGGACGGCCGAGTCGAAGCCCTCGGCGCCGGCCTCGGGGTCGAGCACCGTCGTCACGTCCATCATCGCCCGCTCGATACGGTGGCGGCGGAGCGAGCCGCCCTCCAGGCTCCCCGCCAGTTGGGTGAGCGTCACCGCGTCGATCCAGAGCTGGTAGGCCTGCTCGTCCCACTCGCACAGGCGCAGGGCCTGGAACGTCTGCTGGCGGGGCGGGGGCGGCTCGATGGCCGGCTTGCCCGGCAGCAGGAACGGCAGCGACCCCGGCGTCGGCCCGTGCCCGGCGTAGGCCTCGATGAGGATCTTCACCCTCTTGCCGGCAAGCCCGGCCGCGGTCAGGTCGATGTGCTCGTGCCAGCGGTCAACGCCGCCCCGGGCGACGCCGTCGATGAAGACGATGGACTCGGTTCCGGCCCGGCCCAGCACCGGCGTCAGCACGATCGCCCGCCCGCGGGGGGCTCGGGGGACCGTAACGGCGGAGCGGAACCAGCCGTACTGCCACTTCCGGCCCCACTTCATGCCCGCCCGCGCGGGGCGGTAGGCCAACCGCCGCGCCGCCGCAGGCGAGAGCTGGTCCATCGTCGCGGCGAACTCCGCCGGCAGGTCACGCAGCGGCCTCACCACACGTTCGCGGACGGCCTGGACCCAGGCGTCGATCCGCACTTGCCAGTCATGCCTCAATGCCATCGGGCGAGTCCTTTACAGATTGGCAGGAAACGGGCAAGAAGTTACAGCCTTTGCCGCCCTTTGACAATCCCTGGCGCGCGCCGCGGGCCTGGCCCCTCACCTGGCTGACCCCCGCTCACCAGTCGGTGCTGGCCGGTCGCCAACGGCCCTCCAGCGCAGAGCCCGGCTGCCGGCAAGTCGTCAGGCTTGCGCCGTCAGCCGAGACGAGGGGTCGCGATGCCCCGTCCCCTCATGACAGCTTGCGCTTGAGCTTCTCCGGGTCCAGATAGAACTCAACGTAGCCACAGTTCCGACATGCGTTGGCCTTCTCGAGGTTGACCTCGAAGGAGAAATGCTTCTGGGAGTCTGACTTGTATCCTGAGAACCAGCGAAGTCCTTTTGGGACTCGTCCCTCGTCCATGCTCCCGTTGCACTTCGGGCATTTGTCGGCAGGCATATGTCACCTCCTCGTGCGGCCTGTGTTGGTTTTCTTCTGGAGATTGTAAGCGGACGGTTGACCGGCGGCAATAAGTGTAGTTGTCTAGTGTCTCTAAGAGCGTCCGGAACGAGTAGGAAGGAGCAAGGCGGACCATGCCGATGGATATCGCGTCCTTGACCGAGTTCGTGCGTAACGCAGTTGGCTCGACCGTCGTCACCGACGTGCATACGCACCTGTTCCCGCCCTCACACGGCGATCTGCTGCTGTGGGGGGCCGACGAAATCCTCACCTACCACTACCTGGTGGCCGAGCTGTTCACCGTCGCCCCGCGCGAGCTGACCTTCGAGAAGTTCTGGTCGCTTCCCAAGACCGCCCAGGCCGACCTGGTCTGGGAGCACGTCTTCCTCAAGCACGGCGCCCTTTCCGAGGCCGCCCGGGGCGCAATCACCACCTTCAACACCCTCGGGCTGGACACCGGCGGTCGCGACCTGCCCGGGATCAGGAAGTGGTTCGCCGCCCAGAAGGCCGAGGACTACCTGCCGAAGGTATTCGAGCTGGCCAACATCGACCACGCGGTGATGACCAACAACCCCTTCACCGCGGCGGAGGTCGAGCATCTGCGGGGCGACAGGTCGTGCCCCGACTGCCTGAGGCCCGCCCTGCGGATCGACCCGCTCCTGGTGGACTGGGACTCGGCCGTCGCGGTCATGAAGGACGCCGGCTATGCCGTCAAGCGCCGACTCACGGACAAGACCCACAAGACCTACGATGAAGTCCGGCGGTTCCTGGTGGATTGGTCGAAGAAGATCAAGCCGGTCTATTTCGCCGCCTCACTGGGGCCCGATTTTGTGTATCCCGAGTCGCCCCCGGAGGTGGTTTACCCCGGCGTGATGACCTACCGTAAGAGGCACGAGCAAGGACTTTGCAGATTGATGATCGACAGGGCGATCATGCCGGCGGCCATGGAGGTCGGCGTGCCGTTCGCGATGATGATCGGCGTCCGCAAG
>CBFCZU010000328.1:0-2984 GCA_965602635.1 uncultured Planctomycetales bacterium | reverse complement strand
GGTAGTTCTATGAGAGAGACGGTCCTGGTACTGGATTTCGGCTCGCAGTACTGCCAGCTTATCGCCCGGCGCATCCGGGAGCTGGGGGTTTACTGCGAGATCGTCCCTCACGCCGCCACGGCGGCCCAGGTCGCCCGGCGCCGCCCGGTGGCGCTGGTGCTGTCCGGCGGGCCGGCGTCCGTGCTGAGTGACGACGCGCCGTCCTTCGACGCCGAGATCCTCGAACTGGGCATCCCGACTCTGGGAATCTGCTACGGCATGCAACTGCTGGCTCACACGCTCGGGGGCGAGGTTTCCCGCCACGGCGGGGGTGAGTACGGCCCGGCCAGCATGCACGTGGAGGAGGCGGACGAGCTGCTGGCCGACATGCCGTCGCGGCTGGAGGTGTGGATGAGCCACGGCGATCTCGTCACCCGCCCGCCCGAGGGCTTCCGCCGCCTCGCACACACGGCCGACTGCCCCTGCGCCGCGATGGGCTGCCCGGGCCGGAAGACGTACGCCGTCCAGTTCCA
This sequence comes from uncultured Planctomycetales bacterium, assembly GCA_965602635.1. GTDB lineage: Bacteria > Planctomycetota > Phycisphaerae > SM23-33 > SM23-33 > CBFCZU01. Next base: position 2,472 of record CBFCZU010000328.1, on the reverse strand, counting down.
CCCTGAGGTTGCCCACACGCCGCGCGGCAAGGAGATCCTGGGCAACTTCCTGTTCCGCATCGCCGGCGCCTCCGGCGGCTGGACCATGGCAAGCTTCATCGACGAGTCGGTGGCGAGCATCCGCTGCGCCGTGGGCGACGAGGGGGTGATCTGTGCCCTGTCGGGCGGCGTTGACTCAGCCGTGGTCGCCGCCCTGCTGACCCGCGCCGTCGGCGACAGAATGACGGCGGTGTTCGTCGATAACGCCCTGCTGCGGGCCGGCGAGGTCGAACAGATCGAGCGCTACTTCCGTGAAGATTATCCCCTGAACCTGCGCGTGGTGGACGCCCGCCGGCGGTTCCTCGACGCCCTCCGGGGCGTCACCGACCCCGAGCAGAAGCGTAAGATCATCGGCAAGGTCTTCGTGGACGTGTTCAGCGCGGAAGCGGCCGCCGTCGGCGGGGCGCGGTTCCTGGCCCAGGGGACGCTCTACCCGGACGTGATCGAGAGCGTCTCCGCCCGCGGGGGCCCGTCGGCGACGATCAAGAGCCACCACAACGTCGGCGGCCTGCCGGCCGAGCTGGGCTTCGAGCTGATCGAGCCGCTGCGGGAGCTGTTCAAGGACGAGGTCCGCCGCCTCGGGACCGAGCTCGGCCTGGCCGAGGAGCTTATCGGGCGACAGCCCTTCCCCGGCCCGGGCCTGGCGGTGAGGATAATCGGCGAGGTTACCGAGGAGTCGCTGGAGGTGCTTCGCGCCGCCGACGCGATCGTCCAGCAGGAGATGCGGCGGTGGGAAGGCTACGGCCAGATCTGGCAGTCCTTCGCCGTGCTGCTGCCGGTCAAGACCGTCGGCGTCATGGGCGACGAGCGGACCTACGCCAACGTCGTGGCCGTGCGCGTCGTCACCAGCCTGGACGGCATGACCGCCGACTGGGCCCGCCTGCCCGAGGAGCTGCTGGGCAGGATCTCCGCCCGGATCATCAACGAGGTGGGCGAGGTCAACCGCGTGGTGTACGACATCTCGTCGAAGCCGCCCGGCACCATCGAGTGGGAATAGGAACAGGCAACCGGCAATCTTCGACTGCCAGTTGTCAGCGTGCAATGATCTCAATCGTCGATTACGGATTGGGCAACCTCGAGAGCGTCAAGTACGCGCTCGACCGACTGGGCGTGGCGTCGGAGCTGACGTCTGACGCCGGGGCGATAGCCTCGGCCGCCGGGGTGATCCTCCCTGGCGTCGGCGCCTTCGGCGCGGCCGTGGAGAACCTCCGCCGGCTGGGGCTTCTCGAGCCGCTGCGCTCGGCGACCGAATCGGGCAGGCCGTTCATGGGCATCTGCCTGGGCCTGCAACTGCTCTTCAGCGAGAGCGCCGAGCACGGCCGGCACGAGGGCCTGGGCATCATCCCCGGCCGGGTGGTGCGCTTCGGCGACGACCTGACCGTCCCGCACATGGGCTGGAACCAGGTCCGCCAGCAGAGGCCCTCGCCGCTGTTCGCGGACATCCCCGACGAGAGCTTTTTCTACTTCGCCCATTCCTACCACGCCGTGCCGGACGACCCGGAGGTGGTGATCGGCACGACCGAATACGGCGGGCCGCACGCCGCCGTCGTTCAGCAGCGGGACATCTTCGCCACGCAGTTCCATCCGGAGAAGTCCGGCCCGGCGGGGCTGAGGATGCTGGCGAACTTTTGCGGGCTGTGTGAGAAGCCATGCTAGCCAAGCGCATAATTCCATGCCTGGACGTGCAGGACGGGCGGGTGGTCAAGGGCCGCTCGTACGTGGATCTGCGCGACGCGGGCGATCCGGTGGAGTGCGGGCGGCGCTACAGCGAGGCCGGCGCCGACGAGCTGGTCTTCCTGGACATCACGGCCACGCTCGAGGCCCGGCGGACCATCCGCGAGCTGGCCGCCGCCGTCGGCAGGGAGGTGTTCATCCCCTACACCATCGGCGGCGGGATAAGCGAGCTGGACGACGTGCGGGCACTGCTCCAGGCGGGGGCCGAGAAGATCTCCATCAACACCGCCGCGGTCACCGACAAGCGGCTCATCACCGCCGCCGCCGAGACCTTCGGCAACCAGGCCGTCGTCGTGGCGGTTGACGCCAAGCGGACCGGCCCCGGCTGGGAGGTGTACATCAACGCCGGGACCACGCCGACGGGGATGGACGCGATCGAGTGGGTGGCCGAGGCCGAGGGACTGGGGGCGGGAGAGATCCTGCTGACCTCGATCGACGCCGACGGCCACGCCGCGGGCTACGACGAGCGGCTGACCGCCGCCGTGGCCGAGGCCGTCTCCATACCCGTGATCGCCTCGGGCGGCGCCGGCGGGCCCGAGGACATCCTCAGAGTCCTGACCGCCGGCAAGGCTGACGCCGCCCTGGCGGCCTCCATCTTCCACTACGACCACTACTCCATAGCCGAGGTCAAGCAGTACCTCAGCAGCCACGGCGTGCACGTGAGGACATAGGCCATGGCAAAGCACATATTCGTCACCG
>CBFCZU010000327.1:0-3034 GCA_965602635.1 uncultured Planctomycetales bacterium | reverse complement strand
CGCGACGCACTCGTGCACCTTCCGCGAGTGTTCGGCGATCGGCTCGAAAGGTGATCGGCCGAAGAGCCCTGATAGGTTGCGCATTGCCCGTTCCTTTCGATCTGGTGGCGGAGAGGCATCATATCACCTCGGCGGCATTTCGCAACGCCCGGGCGGGTCGCCGCCCCCGGCTCAGGGTGGCGCCCCGGGCACGGCCAGCCGCGCGCTCTTCAGCGGCCTGCCGAGCTGGTACTGCATGTGGTAGGCGAGCAGGGCGTTTGCCGCGGCCGCCTGGCGCTCGGCCAGTTGAGCCTTCTTCCCTGCCTCGGCTGCCGCCAGGGCGCCTAGGGCCGATAGCGCCGCCGGCCCCACGGCGTACTTCTCCGTGGCGGCGGGCTCGCAGTTGCGGCACAGCAGCCCGCCCTGCGAGCTGGAGAAGTACACGCCCCGCGCGCCGACCTGCCCGCCGCAGGCCGCGCACGCGGTCAACTCGCCCAGCAGCCCAACGTGCCGCGCCAGCCGCCACTGGAAGTATGCCAGCACCGCCTGCGGCACCGCGTCCGCCTGCCCCAGCCGATGCAGCGCGTTGTGCAGCAGGTCGAAGACCTGCGGGTGCGGGTCGCTCTCGGCCAGCGTCGCCCCGCACAGCTCGAGCATGTACAGGCCCGCGTTGAGCCTCGCCAGGTCCGCCCGCAGGGGCGAGTGGGAAGTCGTCTCGGCGAACTCCCGCAGCGTCCCCAGCGCCTCGCGCCCCGTGCCGCTGAAGACGGCCTGGCCCTCGGCGAACAGGTCCACCCGCCCGCCGGAGCTGCTCTTGGGGCGCTTCGAACCCTTCGCCAGCAGCCGCACCACGCCGACCTGCCGCGTCAGCAGGACGACCACCTGCGACGTCTCGCTGTAGTCGCTCGTCCGAATGCAGATGGCCTGGTCGGTGGTGGGCATGTTCGACCGCGAATTGTAGGCCCCCCCGCGCCCCGTCGGCAAGCCGGTGCCGCCGCCGCGGCGCTACTCGCGTCACTTCCGCCGGGAGAGGTCCTCGACCTTCAGCCGGATGATCCTCCGGTCGTCGGCCGCCATGACCGTGAACGTCGCGCCGCCGGCGGTGAGCTTCTCGCCCACCGGAGGGATGTACCCAAGCTCGGAGAAGACGAACCCCGCGACCGTGTCGTAGTCGTCGTCCTCGGACAGCGCCAGCCCGGCCGCGTCGTTCAGGTCCTCGACGTGCATCCGCCCGTCCACCTCGATCGACCTCTCGTCGATCCGCTTCAGCAGCGGCGACTCCGGCAGGTCGTACTCGTCCGAAATCTCCCCGACGATCTCCTCGATCGCGTCCTCGATGGTGACCATCCCCGCCGTGCCGCCGTATTCGTCCAGCACGATCGCCATGTGCATCTTCCGGGCGCGCATCTCACGCAGCAGGTCGTCGAGCCGCTTCGTCTCCGGCACGAAGAAGGGCTTGCGCATCATCTTCCGCAGCTCGATCCGCGACAGGTCGTCGGCCGCCAGCAGGTCCTTGGCGTGCAGGATGCCGATGATGTTGTCGATGTCACCGTCGTGGACGGGGATGCGCGTGTGCCCGTGCTGGACGATAGTCTGGCGGATCTCCTCGGCCGAGGCGCCCGCCGGAAGCGCCACGATGTCCGTCCGGGGGGTCATGATCTCCGCCGCCCGGCGGTCGCCGAACTCGATGACCGATTCGATCATCTCCATCTCTGCCTTATCGACCGCGCCCTCGGCCTGGCCTTCGGAGGCCACCTGAAGGATCTCAGCCTTGACCGCGTCCTCCAAGGCCTCGCCGCCGGCCTCGCCGTTGTGGTTCGCCGGCTCAGGCGCCCCCGTCAGCCGACGAACCGGCCAGTCCACCGCACGAAGCCCCGCCGCCACCGGCCAGAGGACTCTGCGGAGGACCAGCAGCACCCCGCTGGTCGCCACCAGCACCCGCGCGCCCGCGTAGTGGCCCCAGGCGTGGGGGATTGCCACGCCGACGACGGCGATGATGGCCGCGGCCACGCCCACCGCCGCAAGGGTCCCCGCCCAGCCACGACCGGCACCGATCAGGCCGACCAGCGCCGCCAGTAGCGAAAGGTTGAACACCGAACGCAGCAGGGCGCACAGCATCGCCAGCTCCGGAAGGTGTTTCATCAGGGATTCACCCCGCCCCGGGCGGTGGCGGGCGAAGGCTGACTCCAGCCTGCGGCGGGTACAGCTACGCAGCGAATAGACGCACAGCGAGAAGAAACCTGAAAGGGCGGCCGATGCCACGGCCACCCATGGTAGCGGGTCGTCCACGCCTCGATTGACTCCATTGCCCGGGCCTAGTTTGCCCCCGACCGGCCCGTGGCCTGCTCGCGTCCCATTTGTCTTCTGCCGTGCGGGACGCCACACACGTTGGGCATACGCTGATTCGCTCATCATTCTACAGTCACCCAGCCCGTTAGACAAGGCCCAAACCAGCGTTCATTACCGGCACCGGCGACGAGCACAGCCCGACGCCGACCGGCAACACGCGGAACAGAACGGAACGAAACGGAAAGTTTCGGAACGAAACGGAACGAAACGGAACGAAACGGAAAGTTTCGGAAAGTTCCGGAACGAAACGGAACGTTTCGCAACGGGCCCGAAATCCGTAAGCCCTTGGGCAGCAAGGGCTTGTGGGAAACGCAGGCCCAATTGGAAACTGGAAATCGGCAATTGGCAATTGGTTCCCGGTCTCCCGGTCCTCCGGTCTCTCGGTGCTCCGGGCTTCCACGAAATGGCTTTGTTTCCTGGAGCAGTCGCCCGCCCGCTGGCCGGCAAGTCGCGGCGCCCGCATTGTTTGCCGCCGGTTCCCCGGCCCCCAAATTGGCTTTGTTCGTAAGAAACGCCCTTCTCCCGGCACGAACCACCGCAGATGCCCCCGATGGCCGAAATCCGAATTCCCAAATCCGCAGTTGCCACCTCTCCGCACTCGCTGCTCCGCACTCGCCTCTTCACTTGTCAGGCGCTTCGGAGGCGCACACGTGAGGCGCGCCCCCTCCACCCTTACCGTGCGCGGAAGCCTTTGCGCGCGCAAACG
>CBFCZU010000326.1:0-3116 GCA_965602635.1 uncultured Planctomycetales bacterium | reverse complement strand
GCGCACGCATCGCGGCGACGGCGACGGCGGCCGGGCCACTCGGCAAGGCCGATCAGATGACCATCGAATACAGCGTGGTGATCCCCGTCTATCGGGCCGCCGAAAGCCTGGCAGAGCTGCACGAGCGCCTGACCAAGGCCCTCGATGGCTTCGGGGGGGACTACGAGATCATTCTCGTCGACGACGCCAGCCCGGACGACTCCTGGCGGGTGATGCAGGAGCTGCGGCGCGGCGACCCGCGCGTGAAGCTCATCCAGCACATGCGAAACTTCGGGCAGCATAAGGCGGTCCTTTGCGGCCTGGAGCACGCCAGCGGCGAGTACGTCGTCACGATGGACGACGACCTCCAGCACCCGCCGGAGGAGGTCCCCAAGCTCGTCGAGGCCGTGCGCGGCGACGACGGCGTCGACGTGGTCATCGGGGCTTACGAGGTCAAGCAGCATTCCTGGTTCCGCAACCTCGGGACGAAGGTGCTGGACCGGATCAGCGCGTACGTCTTCCGGACCGACCGGCGCCTGAAACTCACCAGCTTCCGGGTCCTGCGCTCCAGCGTCGTTCGGGAGGTCATCAAGGACCGCCGACAGTGCCCGCGGGTCGGGCACCTGGTGCTGGCGGTGACGAACCGGATCCGGAACGTGCCGGTGCGGCACGACCCGCGCGAGCACGGCCGCTCGGGCTACAGCTTCCGGCGCCTGGTTTCCGACGCCCTCGACAATATCCTGAGCAACTCGTCGCTGCCCCTTCAGGTGGTCAGCTTCCTCGGGTTCGGCAGCTCGGCGGCGAGCCTGATCCTCGCGGTGTACTACATCTGCCGCTATCTCTTCGGCGCGATCGGCGTGCCCGGCTGGACCACCACCACCCTGCTGCTGCTGTTCTTCTCGGGGGCCGTCTTGTTCTCCCTGGGCATTGTGGGTGAGTACCTGATTCGGATCCTGCGGGAAGTTCAGAAGTCGTCGAGATCGATCATCCGAAAGAAGGAAGGGCTGTAGGGCGGCGCGCCGGGAGTGACGACCCCAGCCGACCGTGGCCCCAGGCCACGGCGCAGAAGCCGCACCCACGTTGGGCGCCGGGGCTCGTATGCCCCGTCCGGCAAGGCAGTGAGGATGACGCGGAGACCCAAGACCCTGATGGTCCTCGGCGGCAGCAATTGGCAGACCTACATGGTCGAACAGGCCCGCCAGATGGGCTTCCGGACGGTGGTCATCGACAGGAACGAGGCCCCGCCGGCGAGTGTTGTGGCCGACGCCTTCTACCCCGTGGACTTCTCCCATGTCGGCGAGGCCATCGAGGTGGCGCGTCGCGAGAAGGTCGACGGCGTGGCGACGTTCGGCACGAACGACGCCATCGTCACCGTCGCGCGGATCAAGGAGGCGCTCGGCCTGCCGTCGGACTGCATTCCGGCCGACGTCGCGCTGCGGGCCGTCTACAAGCACACGATGCGGGAGGACCTCGCCGCCGGCGGCGTGCCCATCCCCGCCGGACGCCAGCTCTCCGGCGACGACTGCCGCGCCGAGGCAGAACGCTTCTTCAACGACCTGCGGGCCCCGATCCTGCTCAAGCCGTCCGACAACTCCGGCGGCAAGGGCATCACGATCGTGCGAGGCGAGGAGGAGATCCCCGCCGCCGTCGAAAGCGCAATGCGTGCCGCCCGCAACGGGCGCGTCCTCGCCGAGGAGTTCGTCGAGGGCACCGTCCTGGGTGTCGAGTCCATCACGCAGGGCGGGCGGGTCATCCCGATCGCGATCGCCGACAAGGCCATGGGCCCGCCGCCGTACTGCGTGACGCTGGGCGTGATCGCGCCGAGTGCGCTTCCGGAAGACGTCCAGCGGCGCGTCTACGAAGTGAACGAGGCGACGATCCGCGCCCTGAAGATCGACACGGGCCCGACGCACATCGACATGGTGGTCGATGGCGACGGCACGCCGAAGGTCATCGACGTGGGGCCGCGCCTCGCCGGCGGGCCGATCATCTTCGAGATCATCCGCCGCGTGATGCGGGTGGACATGATGGCGTACGTGATCCGCTCAGCCTTCGGCGAGATTGGCCCGGTCGAGCCGCGCTGGACGGGCCTCTACGCCGGCAGCCGGCACTTCACGCCCGGGCGAAGCGGCGTGGTGGAGTCGCTCTCGTGCCCGGACAACGTGCTGAAACGTTGCCGCTCGACGTACCTGCGGTTCTGGAAGAAGCCCGGTGACGTGGTCCTGCCGGCGACGAACGACACGCATCCGATCGGCTTCGTCGTCTGCCTGGGCGACACGTTCCGGAAGGCACAGGACAATCTGGAGGCCGTCGCGGCGGGCGTCGAGTTGGTCATGCGCCCGGCGGGGGGCGGCTCGTGACGCGCTCGGGGGGGGCGTTTCGCCCGGCCGCCCCGTCCGGCGCCGACCCCGGCGCCGACCCGGCGCCGGGTTCGTATAATGGGTTGCGCGAGGTGGCCTGTGGCGGCCTCGCCACGAGGGAGCCACAGGGGCTCCCGTTCAGTACGGAGTGACGGCGATGAAAGTGCTCCTGGTGCAGCACTCGAAGGAGAACACGCGCTTCTACCCCGCGGGTCTGGGCTACGTCGCGGCGGCGCTGCGCGAGGAAGGCCACGACGTGCGTTTCCTTGAGTTGGCGTTCGAGGACGACCCGGTAGCCGCCCTGGACAACAAGATCCGCCGATTCGACCCCCAGGCGCTGGGGCTGACGCTGTGGACCTCCCAGTACCCCCAGTTCGCGCGTCTGATGAACGAGTCCAAGCTGGCCCGCGGGCTCACCGTGGTAGCCGGCGGCCCGCACGCCAGCGCCGCCGCCGAGGACGTCATCGCCGACGGGCTCGTCGACGTCGTCGTCCGCGGAGAAGGCGAGGTGATCGTGCCGGCGCTGTTTTCGGCGCTGGCCGACGGCGGGGACCTGGCGGCCGTCCAGGGCATCGCCTTCCGCGACGCCGAAGGCCACTTCGTGCAGACGCCGGAGGTCGGCCGCGCCGCCGACCTGAAGGCCATGCCCTGGCCGGCGTACGACCTGTTCGACCTTCGGCGCTACTACAACCCGATCCACGGCCGGAACTCGATGTCGGTGATGACGTCTCGTGGCTGCCCGCACAAGTGCGTGTTCTGCTATCGCGGGCCGACCGG
>CBFCZU010000325.1:0-3148 GCA_965602635.1 uncultured Planctomycetales bacterium | reverse complement strand
TCATCTGCACGCGCTGCGACTGCGGGCAACGGTACTGCTCGGCCCACTGCGGCCAGGTGCAGCGGAGACGAAGCGTCCGCGAGGCGGGAAGGCGCTACCAGCGGACGCCCCTGGGGGCTCGCAACAACGCCGCCCGCCAGAAGCGTTGGCGCCTGCGAATTGCAAGTACCGTAACGCATCACCCTTCCCCGGCTCGGAATCCTGTGAGACAAGTGCCTCCGGGCAAGAATGCCCAGAAGGAGGCATGGGATGCGACCTCGAACCGTACGCCGGTCATCTCCAACCGTGTGCCGATCACGAATCCGGCCGGCCAGCCGGGCCGGCGCTGCGACTTCTGCGGCCGGCGGTGCGGCTCGTACACCCGCCTGGGTACCCTCAGTGCCGAACGGCGCCGTGGGTGGCCCGCCTCTGGCCGCCGCGCGGGACACGTTGTTCGCCGGCTATGAGGTGCACATCCCATGATCCTGCCGAAACTCGAAGCGGAAATCCTTCGGCTCTATCACGCGGAGAAGTGGCGGGTCGGCACCATCGCCCAACAGCTGGGCATCCACCACAGCGTGGTCAGGCGTGTGCTCGCCCGAGATGGCCCAGAGGAGCCCAAGCGGTCTCGGGCGACGCGGCTGGACCCCTACATCCCGCTCATCATCGCCACGTGGAAGCAGTATCCCAAGCTGCCGGCCAGCCGACTCTACGATATGTGCCACCAGCGTGGCTACCGCGGCAGCCCCGATCACTTTCGGCACATGGTCGCTCCCTATCGTCCCCGGCCCACGGCCGAAGCGTACCTTCGTCTCAAGACGCTGCCAGGTGAGCAGGCCCAGGTCGACTGGGGGCACTTCGGCAAGCTGACCATCGGCCGCGCCGCTCGCCCGTTGCTGGCCTTCGTGATGGTGCTCTCCTACTCGCGGCGTATCTTCCTGCGCTTCTTCCTCGGCCAGCAGAGCGAGAACTTCCTGCGGGGCCACCAGGCGGCGTTCAGCGCCTGGGGCGGTGTCGTGCGCGTCGTGCTGTACGATAACCTCAAAAGCGCGGTGCTCGAGCGCCGGGGCGATGCCATCCGCTTCAATCCGCTCCTGCTGGAGTTCGCCCGGCACTACCGCTTCGCCCCCCGGCCGGTCGCTGTGGCCCGCGGCAACGAAAAGGGTCGCGTCGAGCGATCAATCTCTTACATACGCCGGGCCTTCTTCATGGCCCGCCGCTTCAGGGATGTAGATGATCTCAACCGCCAGGCGCAGGAGTGGTGCGACAGGCCGGCTTGCCAGCGACGCTGGGTCGAGGACGACCGCTTGACGGTGGCCGAGGCTTTCGAAAAGGAGCGTGCGCTACTCTTGCCGCTGCCGCAAACACCGTTCCCCACCGACGAGCGGCGCGAGCTTGCGGTGGGCAAGACGCCTTACGTCCGCTTCGACCACAACGATTACTCCCTGCCGCACGAACTGGTACGCCAGACCGTGGTGGTGGTGGCCAGCCTCGAGACGGTACGAATCATGCACCGGGGCACGGTGGTGGCCAAGCATCGTCGCAGCTTCGACCGCCGCCGGCAGATCGAGGACCAGGCCCACATCCAACGGCTCGTGGAGCACAAACGCCAGGCCAAGGAGCACCGCGGCCTGGACCGCCTTGCGGCGGCGGCGCCGGCCAGCCGGGAGTTACTGACTTGTCTGGCACAACGCGGGGCCAACCTCGGCAGTGCCACGGCCCGCCTGCTGCGCCTGCTGGAGGAGTTCGGTGCTACCCGCCTGCAGCAAGCCATCCGCGAAGCCATAGAGAAGGACATCCCGCACCATCACGCCGTGCGGCAGATCCTCGAGCGGCAGCGCCGGGCCGAAGGCCGCAGCCCCGCGCTGCCCGTGGAACTACCGGATGATCCTCGCGTGCGCGACCTGACCATCCGACCGCATACGCTCGAGGGCTATGACGAACTGACCCGAGACATCATCGACCCACAGGAGCCCGACGACCACGGTGAACAAGGAACAGACAACGTCCACCACCAGGAGAACAATGACCATGACGAGCCATCCAACCATGACGAGTAAGCCATCGCCTGACCAACTGGCGGAGCGCGCCCGGCGCCTCGGGTTGTATGGACTTTTGGTTCGCTGGCAGGAGCTGGGAGACCAGCCCTGGGTCCCCACCCTGATCGACTGTGAGGAGGCCGAACGCAGCCGGCGGAGCTTGGAACGACGCATCCGCACCTCCAAAGTCGGCCGCTTCAGGCCCATCGCCGACTTTGACTGGTCTTGGCCGGACAAGATCGATCGGCCACTCATCGAGGAGCTGATGCAACTGAGCTTCGTCGAGGAGGCCACCAACGTCATCCTGGCCGGGCCCAACGGCGTGGGTAAATCTACGATCGCCCAGAACATCGCCCACCAGGCCTTGCTGCGAGGCCATACGGTTCTGTGCGCCACGGCCAGCGCTATGCTCAACGATCTGGATGCCCAGGACACCTCCACCGCCCTGGCCCGCAGACTGCGACGCTACGCCAACCCCGCGGTTTTGCTTGTGGACGAGGTTGGCTATCTCTCCTATGACAGTCGGGCCGCGGATCTGCTCTTCGAGGTGGTCAGCCGCCGCCACGAGCAGCGGCCCATCATCCTGACCACCAACAGACCCTTCGCCGAGTGGAACGAGGTGTTCCCCAATTCCAGCTCCGTCACCGCCATGGTGGATCGTCTGCTGCACCGTGCCGAGATCGTCAAGATCGAGGGCGAATCTTATCGCGCCAAGGAAGCCAAGGAACGCGCCGCCGAGAAGGCCCGGCAACGCGCCGCCAGGAGCAAGAAGGGAAAGGCGCCACGCAAGAACGCCACCCGGGAGTAGTAAAGCATGCGGTGGAATATGAGAACACGGCCCGTGCGCGAGGCACGGGCATCAACGCGAGAATACTGCCCGTGCGTGAAGCATGCGGCATTGCGCAAGAACGTCGCCGGAGCGTAAAGCCCATGGGCAAGCGACCGATTATTCCGCCCGTCCCTGATCTTGTCCGTCAGCCCACCGGCCGCTTCGGCTGGCTGGAGGACCGCCTGCTCCACGACGACTGGCTCGCCCGCCTCGGCCCCGAAGGGACTTGCGTACTGGTCCTGCTGGCCCTGGCTGCCGACCGACACGGCGCCTCCTTCTACGGCCGAGAGCGCATGGCCGG
>CBFCZU010000324.1:0-3373 GCA_965602635.1 uncultured Planctomycetales bacterium | reverse complement strand
CCGTTGCTGGCGATCATCCGCACCGCGCTCTATCTGCCGCACTTCGGCTGGTGGCGGGCCGACGATCCAGACGACCTGCTGGTCGGCACCTGCGATCGGTTCGAGGTCTCGATGGGGTCGGTCTTCGAGCTCACGTTCGAGCCGCAATACGTCACGGCCCGCTGTCTGTTTCACCCCGAGCCGCGCATCCTGGGCCCGCGACACGGGCGGCCCGTACGCAACGCTCCGCGCGGCACCATCGGCGGCGAAAACCGCTACCTCCGCCGCCCCAACTTCGCCCGCCTGATCGGCTACCACGCGTAACGCGGGTCTGGCCCCACCTTCTCCTCTGCTTGCCCCGGGCCCAAATGCAACCGCCAAGACGCAAAGAACGCCGAGGATTCGGCCGGAGACGCATGCACGTAGCACGTAGAAGTGGCGGCCCGCGCCCCCGCGCGGCCGCCAAGCCAAGTAGGGCGTGCCGTGCACGCCTCCGCTTTCGCGGCGGGCACGGCCCACCTTACGCAGCCGCAACTGCGCGAACAGACGTAGCGGCCCGCGCCCCCGCGCGGCCGCCGAATAGCGGCCCCCGATGTACATCGGGGTACCGGCCGAACCCAGTGTGGCACCGGCTTCCAGCCGGTGGAATCGTAGCGTTGGCCTCCTGCCTGCCCTGAGAGCAGCCGAAGGGTCGCCGACGTAGACGTAGCATCCGGTCTGAGCCTGTCCCGATTCATCGGGATGCCGGACGTAGCCAAGTACGGCGTGCCGTGCACGCCTTCCCTTCCTCGGCCACGCTGTTCTCCCGATCATAAGCCTGGGTGCCCCATCACTTCAATCGCGGACGCATGTCTCGACAGTGACGAAGCAGGTGTCTCCCTTACAGGAATGGTGCGTCAAGGGACGTGCCCCACGCGCCTATTGGTCGAGGAGGGCTTGGGCGTCTTGCTTGGCCCAGGCGTAGCCGCAGTCGGGGGTGTCGCAGATGGCGATGGCCTTTTCGCAGTGGTCGCGCATGGCCTTCTCGTCGCCGGCGAGGCTGGCCAGCTCGGCGCGGGCGACGTGGTGGTCGGCGAGGATGAGGCGGTAGCCGACGTCGGCGGCCCGCTGCTCGGCCTCGTTCAGGTAGCGGGTTGCCTCGGCGACGTGGGCCTGCCGGTCCGCCGGGTCATACCGGGCATGGATGACGGCAGAGCGCCCGGCCTCGAGCAGGCCACAGGTCAGATAGAAGTGGTCCCCCGACCGCCGGCCGCTGTCGACGGCCCGCCGGGCATAGCCGGCCATCACCTCGAGCCCGGCCCGCTGCGGATCGCCCGCCGCCCAGGCCAGCCGCTCGACCAGCGCCTGCGTGGCCAGTGTGAAGGTCTGGCTGTGAAGTCCGCCCTCTTCCTGGCAGATTGCGGCATTCTTCTGTGCGGCGGATCGCGCCTGGTCGAAATGCCCGCGCCGTGCGAGCCACGTGCAGTGCCAACAGCCACGGAGGGAGGCGAGCCAATCGTCCCGCTCAAGCTTGATCGCCGCAGCGAAGTGGTCGGACGCGGTTTCGTCATTGCCGCAAAGGGCCGTGATCGCCGCCGCATATCCGTGGATGAACTTTGTGTAGGTGTTCTTGAACTCGTCCTCATCGGGCATCTTGCCCGCATAGTCGAGGGCGTTCGACGCCGCCTCCGCCGCGTCAGTCAGGCTGCCCAGCCTCCTATGGCTATCGCAGAGATTCTGGCAATCCGCGCTGGCGCCGGACCAAAACGACTGGGCCAGTCTCGCCGACAAGCTGCGTTGGAACATCGGGATCGACAGGTTTGGCCGACCGGTGTTCATTAGCGAAAGCGCGGCAGCACCGATGAGATAAGCCTTGTCCCCCTGGCCCGTCACTATCGGCTCACCGGCGAAGTCCTCGCCGGCAAAGAAGCCCCGCAACAATTCCAGATCGGTCTCGACCGCGCCCAGGTCGCTGCTCAGGTAGAAGGTCGTGCGGAGCGGCTGATCCTTCCGGCCGATTCGTGTGTAATAGCACTCATCCAGCGCCGCCTGGGCCCGGCCCGCCCGGCAGCCGTGCTGGACGGCGTCGAGCAGCGGGCGCAGCTCCTCCATCGTGTCGGGGTAGGGCTTCTCCTGCCGGCCCGGAAGCACGTCGTAGAACCGGCTGTGGACCGCCTTGCGTCGCGGCTCGGTCAGGGCGGTCCGCCCATCCTCCTCCTTGTAGAAGTGCTGGCGGACTAGTGGATGCATGCCCAGGCCGGTCCTCTCGCTGCCGTTGATGAGCCCCAGGCGCAGCAAGCGCCGGACGACCTGATCACGAATACTGGTGTATGAACGGCCAGCGAGCTTCCTGTTGAAGGCGAAACGAAACCAAGACGTCTTGAGTCGATGGAGGAAGACCTGCTCGACATCCTGCCGCGTCGCGGGGCGGACGCAGCAGCTCAGCAGACGCAGGAACTGGCGCTCCCGCTCGCTCAGCGCAGCGGCGCAATGGCGGAGGACGTAGCCGGGCAGGCGGTGGTACTTCTCGCGGCGCGTCGTCAGGTCCGGGTCGGTGATCTTAGCTTCCTCTCCGGCAATGAACTGCCGCAGGTCGGCGAGGCTGGTCGTGCCGGGTAGTTCGGCGTGCAGGGCTCCGGTGAGGGTCAGGGTCAAGGCGTGGCCGCCGACGTCCCTGACGAAGGGTTCCGCGTCGTCCTGGTCGATCTTCAGCCCGTAGTGCTCGATGAGCAGGGCGACGCCGTCCAGAACGGATAGCTCCTCGAGGTCCAGCTCGCCATAGCGCGGATCGTCTTGGCGGCGGAGGTCGCTGAGCGGCTCGCGAGTGGTGATCAGGATCATGCCGCGCGCGTCGCTGTCGGGCTCGGCGTCGTTGAGGGTGGCGCGGAGCAGCTCGCGGAGACCGGTGTCGGTGACGCGGCCCTCGCGGCCAAGGGTGTCGTCCTGCAAGGTCTCGAGGCCGTCGAGGACCAGCAGCAGGCGGCGGCCTTTGACGCCGGTCCGCAGCAGGTCGACCAGTTTGCGGGCCCGCTGCTCGGCGGCCAGGGGGTGGCCTGCTTCGGTCAGCGGGATGCCGAAGTGGGTCAGGACGGCGGCGAAAAAGGTGTCGGCGGCCTTGTTGAAGTAGAAGCTCCACCAGACGACGAGGGGTCGGTCCTGCACATCGGCCGGGCGACGGAGGGATTCGGTGAAGCGGCGGGCCAGGGCGGTCTTGCCCTCGCCGCCGAAGCCGACAACGGTGTAGAGGCGGGTGCCGGCGAGCCAGGCGGTGTGCAATTCGGCAAGCTCGCCCACGCGACCGACCCACTTGGGTTGGGGCTCGGGGTAGTCCTGGAGGAAGTCAGCGGGGCCGGCCTGGTATGGCGTCGGCTTCGCTTGGGCCTCGTCGACGTCCGGCAGCTTGACTACCTTGGCT
>CBFCZU010000323.1:0-3411 GCA_965602635.1 uncultured Planctomycetales bacterium | reverse complement strand
TGCCCGAGCCAAGTGATCTCCACGGCCATAGCGCGCTCCTTTCTCTTTTTCCCCGACTGCGGGGTCGATTCTACATCGCGCATCGGGCGGCATCAATGCGTGGGCCCGACGCCGCGCCAACTCCTGCTTGTGGCGGCCGAGCGGGCGGCGGTATGATCTGGCCCCTGTCTCGTCCGCGCGGGAGGGCCCGGCGGCGCGGACGGGCCACAGCGAAGGAGTTGCCGCATGGACGATTCCGACCTCAACGAGCTGCGTGAGTCTCTCGCCGGCCTGGGCGCGCGGGCAGGACGCTTGGCCGAGAGAATCGCCGCCGAGCTTGCCTTCGCCGGCGAGTTCGCCGACCTGCATCCGACCCGGCGGCCGCGCTGGCGGAAGCTGATCGACAAGGCCCTCGCCATCCTCGCCGAAGCGGCCTCCTCCGGCCGGGCGAGCCGGCTGACCAAGGCCGTCGCCGCCGCCGAGGAGACCCTCGCCCCCATCGGCAAGCTGGCCAAGACCTACACCATCCACTGCATCGGGCACGCCCACATCGACATGAACTGGCAGTGGTCCTGGTCCGAGACCGTCGCCGTCACCAACGACACCTTCATCACCGTCGAGAAGCTGATGGCCGAGTTCGACGAGTTCTGCTTCACGCAGAGCCAGGCGTCGGTGTATGCGATCGTGCAGGATCACAACCCGGCCATGTTCGAGCGGATCAAGGCCCGCGTGGCGGAGGGGCGCTGGGAGATCGCCGCCGTCCACTGGGTGGAGGGCGACAAGAACCTCGCCGGCGGCGAGAGCCTCGCCCGCCACATGCTCTACACGCGGCGGTTCATGCGCGAGCACTTCGGCCTGTCGCCCGAGGACGTCCCGCTCGACTGGGAGCCGGACACCTTCGGGCACGCCGTGACGATCCCGACGGTCGTCACCCGCGGCGCCGCCCGACGCTACTACCTCTGCCGCGGCGGGGCCTTCGACAAGCCGCCCGTCTTCTGGTGGCGGGGGCCCGACGGCTCGCGCCTGCTCGTCCACTGCGAGACCACCTGGTACAACGGGCAGATCGGCACCCACGCGCCCGCGGCGATGCTCGCCTTCTGCCGGCAGACAGGGCTGACCGACTGGCTGTTCTGCTACGGCGTCGGCGACCACGGCGGCGGGCCGACACGCCGCGACATCCTTCAGGCCCGCGAGATGAACTCCTGGCCGATCTACCCGACCTTCCGCCTGACGACCACGGGCGACTACTTCGCCGTCCTCGAGGCCGCCGGCGACCGCTGGCCCGTGCTCGACTGCGAGCTGAACTTCGAGTTCACCGGCTGCTACACCAGCCAGAGCCGCATCAAGCAGGCCAACCGGCTGGGCGAGAACCGGCTGCTCGAGGCCGAGTCCGCCGCGGCCGTGGCGCTGCGCGCGCTGGGGCGCGACTACCCCGCCGGTCAACTGCGGCAGTGCTGGATCGACACGATCTTCGGCCACTTCCACGACATCCTCCCCGGCTCGGGCGTCCGCGAGACGCGCGAGTATCAGATGGGCCTTTTCCAGAAGGCCGCGGCCGCGGCCGGGATTATCAAGACCCACTCGCTGCGCGACCTCGCCGCGGCAGTTGACACCTCCTTCGCCGGCGCGGGGCGCCGGAGCGGCGCGGCGACAGGCCCCGAGGCCCAGGCCATGGGCGCCGGCGCCGGAAGGGCCACCATGACCGGCGGGCTGTCCGCCGCCGCCCACGTGCCCGCCGGCCCGCGGGCGTTCCTCGTGTTCAACCCCACCGCCTGGCAGCGCTGCGAGGTCGTGACCGCGACCGTCTGGGACGCCGCCGGCGATGCCTTCCGCGTCCGCACGCCCGACGGCCGGGCCATTCCCGCCCAGCGGACCGGCGGCGGCAACTACTGGGGCCACCAGTACGTCGAGCTGGCCTTCCCCGCCTCGGCGGGCGGCCTCGGCTACGCCGCCTATGCCATCGAGCCAGGCCGGGGCGACGCCACCGGCGGCGTCGAGGTCCGCGCCACCGTCCGCGGGGCGCCCGCCATGGAGAGCGACCTGCTCGCCGTCGAGTTCGACCCGCTCAGCGGCGGCATCGTCAAGCTGCTGGACAAGGCCGGCGGGCTGGACCTTGCCGACGCGTCGCGCCCGATGGGCGTGCTGGAATACGTCCTCGAGCGCCCGGGCGGCATGTCGGCGTGGACCATCAACCAGGCGCGGCGGCGGATCGGTCCGCTCGAGGTCGTCTCGCTCCGCCCGGAGCATCGCGGCCCGCACCTTGCCAGCATCGTCGCCCGGATGAAGCTCAACGACTCGACCTTCGAGGTCCGCTACGTCCTCAAGGCCGGCCAGCCGTGGCTGGAGGTCCACCTCAGCGCCAACTGGCTCGAGCGCGGCGGGCCGGAAGTCGGGACGCCGTCGCTGCGGGCGGTCTTCCCGCTGGCCCTGAGCCGCCCCAAGGCCCGCTACGAGGTGCCCTTCGGCAGCATCGACCGCGACCTCGACGCCGGGCAGGAGGTGCCCGCCCTGCGCTGGGCCGACGTCACAGGCCGCAGCCCCGAAGGCCGAGCCGCGGGGATGGCCCTGCTGAACGACTGCAAGTACGGCCACTCGCTCGACGGCAGCACGCTCGCACTGACGCTGATCCGCTCCTCGTACGAGCCCGACCCGCTGCCGGAGATCGGCGAGCACGCCATCGGCATGGCGGTCGCGCCGCACGCCGGCGCCCTGCCGGCGGCCGAGGCGATCCGCCTGGGCGCGGCGTTCAACCATCCGCTCGAGGTCGTCGCCACGGACGTGCATCGCGGCGAGCTGCCGGCCGTCGCCGCGGCCGTGTCGCAGGTCAGGCCGGGCGGCGTGGTCCTCTCAGCCGTCAAGCGGGCCGAGGACTCCGACGCCCTGGTCTTCCGCCTCCACGAGACGGCCGGGCGCGCCGCAAAGGCGACCGTCGCCCTCGACCCCCGCCTGCTGGGCACGGCGGCCGAGGCCGTCGAGGTGGACCTGCTCGAACGCCCGCTGGACCAATCCACCGCCAGGGCGACCAAGGCCGGCTTCACCGTCGCCGTCCCGGCCTTCGGCATCGCCAGCGTCATGGTCAGCTTCGCCAAGTGACCCCGGCGGAATCCGGCGGAACAGAGTGGAACGAAGCGGAACGAAACGGAACGAAACGGAAAGTTCCGCAACGGGCCCGAAATGCGTAAGTCTTGGGCTCGCAAAGAGTTGTCACTCCGCGAGCCCAATTGACCATTGGCAATTGACCATTGACCATTGGTGCCCGGTGCCTGGTCCCTCGCTTCTCTCCGCACTCTGCACTCCGCACTTCGCACTCCGCGGAACAGAACGGAACGAAACGGAACGGAACGAAACGGAACGAAACGGAAAGTTTCGGAAAGTTTCGGAACGAAACGGAAAGTTTCGGAAAGTTTCGGAACGAAACGGAAAGTTTCGGAA
>CBFCZU010000322.1:0-3429 GCA_965602635.1 uncultured Planctomycetales bacterium | reverse complement strand
TAGGGTCCTCGGCCGGGCGCGCGTTCCGGGGGACACACGGTGACGGAGAGACGCCCGCCGGCGACCCCGGCGCGCCGCTCCAGCGGACCGGGTTCAAGTTCGACCCCGACTCCGGCTTCGATACGGCGCCGGCGGACTGGCCTAGCGGGGTTGAGGGGGGGCAGGATGGTGTCGGGGGACGCGCCTACATCGGCAGGCGCCCTTACCGCCTGCCAAGAACGCGCTTCGGATGCGGGCGTACGGCGCCGGCCGCGCACAAGCCCATCCCGACCAAACCGCGCCAGTCGCCGCAGACCGCCGCGAAGACGGATCTGCCGGGAGGTCTGCCGCTCGAAGGCCCCCCCGCCGACGCCATCAAGGTCACGAACGTCAAATGGGAGGCCGGCACGAAAGACTACAGCTTCGTGACGTTCGACCTCGCCTGGAAGAACTCCTGGCGGGCGGTGTGGACGGAGCCCGCAGAGAAGAACGTCACCGGCAAGCCGCTGAAGATCGAGAACTGGGACGCGGCCTGGGTGTTCGTCAAGTTCCGCAAGCCAGGCGCCGCCGGCACGTCGCACGCGACGCTCTCAAGCGAGAACGACCACCACCAGGCCCCCGCCGGGGCAGCTCTGGATGTCGGCCTCGACAACGACGGCGACAAGGGCCTCGGCGTGTTCATCTACCGCGCCGCCGTCGGGCGAGGCGACAACCACTTCAAGAATGTCAGGCTGCGCTGGCTGCACGGCCCGGACGGCGCGGATCCAAGCAAGGTCGAACTTGCGGCGCACGCCATCGGGATGGTCTACGTGGACGAGGGCCCCTTCAAGTCGAAGAGCCCCCTGCGCCGACCGATTCTCACTGAACGGAAGAAACGGCCCTGGTCCCCGCGCCTCCCGTTGACGCTGGTCCGCGCCGCCGACGCGACGCAGCCAGGCGGCTACTACGCGGACGCCGGCGAGCACGTACCGGAGCATCCCGACTGGCCCAACGGCTACCGGGCGTTCTACTGCATGAAGCGCTCGATCAGCCAGGGGCAGTACGCGGCGTTTCTCAACTCGGTGAAGGGTCTGAGCTACAATGCCGGGCGATACCGCTTGCTGCCGATGGAGACGTCCAGGCCCAACAGTGACAGGCTCCACTATGCCAGGCTCCATGGCCTATGCGGCTACACCATCAGGACCGATGCGGCGGGCGCGTACACGGCCGATGTGCCGGACCGGCCGTGCAATTTCCTGTCCTGGCCGGACATCCAGTCGTACTCGGCCTGGGCGGGGCTGCGTCCGCCGACGGCCCTGGAATACGAGAAGGCCTGCCGGGGCCCGCGCGATTTTGCGCGGGACGAGGATGCCTGGGCCGAAGGCGTCTGCGCGCCGGCGGCGGGCCTTCCCGCGCCGGCGGCTCCGGGCGCGTCCTACTGGGGACTACGGCAACTGAGCCTGAGCGGCTGCGTTCACGAGTGGCCGGGGACGGTCGGCAACGGGGTGAACCGCGAGGGGCTCGAATTCAAGGGGACGCACGGCAACGGGGCGCCGAAGTCGCCGGAGGGCTGGCCTAAGACCACCGCCTTCGGCGAGTGGTTCTACATGAGCTGGGAGGCCGGGGGGGCGACATTGGGGTTCTGCAGTATCGGCATCTGGGTCATCCCGTCCCAGATGGGGCGCGTGAAGGAAAATTGGTACGCAATGGACGCGGACCGGACCGGCCGGTACGGCGCGCGGGCCGTGCGCACGGCGCCCTTACGAGTAGATCCGAACGCGCCGCTGAAGGTGGATCGGCTGCCCAATTTGAACGCGTACGACATCGGCATCTTCCATCTCTCGGGTCGTTACCGCAATGACGGCGACAAACCGCTGAAGGTCGAGCTGGCCTTGCCGTTGCCCGACGCCTGTTTCCCGGAAGGCGCCGCGTCACGCGCCTTCACGGCGCGGCCGAAGACCTCCACGCCGTTCAGGATTCTGACGGCGCTGACCCGCCATACCGCGGCGCGCGCCCTCCGAGAGGGCCAAACGTTGCTTGTCCGGATCCAGACGCCCGGCGGCGACGTGTTGGCCAAACAAGCCGTCCGGCTATCGATGAGGAATCCCAAGGGCGTCAAGCCGCCGGTCATTCGTTCGCTCGACGGCGGCGAGGCGGCGCTGCGCATCATCAACGCCACCGACAGGCCGCGGGTCGTGGCGATCGCCCTGACGCCGCCGCCCGGGATCACGATGCCCGAGAAGGAGAAGCGCATCGCGCTCGCGGCCGGTGCGGAGGCGCGCGCGTCGTTCCCCGTCCCCCCCCAGTCCTTCGCCGGCGACGGGGTTCGCCGGATGCCCTACCGCGTGACGGTCGCGGATGGCGCGCCGCAGGACGGCGAAACCGTCGGCGATCTGCGCGTCCAGTCGCGATGGTGGCTCTCCCGGCGGATCGCCTCCGGGCCGAAGATGGGTGGGTTGGCCGGCCGGGATGAGCTGGCGGAGACCCCCGGCCTGGCCAACATGGTCTGCAATGATAGCTACGTCTTCAAGGCCGACGGTCCGCCCAAGGGTTGGGAACAGGCGATTCACGGCGCAAGTGCCCGGCTCGGCACTCTCGGCCCCTTGCCGTCGCGGGGTTCTCTGGCGCTGGCGGCGACACGGGTGACGGCGCCCGGCGACCGGGAGGCGGTTGTCAAGGTGGCACACAAGCATTCCCTTGGAAGACATGAAGGTCCGCCTCGCTTCGTCGTGCGCGTCTGGTTCAACGACGAAGCCGTGTACGACTCGCGCTCGGACGCAGACAAGCGCGCCAAGCCCTTCCGCATCCGCGCGGGCGGCAATACGATGCTGGTGGAATGCGAGTTGGATCAAGACGCGCGCGCCGCCGCAGGGGACATCTCTGTGCTGTTCCAGAACGCCAAGGACGGCAAACCGTTGGATGGACTGGTGTTCGATGTCAGTAAACGCTAGGCGACTGCAACCTGAAAGTCGAGGAAGCGAGAATTGTAGAGTGAAAACCAAACGGTGAACGCTGGAAGGGGATCAGTCTGATCCGTCCGATCGGTCAGACCTGTCCGAAAAACAGAGAGGATGAACGCGATGAAAAAGCAGAGAAGGAACGGAACAAGGAGCGCGTGCCGGTCGGCGCGACTGGCGATCGCCTGTGTGCTGCTGCTGGGTGCGGGCGCGGCACACGCGGTGCAGATCAAGAACGTGATGGTGGTCCCGCGCGATGCGGCGACCGCGACCGTGAGGTTCGACATCTCCTGGGCGGACTCCTGGCGCCACGAGGGCAACCACGACGCGGCCTGGGTGTTCTTCAAGGTGCGAGCCGACGGGGGGACGGACTGGCAGCCGATCCGGTTGGCCGCGGACCGCGTGCTCAACCCGACGGGCTACGGCCAGGAGAAAGGCGGCACGCCGCTGGACTTCATCGTGCCGGCCGGCAAGGACGGGTTCACCGGCATGTTCGTGCGGCGGGCGGAGTACA
>CBFCZU010000321.1:0-3459 GCA_965602635.1 uncultured Planctomycetales bacterium | reverse complement strand
GGAGGCGGGCGGGCCGGACGCCACGGCCGTGCCGGCCCAGCGCTTCACGGCGCTCTGGCCGGACGGCGCGCCGGCGGGCTGGCCGCCAGCGGAGGCGCCCGAGGGCGAGGGGTGAGACTCCGCCGCGGCGGCGGTGGCCGGGGCGAGGGAGAGGAAGCAGACGACAGCGGCGGTTGAGGCCGCGTGCGCGCGCGCCGGCAGCGGGACGCGGAAGGGAGACAGCAGGCGGGCAGTTGGCTGGCCGCGACTGGGCATCCGCGCTCGTGGCCCGGATGTCAGGTAGACGGCCCGCCAGTTGTCGAGTGGGAACCACAGACAAGAGGGCAGTCAAATGACGGGAAGAATCGTGGGTGGTGCGGTGCTGGTGGTGGTGACGCTCCTCTGCGTCCGACTCGCATCAGCGCCTGGTAGATCGCTTGCCGGTACTCCCGCCGGATCCGAAGGTCCAGCGAGTGCGCCCCAGAAGACTGCTACGGGGCATGGGTCCGATGGGGGCAGCGCTCCTGTGAAGTGGCTTAACGACAACGGGTGGTTCGATGCAGTCACCAGCGCGGCCCTGGTGCTGACAGGACTGATCGTGGGGTACTACGCTTGGCAAACGAAGAGACTTCGGGAACAGGCCCAGTACGCCCAGACCTTTGCGGCCTCTCATGCGGTCCACGAGCGGTTCCACAGCATCGAAAGCCGTGAAGCTCGTCGCTTTCTGCATACTCTATTCCCCGATGTTTTCAGCGTGATTGTCAGGCAGGTTCGCTGGAACTGGGTGAAGGAACGTCGCGTGGAGTGCGATGAAGTGCTTAAGGCAGAAGAGGAGCCAGGGCTGATCTCGAAGCTCTTCAGCGAGCAAGACAGGTACGACAAGAGATGCACTAGCAGTACAGAGAGACACAGAGCAATGCAGAAGGCCGAGCGCGTCATTGGCGACGTGGAAATGCTCGCGATCCCGTTGCTGGTGGACGTCAAGAACCCGATCGTCCTGGCGGTTGCCAGGCAATACCGCCCCGTAATCGAACGCAGCGCCGAGCCGCTTCTCCCCTTCATCGCCGTTCAGATGGCGTTGCGGGGATCTTCGGACCCCTACTACAAAGCGGCCTATCTGCAACTGCTCGAGACCCTGAACATCGAGCACGACGGGCTGGTGGAGGAACTACTCAAGAGGTCACGCCACCTGAGGAAGAAGGCGGCCCAGAACAACTCCTCCGTCGGTCCCGGGCAGGCGGGAGCGGATTCTGGAGGATCTGCCATCGAGCCCGCCCCGGCGGCGGAGGCGCCCGAGGGCGAGGAGTGAGACTTCGGCGGGCCATTCTGCTGCTGTGTGTCGCGGCCTGGCTGCCGGCAGGCTGCGCCCCCGACGTACGTCGGGGCCGGCGCCGGCAGCGTCGCGGCCGGCTGCGGGCCCACGGTGGACGTTCATCCCGGTGTACATGGGGACGCCACGCTCGTCAGCAAGAACGCTGTTGCCGCCTGCATGGGGCGGGAGTTGATGCGCGGTGAGACTTTCGAACGGCGACATCCGCCTGCCCGCCTTTACTCCGGACCTTCCGCGAAGCAGCACGAACGGCTGCGCCCGCCTCCACCTCGGCGATACGGCTGGGGCGGTCGAGGTCCTGGCGAGCATAGGGGAGACGCAACCGACGGCCGAGCGACGTGCGACCGGGACGGACGGCCAAGGTGACGGGCGCCGAATGCGGTATGGACAGCACAAGTTGACTCGCGGGCAACGGCCCCCATGTTCCGGGCGCTGTCTGCGGCAGATTTCTCTTGCGGGATGTGGTGGACCCCATAGAATGCCCCGGAGGTGGTGTCTCGCTACGGGGCCAAGCTGGGTAGCACGTCTGGGCCCCTCAAGCGGATGCGATCACCACGCCCTTGCGGGTGGAAGAGGGACACGAAGAAGGCCATGATCCGATACACGTGCCAACACTGCAACGCCAGACTGGAAACGGAAGACTCCCTCGGCATGACCAGGGAGGAATGCCCGATCTGCAAGAAGTCGAACCTCGTCCCCCCATCACGAGCCCAACGCTGGCGGGAAGAAGCCGAGAGGCTCAAAAAGGTAGCTGCCCGGCGCGCCGAAGCCGAAGAGCTGGAGAAGCAACGACAAGCAGAGATCCACGAGCAATACCTCGCGGAGATTGCGCGTGCGAAAGCGGACCCCAACACGCCCAAGACATGGTACTGCACGCAGAAGGGTACCGAACGGGGTCCGATGCAGGAATCGCTCGTGCAGAGATGGGTTGACGATGGGCAGCTTGGCCTTGATGACTGCGTTCGTACTGAAGACAGCACCCAATGGATTCGCATTCGTGATATCCCCGAACGCTTCTATGTGAAGCCCCAGGCTTCGGCTCCTACTCCCACTGCCGCCCCCGCCGTAGCCGCGAAGACGGTTCGGTGCCCCAAGTGTGGAGGCACGCACATCACGGCCAACAAGAGAGGGATGAAGGGGTCCAATGCCTGCTGCGGCGCGCTGCTTTTGGGGCCGTTGGGTTTGCTCTGTGGCCTCAGCGGCGCCAATAAGGTCATCGTGACATGCCTTCACTGCGGGCACCAATGGAAGCGCGGATGAGGCTTGCTCCTTGCCATCAACTGCCGGAGAGGTCTTTTCACTGGAAAGGCAGGCCCCTGCCCGTGTGTGCACGATGCACAGGAGTTTTTGTGGGCCAAGCTTTGGGCTTGTTGACATTGCTTCTTCCCCTGCCCTGGTGGCTTTCCGCTTCGCTCCTCTTGCCTTTGGTCGTCGATTGGGGGCTGCAGCAGTGGTTTTCCAAGCCAAGCACAAACATCAGACGCTTTGTCACCGGCTTGCTCGCCGGAGCCGGTGAGGTCGCCCTCGTGATCGCCGGAGTCTCGGCTGCTTGGCGCCTTCTGCGCTAGGCGGCAGCAGTGGCGGGACCACGATCTACCCCGATCCCAGCCACGGAAGCGGTGAGAGGGCGTCAAGAGGCCCCTGGGTCCGGATCGGCGAGGGAGGCGTCCAGCTCGCCGTAGACCTCCGCGACCTGGAGGCTCCGCTGCCCCAGGGCGGCCCGCGCGGCCGCTTCGCAACGCCTCCGGGCCTCGAAGGGGCGGATGTGCAGCGGTTTCATCGGTCGACCTTCCCCGCCAGGTTCTCCTGGACCATCCACCGCCGGCCGCCACGTCCGAGCCGGGCGTGTGGTCCACGGCGCTGCCATCGTGCACGAACGTTGCCGTTGCCATGTTCCGTTTCTGCTGTCACGCTGCTACGATTCGGCCATGCCCTCGGGAGCGGTCATCGAGTATGCCAACCAGGACGACCTTCCGTTCCTGGAGCGCAACGATCGGCACGTCCCGGCCTCCGCGCTGTCCGACAAGATCGCCCGTCACGAAGTGCTCGTTGTCCGCCGGGACGGCGCCGTTGTGGGCTGGCTCAGGTTCGGTCTCTTCTGGGACACGATCCCGTTCATGAACATGCTCTTCCTGCTGCAGCCGTACCGC
>CBFCZU010000320.1:0-3464 GCA_965602635.1 uncultured Planctomycetales bacterium | reverse complement strand
ACTCGCCGGGCCCTGCGGGAGCTTTCCATCGCGGCGAAGACCATCGCCAGCGACTTGATGTTGTCGTGGCACTGGGTCTGCGGCCGCTTGCCCGTCCGCAGGAAGGCGAGCATCTCGCGCAGGGCCCCGTGCATCTGGGCGTGCCTCATGGCCCCGGGGCGGACCTTAAGCTCCCTCAGCGCGCGGCTGAAGCCCTTGGCCCCGGTGACCACGTGGCCGCGGGGCGCCTGGTCGTGCTCGCAGAGCAGCGTGCCCTTGTCGCCGATCAGCCGCCAGTCGCCGTTCCAGCTCGTATGGCAGCCCTCGGCGCACCACGAGCCGCGATAGGTGAAGACGACCCCGTCGGTCATCTCGAAGATGCAGCTTGCGGCCGCGTCGCCGGCGTACCACGAGCCGGCCGGGTTGAACTCCCTGGCGTAAACGGCAACGGGGTCGGCGGCGGTCATGAATCGCGCGAGGTCGAAGTGGTGAATGGCCATGTCCAGGATCAGCGGGCTGGGCATGCGGTCGCGAAAGCCGCCGAAGTGGGCCCCGATGTAGAAGTCGCAGTTGACCGTGGTCAGGCGGCCGATCTTTCCGGTGGCGACCGCCTGCCGGGCGGCGTGGTGGTTGGCATCCCAGCGGCGGGACTGGCTGACCATGTACATCTTCCCCGCCCGCTCGGCCGCGCGCACCATCCGCCGCGCCTCGCCCATGCTCGATGCCATCGGCTTCTCGCCGATGACGTGGCAGCCCGCTCGCAGGGCGGCGCACGTGACAGCGCAGTGTGCCTCCGGGACGGTCAGGTCCACGACGAAGTCCGGGCGGGTCCGCTTCAGCGCGGCCGCCAGGTCGTTCGAGGCGACGGCGTCCAGCCCGTATTTGCCGATCGCCCGCCGGGCCGCGGCGACGCTCAGGTCAACCACGGCCGCGACCTGGACCTTCTCGGCGATCAGCGGCGGGAACCAGGCTCCCGATATCGACCCGGCGCCGACGACCAACGCTCGTTCATGTGCCATGTCCGCTCCTCCGACATAACGTCCGGCCATGGTATGCCCCGGTCGGCCGTCCGGCAAGGCGGTGCCGGCCGGGCAATTTTCCTGCCCCGCGCCAGTTGACAAGATGTCGGAGGTGGGATATATTAGAAGGGCTGAATCATCTATCTACTTATCCGCATTGCCCGAGTTGGGGCTGCCTGTGCCCGGGGAGCCTGCGGTTGGTTCATCAGCCGTCATAGATACATTCGCTCTCTGGCCGGCAACTGGTGGGTGCTGTGTTCTGAGGGAGGAGATACGATGAGACTCTCTCTGCTTATCCTCGCTGCTGCATTGACCGTGGCGGTTGTTCCCGGAGGGGCTTCTGCCGTACTGATCGAACAGATGACTGCAGGCACCGGCCCCATGGGCGGGCTGACCGACTCCCCCCCGGGCGTGCCGGTGGCGCTGGACTTCACCTCGATAGGGACCGCGCCGGCAGAACTCGTAGGAATGGCGCTCGGGTTCAGCACGACGAATATAGCGTACGGGCAGTTGAAGATCAGGCTCGACGCTGGGCCAGACGTGTACAGCTTCCATTCCCCCAACGGAAGGCAGGTAAGCCACTGCTTCTACGATCCGGCCTGGCTGCCGGGCACAGGGGACCCCCCGATGTCGGTCCTCCCCCAGCTCTGGAAAGACGAGCTGACGGACGGCGTGCTCAACTGTAGTCTCTGGGTGGAGGGCGTGACTTATTATGGCGCTCCGGACACGTTCCTTCTGAGCGGAATCGGGCTTTTCCTGATTCCCGAGCCGACCGCCCTGGGATTGCTGGCGCTTGGCTCCCTGGTCTTGGGCAGGCGGAGGCGGAGGTGATGGGCGGCGGCCCGCGGCCGGTCAGTCGGAATTGTCGAACAGCTCGCCCTGCGGCGGCGGCTCGGCGGGCGTCATGCCCATGTGCTCGTAGGCCTTGACGGTGATCAGCCTGCCGCGGCGGGTGCGGGCCAGGAAGCCGACCTGCAGCAGGAACGGCTCGACGACGTCCACCAGCGTGTCGATCTCCTCGCCCAGCGTGGCGGCGACGGCCTCGACGCCCACCGGGCCGCCC
This sequence comes from uncultured Planctomycetales bacterium, assembly GCA_965602635.1. Taxonomy (GTDB): domain Bacteria; phylum Planctomycetota; class Phycisphaerae; order SM23-33; family SM23-33; genus CBFCZU01. The sequence goes on along the minus strand of CBFCZU010000320.1, from coordinate 1,403 downwards.
TGGTAGGTATCGACGATCACCCGCAGGAACTGGCGGTCGAGCTCGTCCAGGCCAATCTCGTCGATGCCCTCGAGCTTCAGTGCGGCATCGACCGTCTCGGTGGTGAGCCGCCCGTCGGCCTTGACCTGGGCGTAGTCGCGGCAGCGGCGGAGCAGGCGGTTGGCGATCCGCGGCGTGCCGCGCGCCCGACGCGCCATCGTGACAAGGGCGTCGTCGTCGTACTGGACGCTGAGCATCTTTGCCGACATCCGCAGCCGCGCCAGCAGGTCTTCCTCGGCCCAGAACTCGAGGTGCTGGGTGATGCCGAAGCGTGTCCGCAGCGGCGGGCTGAGCAGGCCGGCCCGGGTGGTCGCCCCGATCAGGGTGAAAGGCTTCAGCGGAAGGTTGATCGTCCGGCTGTGCATCCCCGAATCGACCACGAAGTCCACCTTGAAGTCTTCCATGGCCGGGTAGATGTACTCCTCGACGGCGGGGCTTAGGCGGTGGATCTCGTCGATGAACAGCACGTCGCACTGCTCGAGGTTGGTGAGGATTCCGACCAGGTCGCCCGGGCGAGTCAGCGCCGGGCCGGAGCTGACCTTGATGGCCGTCCTCATCTCGTGGGCGACGACGTAGGCCAGCGTGGTCTTGCCCAGCCCCGGCGGGCCGTGGAAAAGCACGTGCTCCATCGGCTCGGACCGGCCACGGGCGGCAGAGATGGCGATCCGCAGCTTCTCGATCAGCTCAGCCGAGCCGATGCACTCGTCCAGCGTCCGCGGGCGGAGCGCCACGTTGTACTGCTCGTCTTCTTCGCCCGCGCTGCCGGCCGATATGATCTTCTTTCGTGCCATTGCTGCCTATGCCCCTCCCGCCTTCAGGCGGTAAACGTGCTGGATGATGGCCTCGGGGGTCTCCAGCTCGGGCGCGACGGCGAGGACGCGCTGGACGAGGGCGGCGGCGTCGGCCCGCCTCTCGCCGAGCTGGATGAGGACGGCCTGGGCTTCGGCGGCCGCCTCGGGCAGCTCCGCCTCGGCCGCCGGGGCGATCTCGCCGGCGAACTCGTCCACCCGCCCGGCCAGTTCGGCGATGATCTGCTCGGCCGTCCGCTTGCCCACCTCAGGCAGGGCGATGAGGAAGCTGGCGTCCTTCTCGGCGATGGCGGCGGCCACCTCGCTCACCGGGCGGATCAGCGCCCGCAGGCCCCGGCGAATGCCGATGCCCTTGACGGTGGTGAACAGGCGGAAGAAGTCGCGCTCGGCCTCGGTGGCGAACCCGACCAGCCGCGGCTGCTGCGCCCCGCGGGAAGGGTCGCCTTCCAGGTAGTGCAGCGTGTGCAGAACCACCTCCTGCCCGAGCCGCCGCCGCAGAGGCTCGAGCTGATAGGCCGGCACCAGTACCTCGTACCACAGCCCGCCCCCGGCGTC
>CBFCZU010000319.1:0-3504 GCA_965602635.1 uncultured Planctomycetales bacterium | reverse complement strand
GACAAGACGTGGCCCGGAACACGATTCCGGGGGGTCGGGAGGGGACAACTGGTTATCGCCGGAATCGCGCCCGGGCCACTATTACTGCCTTCAGGATGTCGCCAGCCGTCGCCCAGGCCGGGGCCGTGGCGCGCTGGCCGCCGCCGGTCGCGTCACTGATTCGGCGGCGTGTCGATCACGACGTTCACGGGCCCGTCGGCGCGGCAGCGAATCGCCATTCGCGCCCCGAACAGCCCCGTTGCCACGTTCAGCGCTTGGCCGCGAAGGGCGGCCACGAATGCCTCGTGAATCGGCTCGGCCTGCTCGGCCGGAGCGGCGTCGGCAAATGCCGGCCTGCGCCCGCGGCGGGCGTCGGCCAGCAAGGTGAAATTAGAGACCGCCAGAACGCCCCCCCGAGCGTCCCGGACGGACATGTTCAGCTTGCCCTCCTCGTCCTCGAAGATTCGAAGGTCGGCGATCTTCGCGGCGAGCCATTCCGCGTCCGCCCGCGTGTCGTCCACGCCGACGGCCACATACACCAGCAGGCCCGCCTCGATCCGCCCGACGTTTCGCCCGTCGGCCACCACCTCGGCCCATCCCACCCGCTGAACGAGTGCACGCATGGTCAGGCCCTCCCCTCGTACTTGGCGAGCGTCCGCCGCGCCATGGAGGTAACCTTCCTGGCCAGCCTGACCGGCGAGAAGACCTTCACCTGGTCGCCGTAGCCCAGAATCCACCAGAGGATCTCGCCCAGACCCGCGACCCGGACGCGGAACTCGATCGAGCCGTCGTCGTTCCACTCGATCTGCTGGGAGTGGTGCCAGTTCACCTCCGCGACGTTGCCGGCCACCTTGGGCGAGAAGTGCAGGTGGATGTCATACACCTTCGCCTCGGGGATCATCCGCCAGGCGTCGCCGAAGCCTTCGTCGCCCTCTTCGCGCTCGGGCGGCTCGAACGTCTTCTCGGTGACGGTGAGCTTCTTGACGCGCCCGAGCTTGAACGTCCGCCGCTGGTGGTGCATCCGCGAATACGCGATCAGGTACCACGCCCGGCCGACGAATATCAGCCGGCGCGGCTCGACCGTCGTGGTGATCTGCCTCTTCTCGGCGAAGCTTATGTAAACCAGCCGGGAGACCCGCCGCTCGGCCACCGCCGAGACCAGCCGGTCGAACATCCCGTCAAGCCCCTCGTGGCGGGCGTGCTGCTCGGGCAGCACTGTCACCCGGTCGATCACCGTCCCGAGATACTCCCGCACCGGCGCCGGCAGGACGCTTTCGAGCTTGACGGCCGCCCGCGAGCTCGCCGCCGCCAGGGGCAGCTTCGCCGAACCGCCGCTCCGCCGCGCCGACAGGAGAAGCGCCAGGGCCTCCAGCAGATTCAGATTCACCGGCGCCAGGAAGAAATGATTGTTGATCCTGTAGGCGCTTCGCTGACGGTCGTAGTAGTAGGGTATGTGGGCCAGCTCCAGCATGTTGAGGTCGCGGAAGATCGTGCGCCGGCTGACCTCAAGCTCTGTGGCTAACTCCGAGGCCGTGTAGTTACGTCCGCTCTGGAGCATGGTCACCAACCGCAAGACACGGTAAATCCGGCTTACGCTCATTCTGCCTGCTCCTTTATGACCACTGACAGTGACAGCTCTATGGCACCGCCAGAAGTTTTTTCAGAAAAAAGTTCGGCCCTTTCTGACAGACGGGGCGGAGACTTGCCGTAGCCTGGATGGGCACCGGCCTGGTCGGCCCGGCGTCAGCGTACCGCGCCGCGGCCCGGGCGGCAAGCGACTCGCCCCGAACCGCAACCCATTTTGCCAATGTCAGTTAACGCTAGGCCGCCGGCGGCGTGCCGGTCCGGCGCCGTGAGACGGTCCACAGGGCGAAGGTGTGGGTCCTGGACAGGAACGGCAAACCGGTGGCCGACGTCATGGACCTGCCGGAGGGGTGGTACGCGCTCCCCCTGGACGAGGCTGAGTGACGAATGCAGGACCTACAACTGCTTACGAAGCTTCAGTTCCTCAGGACATCCTGGATTGTCCGTCTTACTGCGCTGATAGGCCACGAATCCGTTCTTGCGGTAGAAGCTTCGCGTCTGATCGTACGGGGCATACTCTACGGCGTCTCCCAACGTCGAAACGGCAATCTCCGCGACGCCCATCGCCCGTGCTCGTTCCTCCGCCGTTCTCAGCAGTTGATGGCCAATGCCCTTTCGATGGTGGCTCTTGAGCACGCCTATCCACCCAATGTTGAGCCGGCCGTCAGAAACGTAGAGAGAGATGAAGCCCACAACAAGGGGGCCTTCAAGAGCCACAGAGACGTGCTGGTGCACAATATCGGTCGGAATGGCGACCTGACGCGCATGTTCATCAAACCACTCCGGGAGGTCTTCGGCGATCGCCAGAATCGCGGGACGATCAGAGGGAGTTGCCTCCCGAACCGTGAATGTTTTGGAGCCTCCAGTCATGTTCTAGCAGGGTAACCATTCTTGCGTAGCTTTCAAGGAGTCCAGAGAAGCCCATGCCATCAGCAAGGGGCATCCGATCGGGGCGGGGATGGATGCTGAACACCGTTTTCCGCCGGCTCATGGCTTGCCCTCGCTCTGCCCAGGAAGTTGCTTCAAGGCTTCCGCCGCAGCGGTGCGAACGGACGTGTCTTCGTCGCCGAGCAGGCCCTTCAGCGGCTCGACCGCGCGGGCGTCTCCCAGCTTCCCAAGCGCCTCAGCCGCGATGAGCCGCACGGACTCACGCTTGTCCTTCATGGCCGCGATCAGGGGCTCGACCCCGCGGGCGTCTCCCAGCTTCCCCAGTGCCCTAGCCGCTGAGCGCCGCACGTCCTCACTCTGGTCCTCCAGGGCCGCGATCAGGGGCTCGACCCCGCGGGCGTCTCCCAGCTCGCCCAGTGCCCCAGCCGCGAAGTCCCGCACGTTCTCGTCTTCGTCCTTCAGCGCCGCGATCAGGGGTCCGACGGCCCGGGCGTCTCCCAGCTCCCCCAGTGCCCAAGCCGCGAAGCGCCGCACTTGCTGGTGTTCGTCCTTCAGGGCCGCGATCAGGGGCTCGACCCCGCGGGCGTCTCCAAGCTGCGCCAGCGCCGTGGCCGCGTAGATCCGCACGGCCACAGTCTCGTCCTTCAGGACCGCGATCAGGGGCTCGACGCCCCGGGCGTCTCCCAGCTCCCCCAGTGCCATAGCCGCCAAGCACCGCACGCGAGGATCACTGTCCCGCAGTGCTCGGATCACTGCGGGCACGGCCGATGGGCCCAGCTTCGCTAGTTCCTCGGCCACTTCGGGCCAGTTTCGGCCGGGCGGCCGATCCTTCCCCAGCCCCAGCCAGCGTTCGACCAAGCCGGGTTTCTTCGCCCGGGCTTTGGCCAGCAGCACATTGACCTGCTGATCTACAGCCAGCGCCTTGAACTGCCGATCCGCGGCCGTCGCCTGCCAGTAACACGCGAACCCCCCGGCCGCCAGGAGGATGAGGGCGAGGACGACCAGCAGCGTTTTCCGTCGGCGGGTCATGATGGGCCTTTCCCTGCCGTGATT
>CBFCZU010000318.1:0-3506 GCA_965602635.1 uncultured Planctomycetales bacterium | reverse complement strand
CCGCACGCTCAACTTCGCGTCCTTCGCAATCCCCTTGTTGGTCGCAAGGTCCCAGGCGGCCGTGACCTTGGCCGCCGCCACTTTGCCCACGCCGTACTCCGCGCGCCGCACGAACATGCCGAGGAACCCGTCCTCGCCATCCGGCACGATGAAGTCCAGCGGCGTGCCGCCTTTCTCCTGGCTGTAGCCCGTGGGATTGAGCACCTTGTCCGCCACGAGTCGGACATGCTGCCACTCCTTCTCGCCTTCGGCCCGCACCTTGAAGAACACCCAAGCCGCGTCGTGGTTGGCCTCGTGGCGCCAAGAGTTCGCCCAGGAGATGTCAAACCTCACGGTCGCGGTCCGCGCATCGCGCGGGGCGACCGTCACGTTCTTGATTTGCACCGCGCGTGCCGCGCCCGCGCCCATCACCAGCCCGCAGGCGATCGCGATCGCCCGCGTAGAGGCTAATGTGTAACCGTTGCCTAACCGATTCATGGCTCACTCCTGTCATTCACTTCTCGAGGACGAACCGCGGATACAGCTTGTTGTTGACGGGATGCTCTAGGCCCGGAGCCAACTGGAGCCAGTAGGGTTGGCCGTTGCCACCGTCGTCGTCAAAGAAGACGATGTTGACGCCGAACTCCGCGCCGGGCTTCAGGCCGAGCGCGGTCAGCGGCAGGCGCAGCTCGTAGCAGGTGATTCCGGCTTTGTCGTCCCGCGTTACGGCGCAGCCGGCGGCCTTCACCAGCGCGTCGCCCTCGCCCTCCCACTGGTGGAGGGCGACGCCCGCCTTGGTCAGCGCCAATCCGATGTTCCAGTGGACGCCTTCAGCGGTGGCTAGCCCCATCTTCAGGGCATCGCCGCTGGAGATACCCTCGCCGGTCTTGGCGTTGAAGTGCCGGTCGTCGGTCACCTCGGCCGCCAGGCACAGGGCCTCGCCGTCCCATCCCAAGTACACCCTGGCGCTCATGTCCCCGGGCCCCTGCCAGGGCGTGAGGAAACGACCATAGTAGTCGAACGGGGCGAAGCGGCGGTAGACAGGGAAGAGGTCGGCAGGCCCGCTGAGGGTCGCCAAGGGCTCGCCCCACTCGTCCAGGAAGCCGTCGGCACGGACGGGACGCCCCAGGCGCGCGACGGGCCGCTTCCGAAGGTCCAACCGGCCCGGGGCCGACCCCACGGCTGCATCGCCCGCCGGCGCCGATCGCGCCCCGCGCCAGCCAGGGAACGGGTGGAGTCCACGATCCGAGTGCACGCTGTTGGCGTTGCTGCGGCCCGAGAAGCGCAGGTGCCCGACGTCGGAGTACCGGCGCATGTGGAGATAGTCGCCGCGATACACAACGCCGGCGAAAGCGGATGGCCAGTCCGCGGGCAGGGCCGGCGTGCCGCGGCCGTGTGTGCCAGCGAATTCGCGCCCCACCACAGTGCCGGCCGATACCGGACGCTCATACATGAGCCCCCTGTTCAACTCCGGGATCCCCCAGTAGGACGGGCCTTGTTCGTTCGGCACCGGAGTTCGCGGCCCGCGACAGGCTTTCTCGTACTCAAGCTCGGTCATCGGCCGCAACCCCGCCCAGGCCGCGAAAGCCGCGCAGTCCGCCCAGGACAACCAGGGACACCGCAGCGGCGACAATCCCCCCACTGCCCACGGCACCATCCGCGCCAGCTCATCCGGCGGCCGCGCCGCATAGCTGTCGTTCGGGGACTCCCCGGAACGGTCGATCCAACGGCCATGGCCTCCGGCGTGATAACGCTCTTTCGCCTGGCTCGCGGTCAGCGTGTTCAGAAAGTCCGCGTACTGACCCCGCGTAATGAAGTACTTCATGCAGTAGAAGGCCGCATAGCCGTTGGGGAAGGACGCCGGGATCTCACCGCCGTCCTCCGGCGTGATGCCCTTGGCCCATAGTCTGCCTTTCTGCCGTCCGGTCGGGATCGCCCCCGCGCCCGTCGCCCGGTACGGCGGGGGGTCCTGCTCATTGCCGGTGTACGTGTGGAAACTGTTCAACTCCTTCCCGCCCGAACCCAGGTAGAACGGCCCCTCGGCCACGTAGACCATCTCGACCCCGAACGCCTGCACGCGCACGTTCTTGACGTTCTTGACGCCCCGGTTGGTCGTGAAGTCCCAGACAGCCGTGACGTTCCGCGCCGCCACTGCGCCCTTGCCGTCCGCCGCACGCCGCAGGAACATGCCCACGAACCCGTCGTCGCCGGCCGGCACGACCAACTCCAGCGGCGTGCCGCCTTGTTCCTGGCCGTAGCTGGGCGGATTCACCACCTTGTCCGCGACGAGTCGGACGGGCTGCCAGTCCGACGCGCCCTCGGCCCGCACCTTGAAGAACACCCAGGCCGCGTCGTGGAAACTCCCGTGCCGCCACGAGTTCGACCAGGCGATGTCAAAGGTGACCAGCGCGGTCTTCCCGTCGCGCGGGGCCACCGTCACGTTCTCGATCCGCAGGTCATCCGCGCGCAAAGCCGTTGCGCCCAACAGAAGGCCGGACGCCATCACGGTCAGTATTGTTTTCTTTTTCATGGTTCTTCCTTTTCCAAACATTGAACGCTGCATACTGATGACTTCCGCCTCACCGCGCCGTGCGCACGCAACGGAAGCCCAAGGTGAAATGCCGTGAACCCCCGTAGAGCCCGGGCACGGATGCGGCAAAACGGTTCGATGTGCGGAATATTTCATTCCCCCCCCAGCCAATGTAATGACCGCCGCTCCCATAACCGCCGCCGCGCATCCCGAAGAAGAGATCCACCCAGGGCGAGTCGCCGCCGTCGCCGTGATTGCCCGAGAAGGTACGCCCCGCCGGCTTGCCGACGGATACGGGACGCTCGACCAGGTTCCCGGTCAGATCCAGAATCCCCCAGTACGAGGCCCCAGAACTCACGCGGTCGCTCGTGGGCGTCGCGAAGAGCCCGACGCGCAGCGGTCCGCCGAGCTTTTCATTCGTCCCCATGAAAGGCGCGTTGCCGTGCGTCGCGTCCGGACCGTTATCCCCCACCCACGTGACGGTTTCGTCCGGCTTGCCGGCGTTCTGGAGCACGTACTTGCCCCCCTTGGCATCCATGCCGGCGATCCGATCCGTCCCCCAGGCGTATTCGTTCGGCACGGGCCGCAGCGGCCCGCGGCAGGCCTTCTCGAATTCCAGTTCGGTCATCGGCCGCAGCCCGGCCCAGGCCGCAAACGCCGCGCCATCGAGCTGCGTGATGAAGTTACAGGCCACGTGGGGGGCGTCGGTTTCGTACACGGCCGGTTTGCCGGGCTTGACGATGCTGCCGGATGCAACAAAGGACCCCCGCCGGATGACCACCGGCTCGGAAACGTCGGCAACGCCCGAAACGGCGATCTTGATCCCACTGCGGTGCTGAGACTGGTGGCCTTCAGAGCCGGAGGGTTTCATGACCAGGGTGCCGGCCGGGGCCTCGGGGCCCTTCAGGTCCTTATTGTCTTTCCCCTGCCTCTCCGTGCGCTGGCACTGCTCGGCGTACGAGAGGGTGTTGAGAAAATCCACGTACTGCTGTTGCGT
>CBFCZU010000317.1:0-3550 GCA_965602635.1 uncultured Planctomycetales bacterium | reverse complement strand
GCGACATCCGCCTGACGGATGTGCTCAACCACAAATGGGTCGATGAGCTGGTCACGTATGACCTGGACTTCCCGGCCGGGCAAGCCGCGCGGAATTCCATCCGCCTGTACGATGCGGATGGCGGGAAGGAAGTGCCTTTCCAGCTCTCGAAGGTCGTCTGCCACGACCAGAAGCAGGAGTTCGTCAAGTCGGCCGTCCTCGCGTTCTTCATCGATGAGCTGCCGGCTATGGGAACGCGCAACTATACCCTCCTCTGGGACCCCGGCAAGTTCGCCAGTGCGGCTGGGCCCGCGGCCGCGCTGAAGGAGACCGACCTGAAAGCCGAGACGTTCGAGGTCACCAACGGCCTGTTCGGCGTGCGTCTGGCCGGAACCAAGCGTTTCGATCGCCCGGTGGCGGCGTCCGCCGTGGCGGGTCCGTTGCGCGGCTTCAAGGGGCCGGACGGAGTGTGGCGCGCGACCAGCCGCTTCGTCACCGACGCGAAACTGCTGGGGTTCAGGACCGAGCTGGTCGAGCAAGGGCCGCTGTGGAAGCTCTACCGCGTGCGCTTTGAGTTCGATGGCGGCCGCTTCTACGAGCTCGACCTGAAGATGGTGGTCGATCACCCGTACGCCTACGTCACGGAGCGCAACAACTTCCGCCTGCGAATTGCCGAACTGCCCCACCCGTTGTGCGGGGAGAGCGGACACATGGCGCACGGCAAGAACTACATTCGCTGGGGCGTGGCCGACCAGCTCCGCATCCTGATGAAGGAGAACTTCGACCCGGACATCTGTTACACGCCCGAGACGTTCAGCTACGGCTTCGCCCAGGACCCGCTGAAGCACGACGAGGTGAAGGTGTGGACGGCGGTCCGCCCGGTCTTTCCCTCCGTCGACGCGCCGTGGCTCGGCACGTACTCGACTGACGACAAGAAGAACGACCTGGTCGCCATCGTCGGGCGCGACGCCGCCCACTGGGAATACCCCGACAGCTCCATCAACCCCCATCACCTCACCCCGGGCGTCAACGCGGAGATGCACTTCGTGGACGAGCCAAGCGAGCACGCCTACTATCGCATCCCGGTGGCGCGCGCCGTGCGGCACTGGCTGCTGGCCGTCGGCGATAAGCGGGAATGGACCAAGCTGCGCTATCCCGGCGGAGCGCAGACGGGGTATCCGTACCTGGCACATATCCGCACGAAGGTCTGCGATCTGCCGCTGGACAAGGTGAAGGAGTGGCACCTGGACTGGCAGCAGACGCTGCCCGGAGAGCCTCGCCTGTTCTTCTCGCCCGATCAGGCGCAAGCGCTGCTCAAGCGCATCGAGGCGCACGAGCCGTTCAAGCCCTACCTGTCGAAGGTCAAGGGCTTGCTGACCGGCGAGGGCGGCGCCAAGACGGTGCGGAGCGTCGGTGCGCACACCGGCCAGAACATGGTGGACCTGCTGCTCCGCGTGGGATACAGCGGCTTCGTGCAGAGCATCTCCATCGTCCGGCCGATGCGAGGAGTGGCCGAGGAGCTCGACTACAATGCCCGCACGCTGGATCCGGCTCAGGTCGCCCGGACGCGTCGGGAGATGGCCTTCCTCACATCAGTCGTGACCGACGGCGATTATTGGCAGTATGCCTGGAACCGGGGACGCACCAGCTACCTGGCGAACTTCGGCAGCGACCTGTATACGGGCGTGGGCCTGATGGCGCTGGTGCTGCCCGACCATCCCAACTCCAAACGGTGGCTCCAGTACACGCTGGACGAGCTGGACAAGGAGTTCACCTACTACATCAGCCCGGACGGGGCGGGCGAGGAGAATGTCGGCAACTACTACTGGTGGACGTGGCGACAGCTCACGGTGCTGCTGGGGGCGCTGAAGCACAACGGCATCTTCGACGCAGCCACGCACCCCCGCTATCAGGCGGCCTGCCGGTTCTGGATGGAGATCCTGACCCCGCCCCAGCCAAAGCTGTCGGCCTATGCCGCTTCCGCGCCGATCAAGCGGCAGGACCGCCTGCGCCGTATCGTGCCCTTCGGCGATCACGGCTTCAGCAACCGGGTGTTCTGTGCCCACGGCGGGCAGGTCGGGATTCTCGAGGGCGCCGCCCCAAAGCTCGCCGCCGAGTCCGCCTGGGCGTGGCGGCAGGCAGGACAGGGCAAGCCGGAGACCCACATGGGCGTGGTGCCCCATGTGCTGATCGCCGACCCCACCGTCACCCCGCGCGTGCCGGCGCTGCGGAGCCGGCGGCTGCGGGGGTTCGGGGCCGTCCTGCGCAACCACTTCCCGTCCGAGAAGGAGACCTTTCTGGCCATCAAGGCCAGCCGCATCTACTCCCACCACCATCCCGACGAAGGCGGCATCCACCTGTTCGAGCGCGGCGTGCCGATCATCCTCGACGCGCTGCACGGGAGAGATTACTACCGGGAGGAATGGCATCCGATTATCACCTTCGCCGACGGCAAGACGCACCGCCGCGGGAAGGTCGTCGAGTTCCGCACCAGCCCGCTGGCCGACTTCGTCGCCGCCGACATCCCGCCCGGGCCGTTCCTGCCGGGTCCGCCCGAGCCGGGAATGACCCGCAACGGCAGCCGGCGGCACGTGCTGCTGGTCAAATCGCCGACACTGGATGTGCCCGACTACTTCCTGCTTCAGGACATCGTCTACGGCCCCGCGGCCAGCCAAATCAACCTGCCCGTCTTCAGCGGCAGGCCGCAGGTCGGCGCGGGCGGAAAGGCCAACCGTGTGCTCCTGCCGCCCATCGACTCGCCGAACTACGGGGTGGCGACGGATCTGGTCTTTCTGTCTCCGGCCAAGCCGGACGTCGCGGTATCGCCTATCACCAAGGGCGAGGGCGGCGAGCACGCCTGGGCCGTCTCCGCCCGTCAGCCGGCCGGGCGGAACTGGGCGGTCGTGATCTACCCCCGCGACAAGGAGATGGCGCCGCCGACCGTCGAGGTGCTCGACTCACCCAGCGCATTCCGGCTGGCTTCCCCGGGCAAGCTCGCGGTCGATTACGTGGTCGCCGCAGCCGGGCCGACCTCTACGCAGGCGGATGATTTCCGCTTCAGCGGACGCGTCGGCGTTGCACGCCTGCGCGATGGCCGAGTCAACACGTCCTTGATCGACGGAACGGAGATCCGCTGCCGCCAGATCGGCGTGTTCGGCAAGGGCCCCGTCTGGCTGACACAGACGGCCACGGGCTTCACGGGCGGCGCCGACGGGCCGCGACGCGACGTCTACCTGCTTCTCGGCCGTCAGTGGACGAGTGATCTCGTGCTGACGCTCAACGGCAAGCGCGAGAAGCTCAACTCACCCAACGGCATCCTCGCCGTCGAGCTGCCGGAAGGGCGCTGCGAGTTCACCATAGAAAAGCCGTAAGTGCTGACGAGCATGGGATACCGGATCATGCGAATATGCAGCCTGTGCCTCGTTCTGCTCGGCCTGGGGTCTGCCTGCTCGGGAGCGGAGGTCATGAGCCAAGATGGAACCAAGTCGCTGGGGAAGGCAGGCCCCGGGTTTCACGGCCAGCGAAACGCCGACGGGTCTTGGGGCCTCGCCCTCTCGGGGGCGGGTATGGC
>CBFCZU010000316.1:0-3582 GCA_965602635.1 uncultured Planctomycetales bacterium | reverse complement strand
CGACCAGAATATCCCTCGCCTGCTCGGTTACTTCTGATCCCCGGATTTGGTCGAGGGGAATCCCTAGCAGATGGAGACTGAGCATCTCAACCATGGTAGCGGATAGTTCTTCATTGTAGTCGCGCAAGTCGATATGGAAGCCGATCTGCTGGATTCTCTCGGATAAGAACGGAATATACTCCGGTGAAATTCGGCAGAGCGCGTGATATTTCTCGTGTTCAATTCTGATCCTCGTGACGCGATCGTCTTCGTGTTTCAATACCCAGATGAAGCTACACGTCTTCCCATCTGCAAAAGTCAGGTACATCTGTCGTCCATGTGAAGCAGGATTGGAATAAACGATTTTACCGGATGAAACACCAAGCTCTTTCAGCAGGGCTCGCTGATGCTCGTCGACATCGGCAACGGGTCCGTCGATGCGAATAAATGCGCTGTCTTGTCTGATCGGAATCTGTACCCCTAAAATATCGAAATCAATCTCTTGTTTGTATCGCCGGTCTATCTGCAGTGATTCTGCATGAAAGACTTTGTTAGCATGTCACGGGGCGGGTCAAAAGTGCCCACGATGGGGCGGGTCAAAAGTGCCCAGTGATGTAGGGATTCTTATACCTCATCTGCCCTTCTTCCGGCAAGTTGCTTCCCTGGCTGCATCCGATGCGGGCTCGGCGCCCTCGCCAAGGGGGCTCGATCCCCGGCGACAGCCTCTGGCCTCTCGCTCGCTCTGAACAACCTCTTGTTCTTTCTTCTCTTCCGCTTCCTCTCGGGCTCTGGCTCGGCTCTTCAGCCGGTAGCTGCGGCCCTTGATCGTGATGATCTCGGCTTGGTGCAGGAAGCGGTCCAGGATGGCCGTGGCGGCCGGGACGTCGCCGATCAGCTTGCCCCAGTCCTCCAGCGGCCGATTCGACGTCATCATCGTCGAGCGCGTCTCGTGCCGACGCATGATCACCTCGAAGAAGTACTCCCCGCTGCGCTTCGGCAGCTGCTTCATGCCCATGTCGTCGATGATCAACAGGTCCGGCTTCAGGTACCGCGCCAGCACCTTGTCCTGCCCGTCGAAGGCCTCGTCGTGCAGGAAGTCCCGCACCACGTCGAAGATCGACCGGTACAGCACCGTGTGGCCGCTCTTGATCGCCTGGTACCCCAACGCCTGCACCAGGTGGCTCTTGCCCGTGCCCGGCGGGCCCAGGAGCAGCACGTCCTGACATCGCGGGATGAACCGGCAGGTGGCCAGCTCATACATGAGCTTCTTCGGGACCGACGGGTTGAAGCCAAAGTCGAAGTCCTCCAGCGTCTTGAGGTTCCGGAAGGTCGCGGCCCGCACGCGCCGCTGGATCCGCCGCTCGGCCCGCACCAGCAACTCATCCTGAAGGATCAGCTCGAGGAACTCCCTGTGGCTCAGCCGGTTGCCGGCCGCCTCCTGAAGCCGCACGTCCAGAGACCCCGCCAAGCCACTGAGCCGCAGCTTCCGCAACGTCCTCGCTATGGTCTCGTTCATGATTCATGCTCCTGGGAATACCTTCCTGCCCTGACCGGGTCCCGGCACAGCGATGCCGCAATCAACTGGCCGTAGCTGGCCAGATCTCGGATGATCTCGTGCTCGGCGAGGTACTCGAAGGCCTCCTGCTTGGTGCCCGCCCGCTTGATCAGCTCCCGGATCGTCCGCAGCCGGAACGCCTCGTGCGTCACCGCGGTTGCACACGCCTGGTCGATCTGCTCCGATCGATGCCGCTTGCCCAAGCTCACCAGGCCGACCAGCACGCGGATGCCTTCAATCCCGCGTTCCTGCAGCATGGCCGCTGCCCAGCGCTCGGCGTTCGGGCCGATCAGGCTCGCACGGTCCAACAGCCACTCGGCGCCCCGCTCCACCGAGGAGATCTTCCGCGAATGGATATGCTCCGGCTGCGTGCTGAACCGCCCAGGCTCGTGCTGGGCATGGACGGCGATCTGCTCCATCCGCTTCGTGAAGACCCGCACCAGGCGGCCGTCCCATCGCACCCAGACCCGCCGGCCGACGTACTCCGGCGGCACCGAGTAGTAGGCCTTGTCGACCTCCACGTGCCCGTCGCGATGCACCGTCCGTTGCGCCTCGTGGAAGAAGCCGAACCGTCCCGCCGGCAGCGGGAGCAACGCCGCTTGTTCCACTTCCCGGAAGACCTTGCCGACCTGCTTCCGCGTCGTGCCGTGGATCCGCGTGTCCGCCACGCGGGCCTCCCACTCGGCCAGGTGACGATTCTGCTCGTTGAGGCTGGAGAACGTTCGTCCCTTCAAGGCGTTGCCCTTGACGTAGGCGATGCCCCGTTCGACCTTCCCCTTGTGACGTGGCGTGTACGGCCTGGCCGGCAGGATCACCGTCCCGTAGTGCTCGGAGAACGCCTGGACCTTCGGGTTCAGCTGCGGGTCGAACCAGTCGGCCTTCTTCACCGCCGCCTTCAGGTTGTCGATCACGAGCGTCCCCGGCACCCCGCCGAAGGACCAGAAGGCGTTCTCCAACGCTTGCAGGAAGCCGTCGGTGCTCTGGCGGAAGACCGCTTCGCTGTAGCCCTTGCGGCTGTGGCTCAGGACGATCCGGAAGACCCAGCAGCCTCGACGCCGGCCGTCGCCGGTGACGATTCGCGCCCCCCGGCCGAAGTCCACCTGCGCCTGCTCGCCGGGGCCGCACTCCATCCGCCTAAACGGCAGCGGGCTCGTCTTGCCCAGCCGGTGGACGAACCGCTTGACGCTGTCGTAGCTGTTGGCGAAGCCGTGCTCGTCGACCAGGTCCTGCCAGATCCGTTGCGCCGACAGGCCCTGGTCAAGCTTGGCCAGGATGACCTGGCGCAATGGCTCGCAGGCACTAGCCGGGCCGCAAGACGCCGCGTCCGATGATTCCTTCAGGCCGTCCGAGCCGGAGGGCGGGTTGGCGGCGCACTGCCGTGGCGGCCCAGACCCGGGGGGCGGGTTGGTGGGCACGTTTGGCGGGCGTACGTCGGCCAGGCGGACGTAGCGGGCCACCGTCTTGCGGTGGACGCCGAGGGTTCGGGCGATCCGGCGGTTCGACCAGCCGCGTTGATGTAACGTCAGAATGGATTGGATGTTGGCCATCGTGAGTTGATTCGCCATCGGCAAGCTCCTTCCGCCTCGAAGTGCGTCGAAGCGGACGAGCCTACCCTCCGGCTCATCGCATCACGTGGGCACTTTTCACCCGCCCCCCTGTGGGCCATTTTGCCTGCCCCTTGACAGTTAGCATCCTCTTCACGGTCCATGACAGTATTTGCGTCTTCTTTGCAGCCTGAAAGGACTATCGCCAGACCAAGAAGCACGATCACATTGTTTACGTGGTAACTCATATTGATGCTCCTCCCTTCCTGACGCCTCCCTCACAAAAGCGGGCCTATGCGGCGGCGAGGGCTGGCGACGGCTGGCGAAGGCGCCGGCCAGTCGCGGCGCATGTACTTGACGGCCACGGGCGAGAACATGGTCTGGGCCGGGTCGAACAGGGGCTCTTGTCGAGGATCGACGGCGGATCGCATCTTGTCATTAACCTCCGTTTCAACCGATGCTTACGGCACGTCCTCTTCTACAGCACTCGGGCAGAGAATGCAA
>CBFCZU010000315.1:0-3788 GCA_965602635.1 uncultured Planctomycetales bacterium | reverse complement strand
TCGGGCGGGGCGGAGCTCAACGGGTTCTACAAGTACACCGACGGCAGCCAGGCCACACTGCCGTACCGGGTGACGAGCGCCGGCGCGATCCCCACCGGCCGGCAGAAGGGCCGGTTGTGGGTGCGGATGCGGACCGGCGACATGCCGGCCGACGGCGGCGAGATACCGGCGCGGTTCCCCAACGGCTATGCGGCCTTCTACTGCATGAAGTACGCGATCACATACGTGCAGTATGCCGGGTTCCTGAACACGCTGCCGACGGTGCAGGCAGAGGCACGCTTCTCCGGATCTCGGAGATACGGCGGAACGATCACCCGTTCCGGAGCCTCCCCCGATCACACGTATTCGGCGAACGAGGGAGGGGGCCGCAACCAAGGCCCCGGTGCCCACGGCTTGTCCTGGGCAGACGGGGCCACGTTCGCGGCCTGGGCGGGGTTGCGCCCGATGACGGAACTGGAACTTGAGAAGGCCTTGCGCGGGCCGCGCGAGCCGGCACCGGACGAAGTTGGTTCGCCGTACTGGCGCGTCGGCGGCTTCGACACGTGGGACTGGCATGCCTTCAAGGGGGCATCCCACAGCGAGCGCACGGTGACGGTCGGCAATGCCGCGGGGCGCAGGTTCGCGGGCACGCACGGTCGCGGCACACCGGCCCTGCCCGCGGACTGGCCGCAGGACGATGCCGTCGGCGCCGGGATGCGCTGCAGCTGGTATACCCCCAGCTATCCCCGAGATGCGAAGCCGTACCCCCGTGGCGTTCTCTTCATAGGCCTGGACTTGCCGCGTACGCGGACGTCGGACCGCCTCCACGCAGCATTCGTGGACCCTCACCGGCACCCACACCACAAATGGCGCGGTGTGCGCACGGCGCCGAAGGGGGTGGCGAAATGAGAAGAAAGGGCGAGACAGCTGTGAGCAGGCTGGCAAGGAGTGCTGCGCGGATGGCGTGTGGTCTGGCGCTGCTGGTGGGCGCCTCAGGTGTTCTGGCCGGCGCAGGCGGGAAGAACGACCTCGCCGCACGCTTCCGAGGTTCGAGCAAGGCTGATCCCATCCGCGTCGCGAACGTGCGCCGGGCGAGCGGCCCCGTCACAGGACAGAGCGCCGTCACGTTCGACTTGGCCTGGGACCGTTCCTGGCGGGCGACTTGGGAGGTGGCTGCGCAGAAACACGGCGGAACGGGCACGCTCCAACTCGAGAGCTGGGACGCAGCCTGGGTGTTCGTGAAGTTTCGCAAGTCGGGCGATTCCGGCTATTCTCACGCGAGTCTCTCAACACGAGCCGGCGATCACCAGGTGCCCAAGGGCGCAACGCTGGACACAGGAGGCTCCGACGACGGCAAGCGCGGCCTCGGCGTGTTCGTCTATCGCGCGACGGCCGGCAGCGGCACGAACGACTGGAAGGGCGTGAGGTTGCGCTGGCGGCACAAGGCGGACGGCGTGGACGATCCTGACGCCGTGGACCTCAAGGTCTTCGCCATCCGGATGGTCTACGTGCCGACGTGTGCGTTCTGGGTCGGCGACGGCACGACAAAGAACACTCCAGGCCGGTTCCCGGTTGGGGACGCCACCAATCTGAAAGGGCATCATCACGGGTACGTCCATCTGGTCACCGGCCACTTTTCGGCCGGCGACACGGCCGAGCCCTTCCGGATCGAAAGCGACAAGGCGCTCACGCTGGGCGGCCAGAGCAAGGAGCACCTGGGCAATCGTGAAGGACTCGGGATGCTCCGGCCGGACGACTTCACCAGCTTCGTCACAAGAACGCTTCCGGCTCGCTTCCCGAACGGCTACGCCGCGTTCTACTGCATGAAACGCGAGATCACGCGCGGGGAGTACGTGGCGATGCTCAACACGCTCAGCTTTGCCGAGCAGGGCCGTTTGACGGCGAAGGGTAACCCGAAGTACAGGGGCCCCAGTTCCTCCGCCGGTACGCTTGTCTATGCCGCGGATGATCCTCGGGGGATCAAGATCGCATCTGCGGGCACGAGCCCCGCCACACAGGCGGTGTACGGGACCGACGGGCCTCACGTCGCGTGCAACTACCTGACCTGGAGCGAAGGCCTCCAGTACGCGAACTGGGCGGGACTGCGGGCGATGACGGAGCTGGAGTACGAGAAGGCCTGCCGCGGGCCGCTGAAACCAGCACCGAACGAGTATGCGTGGGGGACGGACCGTATCCCCGACGCCAATGCTCCGGCGCCGGCCAGCGGGCGCATCGCGGCCGGCGCCTCGTATTGGGGCATCCTGGGGCTCAGCACCGACCCCGGCGAGCGAACGGTAACCGTGGGGAACCGTTTTGGTCGGCGTTTCGCGGGCACGCACGGCGACGGGACGTTGGCTCGACCCGCGAGGGCGGAGGAGCTGCGCGACAAAGAGCCACCGGGCTGGCACGGCCTGAGCATCGTCGCTATCGGCCACCGTGGCGGCGCTCGCTATGGAGGCGGCATCATTAGCAAGATGGATCCGGTCTACGAGAACTTGAGGCTGCGCACCTCGGATCGCTTTCGGGCGACGTGCGAGCACCCCTCTCTCCTGTTCCATCCTCGGCAACAATACAGCTCTTCCGGCTTCCGCTTTGTCCGCACGGCGCCTCTGGGGGGAAAGACAAGACGGACTGTATCAGACCGAGGACCATAGGAGGATAGCCCATGGAACGACTCCTGGCCTTATCAGCCCTGGCGGCTGTGGCGGCGTATCCCGCCGTCGGAGCCGAAGTCCAATTGACGCCCGCCGACGACGTTCAGAAAGCGCTCGATGCGGCCGCGCCGGGCGACACAATCGTCCTGGCCGACGGCGTGTACTACCAGAACGTCGTCATCACGCGCAGCGGGACACCCGGCAAGCCCGTCACGCTGCGGGCCGCCCATGGCGGAGGTGCGACCCTCAGCGGCGCCGTGCCGCCCGACCAAGCGAAACTGAACTTCGAGCGCGTCGAGGGCGACCTGTACAAGGCCGCCGTGGGGCACCGCGTGTGGTGGGTGATGGCCGGCGGGCGGAACCTCGTCAACTACGGTAACCTCGCACACCTGACGCAATTCCAGTTCCCCAACCTATACAAGAATGCCCTCCAGCGCTGCGCGCCGGAGGGCTTCGCCTGGCAGGACGGGTTCGTCTACGTCCGCTTGGAGGGCGGCGCCGACCCGAACACCGCGGCCGTCGAAATCAGCCGGCCCGGCGGCCACTCGACCGCCGAGCCAGAGTTCGCCAGCGAGCCCTACTGCAACCCGGACACCGGCTTCTGGGTCCCCGGCACCGGGCACCTGTTCTCCAGGACGCTAGCCAACATCATCGTGAAGGCCGACCACGTGGTCATCGAGGGCCTCCGGCTGCACATGGGCGTGGGGGCCGCGGTGGTCGTCCACGGCAACGAGGTGACGGTCCGCGACTGCACCATGAGCGGTACGCACATGGGCGTTTGTCAGCCCGACGAGGAGAGGCTGCCGGCGCACGAATCCCCCGGAGAGCGCCCGATCGGACGCGCCAACCGCACCTCTCGCGGCCTGACGGTCGAGTATTGCGAGTTCAGTTGCCACCCCGCCTTCCGATGGTGCCCGAAGTACTGGAACGGTCTGTACCACAGCAACCTCGCGGCGGTGTTCATGAACTACGGCGGGCCGCGGTCCGCCTGCCGACACAACTGGATCTACGACTCGGCCAACGACCTCCTCCAGCCGCGAGGTAACGGCACCGACTCCCCTGCCGACGCCTCCGAGATCGCCTACAATCTCATCCAGGCGAGCGGCGACGACTCCATCGAGTTCGACAGCACCACGCCGATGAACCTCCGCGTGC
>CBFCZU010000314.1:0-3797 GCA_965602635.1 uncultured Planctomycetales bacterium | reverse complement strand
GGCGACGAAGGGCTCGCCCTGACCAGCGGGGGCGACGCCCTGTGCATCGTCTGCGGAATGTTCCACTTCGACAACTTCGTCATGACGCTGCACGATGACGAAGGGCTGATCCTGGCCATGCTGGAGTCGGCGGCCGAGCGGCTCAACGCCGGCTTGCGGAAGGCGTGCGCGACGGTGAAGGACGTGTGCTTCCGAATCTGCGGGCCTGAGTACGCGGGCGCGCCGCTGCTCAACCCGCACAGGTACTTCGAGAAGCTGGTGGTCAACTTCGACCGCGAGCCCTTCCGCATCGTCAACGAGTCGGGCAACTTCTCGATCTTCCACTGCCACGGGCACCTCAAGGACGTGCTCGACCTGATCGCCGAGCTGTCGCCCTCGGCCGTCGAGCCGCTGGAGGTTCTCCCGGCCGTGACCGCCGACGTGTCCATCGAGGAGGTCAAGCGGCGCCTTGGCGGCAAGACGAACCTGATGGGCGCGATACAGGCGTCGGAGCTTGAGCTGCTCACCCCCGAGCAGATCGACGCGCGCGTGGGCGAGATCGTCCGGGCCGCCGCCCCGGGCGGGGGGTTCGGCCTGCTGCCGACTTCGGCCCCGATAGAGTACCCGCTAGCGCCGCGCCTGATCGACAACTACCGCGCCTACTTCAACGCCGCGCACAAGTACGGAACGTACGAGGGAGAAAGCGGAAAGCTGAAAACTGAAAGCTGAAAACTGAAAACTGAAAGCCCCGGACGCATTTCAGCTTTGAGCTTTGAGCGTGATGATGGGCAGTTCGGGGCGGCAGTTGAAGCGGACCGGCAGGCCGACCATTCCGATCCCGCGCGAGACGTACACCGGGCAGCGGCGCCTGCGGACGAGCCCTTCCTGCGGGGCGAGCAGCCGCAGCAGTTGTCCCCGCCGGCCCAGCATGGGCAGCCTCACCTGCCCGCCGTGCGTGTGACCCGAGATCATCAGGTCCACCCGCGGGACAGGCGGCATTCGCCGGGCGTAGGCGGGATTGTGGCAGAGCAGCAGCCTTCCGGCCTCCGGGGGCACGTCGCGCAAGGCCGACGCCAGGTGCGGCACGCCGAACCACAGGTCGTCCACGCCCGCCACGGCCAGCAGGTCGCCGCCGCGCGCCAACAGGACGTGGGAGTTTTCGAGCAGTCGAATCCCGGCCGCCGCCAGCATCTCCCGCACGCCGCCGGCGTCCGTCGAGTGGTCGTGATTGCCCAGCACGGCGTACGACCCCAGCGGGGCCTGGAGCTTCGACAGCGCCTTGGCCAGGGCGGTCGTGATCGCCCCGGGGCGGCTGACGAAGTCGCCGGTGAGCACGACCAGGTCGGGCGACTCGGCGTTGGCCAACCGCACGGCCTCGGTAATGAGCCCGAGCCGGACCATCCGCCCGTGGTGCAGGTCGGTCAGGTGGGCGATGCGCAGCCCGTCCCAGCCGTCGGGCAGGTCCGGCAGCCACACGGTCGGGCGGGTAACGTGGATCCACCGCGGCTCGATGAGCAGCGCGGCCACCAGGGCGCCGACGGCGTTGCCCACCGCGGCCGAGCCCGTGGCCGTCAGCAAGCCTCGCCGCACGCGCCTTCTGGACTTCAGGCTTTTCATGACTGGGCCTTACTACGCAGCGTGACTATCGGCAGTTCGCACACGGAGTGAAAACGTATCGGCAGCCCGGTGGCTCCCAGCCCGCGGCTGACGTACAGGGGAAACCCCGGGCGGTGGCTCAGCCCGGCCACGTAATGCCAGTTCCGGATCCCCTTGGCCAGCGGAATGCCCAGGATGCAGACCTGCCCGCCGTGAGTGTGCCCGGCGAGCATCAGGTCGGGCTTCTCGGTCGGCGCGATCTCGTCGGCCAGCAGCGGGTCATGGGCCGCAAGGATGGCGAAGGTCCCTTCCGGCACGCCGGCCGAGGCGGCGCGGGCGTCGGGCCAGCCGCACTCGATGTCGTCCAGCCCGATCAGCGCGATCGCCTCCTCGCCGCCGCACCGGATCAGCCGGTGCTCGTTGACCAGCACGTCCACGCCGGCGGCGCCGATGATCCGGCGCAGGCGCCGCGCGCCCGTGTAGTAATCGTGATTGCCCAGGATGGCGTAAGTGGGTATGTCGCCGCACAGCTCGGCGAGCATCGCCGCCAGGCGGTGGGCGAAGTGGCGGGGGCGGTCCACCAGGTCGCCGCAGAGCAGCAGCAGCTCGGGCCTGTTCTCGGCGACGGCCTCCAGCACGCGGCGGGCGAAGGACGCCCGGACAAAGTGCCCCAGGTGCAGGTCGGCCACCACCGCCAGGCGGAAGCCGTCGAATCCGCGCGGCAGGCGGTCGGACTCCAGCACCGGCTCGGTCACATCGAGCGGCGTGCTGCCGTCAAGCGGGCCGAATGTCAATGGACCTAGCTGCAAGCCGCTCCTGCCTCCATGGGTATCGACGAGCATTCCGCCGCGCAGTAGCGTTCAGCATATCGCCTCGCCACGGCCGGAGGGAATTCTTTCTTGACGGGCGCGACGCCCAGCTAAGATAGTCTCCGCGTTCGGAATCTGGCGAGTGAGGTGATCAGGCATGTACCCGAGCGGGGACCTTTCGGCGGCTGCGCTTTCGGCGCTGGTTGACGCCTCGGCGGCGATCAACTCCGCCCGCGGGCTCGACGAGACGCTCTCGGCCATCACCCGCGCCGCCGCGGCCGTGATGAACGCCGAGCAGGCCAGCGTCATCATGCTCGACCGCATCCGCGGCAAGCAGATCTTCAAGGCGGCGGTCGGCGACATGGCCAAGCGCCTCATCGGCGTGGAGTACGACGCCGGCGTGGGCATCTCCGGCAAGGTGCTCGCCAGCGGCCAGGCGGTGATCGTCAACGACGTCAGCCGGGACAAGGCCCACTACAAGGAGATCGACGAGCTGACGGCCCGGACGACGCGAAGCCTCATCGCCGCCCCGCTGATCCACAAGGGCGGCAAGCTGGGCGTGGTCGAGGTGCTCAACCCGCTCGGCTCGCCCCGCTTCGGCGAGACGGACCTCGAGCTGTGCCGGATATTCGCCAACCTTGCGGCCATCGCCGCCGCCAACGCCGAGCTTCACGACCGGCTCGAGCGTGAGAACCGCGGCCTGCGGCAGGTGCTCCGCGGCGACGGGCTGATGGTCGGCGACAGCCCGCCCATGCGGAAGGTCAAGGACCTAATCGCCCGCGTGGCGCCCACCACCAGCACCGTCCTGCTGCTGGGCGAGACGGGCACCGGCAAGGAACTCGCCGCCCGCATGGTCCACACCAGCTCAGGCCGGGCCGAGAGGCCGTTCATACCCGTCAACTGCGCCGCCCTGCCCGAGTCGCTCATGGAGAGCGAGCTGTTCGGCCACGAGGCAGGGGCCTTCACCGGCGCCGCCGCAAAGAAGCTCGGGCGGTTCGAGCTGGCCAGCGGCGGGACGATCTTCCTCGACGAGATCGCCGAGGCCCCGCCCGAGATCCAGGTCAAGCTCCTCCGCGTCCTCGATGACAGGGAGATAATGCCGCTGGGCGGCGTACGCGTGGTGGCCACCGACGTGCGGGTGATCGCCGCCTCCAACCGCGACCTGACCGCGGAAATGAAGGCCGGCCGCTTCCGCGACGACCTGTTCTACCGGCTGAACGTCTTCCCCGTGACCATGCCGCCCCTGCGCGAGCGGCGCGGCGACATACCCATTCTGGTCGAGCACTTCGTCGGGGAGCTGGCGGGCGAGCTGAAGATGGCCCCGCCGGCGGTCGCCCCCGAGGCCATGGCCGCGCTGGCCCGGCACGACTTCCCGGGCAACGTGCGGGAGCTTCAGAACGTCCTGGAGCGGGC
>CBFCZU010000313.1:0-3848 GCA_965602635.1 uncultured Planctomycetales bacterium | reverse complement strand
TCGCCACCGTCCTGCCCGACCGCGCCGAGCGCTACTTCAGCACGGCCCTGCTGTAAGAGCCTGCGAGCCGGTATGATGTAGGCGTGAGTCCGCACAGGGATAAGGACGATGCGAGCGGCGCGTCTCTGCGCCCGGTGAAGGCGGTCCTCCTGGCCGCACTGGGTATCCTGCTGGCCTACGCGGGCCTGAGTGTGCTGCTCCGCGTGCCGCAACTTCCCTACAACGTCCGCGAGCTGTTTCCCGTCGAGCACCGGCGCGGATACATGCTCGCATTCTCGATGCTGCTGGTGTGGGCGGGGTTCGCGCCGGCATGGGTGGCGCATTTCCTGATCACCCGTCCGCGATGGCTCATCGCCCTGCCGGTCTGGACAGCCCTGATCGGCCTGGGAAGCTGGGTTCCGCTCCGCTTCTCCGTAACCCGCGAGAGCCTGTACGACATCCTGGGCTGGCAGGCACTGCGCTGGGGCGGCGATTGGGAGATGATGGGCCGCTTCCTGGCGCTTCAGGCAGTCGTGACCGTTCCGCTGATCGTGGCTGGCGTGAGCGTCGGGGGCGCTGTGCGGCTGGGCTGGAGGGCCGGGCTGCGGCGGGCCGCGTGGGCGGCTCTCAGCGCCCTGCCTTGGCTGGCCCTTGGCGGGCTGGTCGTGGGGGAGTGGGCCTCCACCGACAACCTCACGGAACTGGTCCGCACCGAGCCGTTCAAGCTCGTCGGGCCGCTGGCCCTGTTGGGCCTGGTCGTGTTGCTGTCACTGAACGTGGCGGCCCTGAGCTGCGTGCTGGCCGGCCGGGGCCCTGGCAGGAAGATCGCCGCTCTCATCGCCACAGGCCTGCTGGTCTTGCCCGGCTGGGGGCTGCTGTACCTCGGCCTCAACCCCCACGTGCACAAGTACGGGTCGGTCTTCCCCGCAATCCGCTTCCTCCTCGGCCCGGATCGCGCCACCGCCATGCCCTGGGGGGTGCTGTTCTTCCGCTGGTGCATTGTGCAGCTTGCCGGCGTGCTGATGCTGGCCCTCGGCGGCCTGGCGGGGCTCTTGCTGCGGCCGAGGAGAGCGCAAGGCGGCTTGGCGCCGGGCTCGGAGACCGCACCGCAGGTCACATGTCCCGGTCGCCCCGGACGCGGCCACTTGCTGTTCGCCATCGCCTACGGCGCCTTCCTGGTCTATGGGAGCCTGATCCCTTTCGATTTCCACCCCGTGCCCTTTGGCCGCGCTTGGGACGCGTTCTGGCATTCCGGGGTCCTGGTGGAAGCCCAATGGGGTCTGGCGGACGTCGTGACCAACACCGCCATGTTCATCCCGTTGACCTTCGCGGCTCTGGGCGCATGGTCACGAGAGAACACGCGGCCGGGCAACTGGCTCAGGGCGCCGGCGGTCTTCCTGATCGCGCTGGCCTTCAGTGCGGCGCTGGAGTTCAGCCAGCTCTTCTTCCATCGTATCTCGTCGGTTCACGACATCATTGCGCAGGCCATCGGCAGCGCCATCGGGCTGTTGGGCTGGCTGGCGTTCGGACCGGCGACCGCGCGCCGGCTTCGCGCGGCGCTGCCCCGGCCGGCGGGCAGTCCGTGGTGGACTTGGGTCCTCGGGCTCCACGCTGCCGTTCTCGCGATGGTAGAATTGTTCCCGATGGATATGTCGATCAGTGTGGGACGGCTCTACCGTCGGTATTACCGCGGGTTGGTCCACCTGGTACCGTTTGCAGACTTTGCGGTCGGGTCGCTGCCGGCGCTGCTGCTGCGGATGGCAGCCTTCGTGCCGGTGGGCGCTTTGGCGGCGATCCTCGCCGGCAAGCCGCGTGCGAGGAGATGGAGGGCTTTCCTGTACGCAGGCGGTTGCGTTCTCGGCCTGGAGATACTCCAGGCGCTGGTTCAGTCTCGCATGGCCACAAGCACCGACGTGGTCGTCGGCCTGGTCGGGGTGGCCGTGGGCCTTGTGCTGTACCGTTCGCCCGGCAACGAGGGCTCCGCGCCGCACCGGCGGTAGATGGATCAGACGGCGCCGCTGCCTGCCGGTTCGGCACCCGAGCGATCCGCACGAAGGAAGACGCTCACGAACCGCTCTGCCAACCATACGCCGGCGATCCCGCCCAGGACGTTGATGAGCACGATCGTCAGGTCGTCGCGCCGGGCCGGCAGGTAGACCTTCCCGAGCTCAAGCACCGCCGCAAGGACCAACACGATCGCGCCCGCGAGCACACGGCCGCGTCTGCGGCGTGCACCCAACAGCCGACCCAGGAGAAGCCCCAGCAGGAAGAACCACGTCAACTCCCGGACGGCGCGCGTCAGCCCGCGGTACTCGCCCAGCCAATAGAGCCGGGTGAAGGGCGCGAGTTGGACCATCTTCTGCATCGCGGCCAAGCCCCGCTCCGGCCAAGCGAACTCGAACGGCCGCCATTTCTCCCACACCAGCGCGGCGACGGCGCCCAGCGACGCGGCGGCCTTGATCCAGCCGCCGTTGCTCGCCCAACCCGCCGACTCCAGGACAGGGGTGGGAGCCTTCGGACCGACCAGGAAGGCAGCGGCGGCGCCGAGGAGTCCGCCGCCCGCCCCCAGTCCGAAGTCAGCCAAGCTCGCGCTGCGAGAGAAGATGACGCATTGCCCAAGTTCCACGGTGCCGGCCAAGGCCGCCGCCTGGAGGACGGCAATGCTGACCCCCGCGACCATCGCCCGTCCGCGCCGCAGCGCCAGGGCGAAGCCGATGGGCACCATGACGGCCACCTTCCAGGTGACACCATATGCCGCCACGAACAACGGGTCGCCGTAGGTGAAGAACGTCGGCTTGGCGCCCTTCAGCTCGTGGCGCATCTCGGCCAGGTTGAGCGTCAGGTCGAACGGGAAGAGCTGGTAGAGAACCAGCAGGACGGCATAGACGCCGAGAATGCCGACGGCCAGCTCGCTCTTGCTCCGCCGTGCCCGAAGGCCGCCAAGCCAACGCGTGATCCTGTTCCCGAGGGAGGCCCAGAGGGCAACGCCCGCCAACCCGCCGATCGCCTCGGCGTAGATGTCGTTCCTGGAGACCGTTCGCTGGCGGAAGAAGATCTGGGCGAACTCGATGGCCACCGCCAGCGCGCACGCCCCGACCACTGCGAGGATCGCCAGGAAGGCACTCGCGGCGATGCCGCGCCGGCTCGCCAGTGCGCCCATCGCGAAAAACGTGAGCGGCAAGAACAACAGGAAGTTGGCCACCAAGTCGGCTCGCGATTGCACGTCGTGGCGGTAGTAGCGTATCTGTCGGAACTCCTCGACGCCTTGGTGCAGGGATACCCAGCGCGGCCTTAGGGGCACGAGGTTCCCGTAGACGGCTGCCAACAGCCAGCAGACGAGCAGCACGCCGTAGATGCGCCTGACTCGTGAGGGCCGCCCCGGCGGCGAGGGCTGCCCTGCCGGACCCAACTCCCGCTGCGGGCTATCCGACGTGCCGAACGCTTCCAAGATCGCTCCGTCATTTCTCCCCAAGTGCGGGGAGCCGGGCCCAAGCAGTTGCAGCCTACGACAGCTTCGCGATGATCCTCGGCCCGATCGCGCGGGCCATCCAGACCGGCAGCTTCCGCCAGCAGGCGACCATGAACCGGTACTTCCTGCTGTCGGGCCGAAGCTCCGGCATCTCCGCGCCCTCGGGCAGCAGGTAGTGCCAGTACAGCGGCACGGGTTCGGCGCCCCATTGCCGCTTGAACCGGTACGTCCCCTCGTCGCGCGTGCTGCGGCCGAAGTCGAAGCAGGCGGCTCGCGTCTCGCACCCGTGGGCCAGCATCCGCCAGTATAGCAGCATGTTCGGGCAGAGGTCCCTCGCCCTCCAGTCGCTGCCCGCCCACGGCACGCGCAGGCCGTGCCCGTCCGCCAGCGTGAGCGACGC
>CBFCZU010000312.1:0-3903 GCA_965602635.1 uncultured Planctomycetales bacterium | reverse complement strand
CGCTTGCGCTTCTCGGTCTGGAGCATGTGCAGCCGCTCGATGACGACGCCGTCGGCCCAGAAGTCGCCCTGGCCGCGCGAGCCCTTGACGTGCCGCTCGCCGATGTTGACCGTCTTGACGTTGGAGATGACCGTCCGGTCGGCGTCGCTCTCGGCCCGGATGTGCAGGCCGTACTTGTAGAAGTCGCGGATCGTCAGGTCGCGGATGGTGACGTCGTCGGCCTCGATCATTATGCCCTCGCGGGCGCGGGCGGGGACGTTCATCCCCCCGCCGACCAGCACCACCTCGTCGCGGTCGCCCGTGGCGCCGCAGAGCGTGACGTCGGGCACCATCATCCGCAGCGGGCGGCGCAGGCGGTAGGTGCCGCGGGCGATGACGATCACGTCGCCGCTGCGAGCGGCGCGGACGGCCTGGTGAAGCTCGGCCACCGACGCGACCTTCGTGTCTATCTCGCACCCGCCGATGGCCAGCAGCGAACCACAGAGGGCACAGAGGCGAAAGTGGTTCATTTCGGAATCTTCTCCTGTCCGTCGCCGCGCGAGGCCGTCCACAATGCGAGCATCGAGAACAGCAGCGCCATTGCCGCCCAGAACTCGAGGGGCTCTTCGAGGAGGCGGTGGGCGAAGCCGCGCAGCCAGGGAGTGGCCGTCTTGACGTAGTTGATGACCTTGCCGAGGGCGTGCGCGCCGAGGTACAGGCCCAGGCCCAGCAGGAAGTATCGCCCGTGGGCGGCGGCGGGCAGGGCGCGGAGCTGCCGGGCAAGGAGGCGGCGGTGCCGCAGCAGGTACGTCACGGCCACGGCCGTCAGGGCCGCCAGCACCAGCGAGGTCACCAGGTGGACGGCGTAGAGCGTCTCGGGCGACCTGGGCACCGCGAGCTTGTGGACGTACTGCCGGAAGTGCGACGGGTCGAAGTACGCCCGCGGTATGAGCAGGTTGCGCTTGTGCCAGACCTTCTCGCCGAAGAATGATCCCCCGAACTCCAGCTCGCGCCAGAACGCGATGAAGTATCCGGAGGCGAGGAACATCGCCAGCGGCGCCGGCTGGCGGCGGACCGCCCCGCGCACGACCGCGACGGCGCCGATGACCCACGCGGCCAGCAGGAACGCCGCGGCCAGCCATTCCATGAGGTCGTCTTCCTGGAAGGCCTGGCGGTACAGCTCGAACCTGGCGAGGGCGACGGCCGTCAGGCCGGCGAAGCAGATCAGGCTGGCGGCGACGAAGACCCTTCGCAGGCCGGCGAGCGAGATGCGCATCTTCAGCAACCCCACGGCCGCCAGGGCGACGGCGGCGGCCAGCGCGAGGACGCAGGGCGCGTCCAGGCCCCTCCCGGCCAGGGCCAAACTCGAGCTTGCGGCGGCACATCCGTGCATTGCGGCGGGGCCTTTCTGGTGGCTTTGTCGAACGAAACCGTGGGCGACATTTCACCAGCGCGGCGAGCGGATATCAAGCCCGCTCGAGGAAGCTTGAAATCCGCAACGGGGGTGATAGGATGCGCCGGCTGAAACATAACCTTACGACAAGGAGCCGCGACAATGTCTCAGGCGCCGCAAGCACAGGCCGACATCGGGGTGATAGGCATGGCCGTAATGGGCCAGAACCTCGTGCTGAACATGAACGACCACGGCTTCACGGTGGCGGTGTACAACCGGACGGTGAGCAAGGTGGACGACTTCCTGGCCGGGCCGGCGGCCGGGCGTGACACCATCATCGGCTGCCACAGCCTGGGGGAGCTCATCGCCGCCCTGAAGCGCCCCGGGCGCGTGATGCTCATGGTCAAGGCCGGGGCCGCGGTGGACGACTTCATCGGGAAGATCCTGCCGCACCTGGACGACGGCGACATCGTCATCGACGGCGGCAACAGCAACTATAACGACACGATCCGCCGGACCGAGCTGCTGGAGAGCCGAGGCAAGCTGTACATCGGCACGGGCGTCTCCGGGGGCGAGGAGGGCGCCCGCCACGGGCCGAGCATCATGCCCGGCGGCTCGCCCGAGGCCTGGCCGCACGTCAAGGAGATCTTCCAGGCCATCTCCGCGAAGGTGGACGACGGCACGCCCTGCTGCGACTGGGTCGGCGAGAACGGCGCGGGGCACTTCGTCAAGATGACCCACAACGGCATCGAGTACGGCGACATGCAGCTCATCTGCGAGGCGTACTCGCTGATGGCCATCGCCGGCATGGCGCCCGCGGAGATGAGCGCCGCCTTCGCCGAGTGGAACAAGGGCGAGCTGGACAGCTACCTCATCGAGATCACCAGCGAGATCCTCTCCAAAACCGACCCGGAGACGGGCAAGCCGCTGGTGGACGTGATCCTCGATACGGCCGGGCAGAAAGGCACCGGCAAGTGGACGGTGATCTCGGCGGCGGATATGGGCGTGCCGGTGACGCTGATCGGCGAGGCCGTATTCTCCCGGTGCCTGTCGGCCATGAAGGAGCAGCGCGTCGCCGCGGCCGAGAAGCTCCGCGGACCCAAGCGCGCATTCAAGGGCGACCGGGCAAAGTTCGTCGAGGACGTGCGCCAGGCCCTCTACGCATCCAAGATATGCTCCTACGCGCAGGGGTTCATGCTGCTGGCGGCGGCGGCCGAGGAGTACGGCTGGAACCTCAACTACGGCGGGATCGCGCTGATGTGGCGCGGCGGGTGCATCATCCGCAGCCAGTTCCTGGGGCGTATCAGGGACGCCTTCAGCAAGCCCAAGGCCCCGGCCAACCTGCTGCTGGTGCCCTACTTCCGCTCGGCGGTTCGCAAGGCGCAGACCGCCTGGCGGCGGGTGATCGTCCAGGCCGTCAGGCTGGGCGTGCCGACCCCGGCGATGGCGTCGGCCCTGGCGTTCTACGACGGCTACCGCTCCGCCCGGCTGCCGGCGAACCTGCTCCAGGCACAGCGGGACTATTTCGGCGCCCACACCTACGAACGCGTGGACCGGCCGCGCGGCGAGTTCTTCCACACGAACTGGACCGGCACCGGCGGCGACACCACCGCCAGCACCTATACCGCGTAAGCCTCGCGGGCGGCGCGCTCAAGAGGGAAGGCCTGGCGTGACTTCGCGCGAGAGAGTGCTCAAGGCGCTGAACTTCGAGAGGCCCGATCGCCTGCCGATCGAGTTGGGCGCGATGCGCGCCTCGGGGATCGCCTCGCCGGTGTACGCCGCCCTCAAGCGGCGGCTGGGGATCGACTCGCCCACGAAGGTAATCGACGCGATGCAGATCCTGGCGGAGGTTGAGCCGGCCGTCCAGGACGCCCTGCACCTGGACGTTGTCCCGCTGGACGTGACGACCGCGGGCTGGCAACTGGCCGACACCGCCGGCGGCGTGCTCAAAAAGCCCTTCCCCGACACGGAGGTCTTCTTCCCGCCCGGGACGAACATCGCCGTCGCGCCTAACGGCGACTGGCTGCTGCGCGACGCCGCGGACAGGCCCTACGCACGCATGCCCGCCGGCGGGTTCTACTTCGACTTCCTCCGCCCCACCATGGCCGGGCAGATCGACCCCGACGCCTTCCGACCCGCCGCCGACGTGCCGGACGAGCAGCTCCAGGACATCAGCGACCTCGCCAGGCACTTTGACGAGAACACCGACAAGGCCGTCCTGGGCTGGGGCGCCGCCCTGTCGCTGGTCGGGCTCAGCGCCCTGCTGGCAGAGAACATCACCCAGGGCTCGCTCGACGCCTGGCTGACGATGCTGCTGACCGACAAGCCAACCGCCCACGAGATGATGGGCCGGTACGTTGACTCGGCGATCAAGCGCCTGGAGCTTTACAGCCAGGCCGTCGGCGACCGCTGCGTCGCGTGGGGGGTCGGCTCCGACGACGCCGGCACCCAGCGCGGCGAGCTGATCTCGCCGGAGCTGTTCGCCGAGATGATCAAGCCGCACTACAAGCGGCTGTGCGACTGGATCCACG
>CBFCZU010000311.1:0-3920 GCA_965602635.1 uncultured Planctomycetales bacterium | reverse complement strand
CTGACGCCCCGGGCAACCTGCGCGCTGCAAATGCGCTGCGCGCCTGAGGTGGGTCGCCGGCAGCCGGGCTGGCGTCGTCGGTGCCAGTTGCCTTCACCGCCTCCTGATGCGGCTGCGTCTGTTCAATGTCAGGAAGGGCGTCCAGGGCCTTCGTCTGGTCCAGGATTTCCACGTGCGCGTAACGACCGAGGGTCAGCAGCGGTGTCGAGTGGCGCGCCAGTTCCTGTGCGACCTTCACGTTGGCTCCAGAACAGACCAGTCGGCTCACGTAGGTGTGCCGCAGCGCATGAAAATCCGCCACGCGACCAGACAAGTCACGATAGGCAAGGAAGCCCGACTCCTCCCGCTTCTTCCGATCTTCCGGCGACTGCGCTTCATCCAGCCAATTCTGGCGCGCCGCCAGCAGGTCCACCCGCATTATCACCGGTCGTGCAAGGAGGGGGGCGAACTTGATCGTGTGGGAGACGCCGGGGTAGATGAAGGCCGAGATCGGGCGCTTCGTGGCGTGGTACAACACCGACCGGTACCACGAGGGCCTTGGCAACGTGACGCCGGACGATGTATACTACGGCCGACGGGAAGGCATCTTGAACCGTCAGGAGAAGTTGAAAGCGAAGACGCTGGCGCGTCGCCGGCGTCGGAACACGGGAACGCCCAGGCCGAGGGAGACCAACCGGGCCGAAAAACCCTCCCTTGCGCCGAAGGCCTGATTGTGCCACTTTCGCTGATGATGTACACGACCGTCATCATGAATAACAGGTACGCCCTCCCCTACCTCATGCCCGGGAAGAACACCGTCAGCCTTACGGCGGCCGAGGGCACCGACCTCGCCCGCAACAAGTTGACGCTCGAGTACGCCTGGCTGGACGCGGAGAATGAGCAGTCCCTCGTTCGGACCGTCGACCGGTTCCCCTTCGAGTACACGGTGGACGTGCAGCAGAGGGATGTCCCGAAGATGAAGTTCGTGAAGCTGTCGGTAGCGCCGTAGACAACCCTCGTCTGCACGGGAGGGCAATCCGATGATCCCATGGCGATGGCGTGAAAGGACTGCGACCGTCCTCGGGCTGCTCGTGGTCGCGTGGGTCTCCGCAGCGGCGCAGGCGGCTGGCCCGACCAGTGCGACCGACTCCCCGGCCCGGTGGCTCTCGGCGGAAGGCAAGAGTGACGCCTGGTCCGCCGACACGCAAGAGTGCCGCCAGCTCCTGGCCAAACTGAACCTGGGCGACGAACGCACGAAACGCTACCTCCAGAGGATCAAGGACAAGGCCGAGATGCTTCGCCGCGCCAGCGGCTTCGACTGGCGGACGCGGACCGCCATCGGGTTCCTCCGGGACATGATCGAGGACCTTGTGGCGGGCAAGGAGCCTTTGGTGCGGTACGCCGGCAACGGCCTGGGCTACCCGTACTGGTCGGCGACGATGCGGCGGATCGAGGCCACGTGGGTCCATGTGCCGCCCGGCTACGACCCGGCGAAGTCGTACCAGCTCTTCCTCTACTACAAGTGCGGCGGCGGCATCCACAACAAGGACGGCAAGGCCGCTGGCGGCTACCGGCCGGACGAGGCGGTCGCCAATCAGACCGACACGTTCCACGCCTGGAGCAGCCTCGACATCCAGATCAAGGGCCGCTACGGCGGCGGGGTCGAGGCCAAAGAGTTTTCTGCGGCCTTGAGCCGCGACTTCGCCGTCGATCCCGACCGCGTGTTCCTGAGCGGATGGTCGGACGGCGGGTTCACCGCGATCATGCTGGCGGCCCACTACCCGCACCTCGTGGCGGGGATCGCCCCGAACTGCGCCAACTGGCAATACACGAACGTCGAGAACGTCGCGCTGGCGAACCTCCCCGTCCTGACCGTCGACGGCTGGGGGGACGGGGGCTACAACAACCTTCAGTTCGCCCGCTGGCAGGCCCTACGCGGCTGGGGATCCGACGTTTCGTGCGTCTGGGGGCAGCATGGCCACTCCTACCTGCCCTATGAAGACTTCGAGGAGCTGAAGTACATCCTCGACTGGGCCGCATACAAGAAGCGAGACCTCTGGCCCAAGCGCGTGCGGTACGCCACATGGAACCTGCTGTGGAACCGGGCCTACTGGGTCTATCTCGACCGCCTGGCCGACCCGCTCCTTGCCGGGCAGATCGATGCCGAGGTCAGGGACGGCAACCGGATTGAGGTAAAAACATGGAACCTGGGGGCCTATCACCTCGCGCTCTCAAACAAGCTCCTGGACGCCGCGAAGAACGTCACCATCGTGACCGACGGCAAGGAGTCCTACGTCGGGCCCTTCAAGGAGCGGATCGACGTGGTGCTGGCGAAGCCGCCGGAAGGCAGGTTCGCCAAGTCGGCCGACATGCTCGACGAGATCTCTGCCGTCATGGACGCCGGCTCCTATCGCCGGTCCAGCACCGGCAAGGAGGGCCAGGTCGTTCCCGAAAGAGGGTGGCTGGCCGTAAAGGGAACAGCCGCCGACGAGGTGACGGCCAAGCTGCTGGGGAGATGGTTCCCGCCGGACGCCAAGGCCGACACCGACGTGAGCGACGCCGACCTGGCCGGCCAGAACCTGTACCTCTATGGCGGGCCGGATGTGAACGAACTGACCGCACGGCTCGCCGCCGACCTGCCGGTCAAGTTAGAGAAGGGCAAGTTTACCATCGGCTCGACCGTCTATGATCAGCCTACCCACTGCATCGCGCTGCTGCACCCTAATCCGCTGAACCCGAAGAAGTATGTGATCGTGTATGCCTTCAACGACGCGGCGGCGTTCGCGAAGCACGGATACCTGGGTCTCACCGGCCAGCGGGAGTTCCGCACCGGCGACGCCGTGGTCTGCGGCATTCCGAACAACCGACCGAGGTTCGGCGCCGCGCTCGACAGCGCGGCCTTCCTGTCGCGCTACGTGATGCTCGGTCCGGACTGGAAGGCCGACGAGCGCCCAGCCCTCGGCGAGGCCGAGAAACCCTTCGATTATCTCCAGATCCTGCGCCTGCGGGCCGACGCCCTGCGCGAGGCCACGGGCGCCGACATCGGCATCGTCTGGGCACACACGCCCCCCTGGAACCGCTGGAACAACGGCCTCGCCGCCGGCCCCGTGACGATGCAGGACGTGGCCACGCAGGACCAGCTCCCCGAATACGTGTGCGTCGGCGAGATGAAGGGGTCGGAACTGACCGGCCGGCGCGGCGGGCCGGCCGCCTGGAGCTTGCTCGCCGACAAGACAGAGCCCGCGTTCGAGGCGGGCAAGACCCTCACGGTGGCCGACATCCAGCCCGGCAAGATCTACCGCGTTGCTTGCGGCTTCTTCGGCGCGCCGTCCTACGGCGCCGAGCCGCCGAGGATGCCCAAGCTCTTCAAGTGGACGACGCCAGAGGAGTTCCTGGCCGCGCCGGGCGCCCACATACCGGTGAGGAACGTCATCCAGACGCCGCTCCAGACGGCCGAGGCGGTGGCCCGGTACGTACGGGGGCACAAGGAAATCGCCCCGCGGGCAGTCTGTTTCAGCCTGGCCGAGTACATCGCCAACCCCCGCGACAACGAATACGGCGGCAGCGACTGGCTGCACCTGGGCCTCAACCTCCCCGCGAAGGGCGCGGGGGACGAGGCCGAGCGGTACACGATGGCCTTGGGCATCCGCCCGGCCGGCCAGCCGGAGGCCGCCCCGCCGCGGGCGGGCGCCAAGCAGTTCCTCGAGGTGGCCATCCAGGGCCCGCCGCTAGCCTTCGATTTTGCCTCCCTGGACCGGAAGCTGCCCGTGACGGCCGCCGTCACCGTCAATCGCCATGCCGTCACGCTGGACAAGGACAGCAAGACCTGCACCCTGGCCGCGGAAGGGGCCGGCGGAGTAATCGGCCAAGCCGTCCTCGTGGAAACGCAGCTGGCGAACAAGGGTCAGGCGGATGTGTCGATCACAGCTGTACTCTCCAAC
>CBFCZU010000310.1:0-4060 GCA_965602635.1 uncultured Planctomycetales bacterium | reverse complement strand
TGCGTCGGGCAGGGGCGAGGTCAGTTCGACGTGGAGCGCTTTGTCGCCGCCGTTGCGGAAACGGCCCGAGAGATAGAAGATGCTGATGTCAGGCCCGCGCAGATCGGGAAGCGGGTCCAACTCCAGGGTAAAGAGATTGCGCGGGGCTTTGTTGCCGCCGGCGTCAGGCGGCGGGCCTTGCCCAGCCTCAGGGGGCGCCGTGCGCACGCAGCGAAAGCCGATCTGGCCTTCCATCCCGTACGCTCGGAACTGAATGCATTGGCGGTCTGACGTGCGGACAAAGCCATGGTGTCCCCCGATCCGGACGCTGCGTCCGGCGCCGCGATTCCCCAGTCCCGGCCAGTCTGCGGGCTGGGGCAAGACGCCGCGGCCGTGCGTCCCCGTGAAGCCGAGACCGCGCGCGGCATGGCCCGCCGATATCGCACACTCAATCGCGCCCCCATCGTTCAATTCCCGGATGCCCCAGTATGAGGGGCGAGCCTCGTTCGGCACGGGCTCGCGCGGCCCGCGGCAGGCCTTCTCGAACTCCAGTTCCGTCATCGGCCGCAGGCCCGCCCATGCCGCAAACCCCATGCTTCCCTCCCATCCCGGTTCCCTGACCGGGTAGCGTCCCGTTCTGCGGAATACCGGCCTGGCTTCGACCTCGGGATGCATGCTCAGGAAACCGTGGAACTGCCCCTGCGAGACCGAGTCCTTCATGCAGTAGAAGGCGCGATAGCCGTTGGGGAAGGCTGCCGGGATCTCGCCGCCGTCCGACCCGTCCGGCTCGGCGCCCGTCGCCCAGAGCCGGCCTTCCTGCGGCCCGGTCGGGATCGCCCCGGGACCCGTCACCCGGTACGGCAGGGTGTTCTGGCTGCCGTCGGTGTACTTGTAGAAGTGGTTCGGCTCCGTCCCGCCCGAGCCCAGGGAGAACGGGCCCTCGGCCACATACACCATCTCGATCCCGAACGCCTGCACGCTGACCTTCGTGTCCTTCGTGATGCCCTCGTTGGCCGTGAAGTCCCAGACGGCCGTGACGCCGCGCGCCGACAGAGCGCCCTTGCCGTCCGCCGCACGCCGCACGAACATCCCGGTGAACCCGTCGTCGCCGGCCGGCACGATGAGGTCAACCGGCGTGCCTTCCCCATGGCCGTAGCGCGTGGGGTTCAGCACCTTGTCCGCGGCCAGCCTTACGTGCTGCCATTTGCCGGTCCCCTCGGCCCGCACCTTGAAGAAGACCCAGGCCGCGTCATGGTTAATGGCGTTGCGCCAGGACTCATCCCAGGCGATATCGAAGCGCACGGCCGCGGTCTCTGCGTGGCGCGGGATGAGTTCCACGTTCCTGATGCGCAGTCTATCGTTGAACATTCGCTCCGCGCCAGCGCTCTCATCCGGCGTCGGACCGAACGGTACACGACCCGCGGCCGCCGTACGCACGCCGCGAAAACCCTTGTAGTACTGATGACCTCGAAGAGGGTGTCTGTTCAAGAATGCGAATCTCACATCCCTGCGATGCGACGTGCGCAGAGCCAGGGGATTGCCGGTTCTGGCCGTACTGGGCTTGCCCCATCCAGGTCCACCACGCGTCCCGAAGCCTACGCCTTCGCCCCAGAAACGCCAGTCTCCGGGCCTGGACAGCGTCCCGTCCCCATGCGTGCCCGCGAAACGGCGCCCGGCGTCGCAACCCACGGTCACCGCACTCTCCGCCAGGCTGCCGCTCAGTTCCATGATCCCCCAGTACGAGGCGCCTGCCGCAACCCGTCCACTGCTGGGCGTCGCGAAGATCCCCGCGCGCACCGGACCGCCGATGGGTCTGGCCGACCCGTCCCAGATCGCGTTGCCGCGCGTCGCGTCCGGCCCGTAATCCCCTTTCCAGGCCACGCGTTCGTCGGGCTGACCCGCGTTCTTCAGCGTGTACCTG
Source organism: uncultured Planctomycetales bacterium (assembly GCA_965602635.1). GTDB lineage: Bacteria > Planctomycetota > Phycisphaerae > SM23-33 > SM23-33 > CBFCZU01. The sequence goes on along the minus strand of CBFCZU010000310.1, from coordinate 2,160 downwards.
TCCACAGGCTGATACTTGACTGTGGGCGTGTTGATGCCTCCAACGATCCCGGTGGTTGACCAGGCGTACTCGTCCGGTACGGGCTTGAGCGGCCCGCGACAGGCCTTCTCGAATTCCAGTTCGGTCATCGGCCGCAGCCCCGCCCATGCTGAGTAAGCCGTGGCGTCGGTCCACCCGATATAGGCACACGGCAAGAACGGCGTGGCGGTCTCGAACACCGTCGGCACCGCGGGCTTCGCGGCGGGAGGCTGTCTTGTCGGCGCCGCTCCCCTGATCCCACATCGCTGGAGCGGCATCCCGGCCAGCGAGAACTCGCCCTGGCGGCCGGAACTGAGCGTGTTGAGGAACGCCACATACTCCCCTTGCGTCAGCTCGTGCTTCATGCAGTAGAACGCCCCGTAGCCCTTGGGAAACGGTGCAGGAAGGGTTTGCGTCCCGGCGCTGCTGAAATCCTCCGGCCGGCGAACCCCGATCCCATCGCGGTTGCCCAGGTTCTCCCGGCTCGTGCCGCCAAGCGTCAGCGCCCTCTCGCTTTCCATCTGGAAAGGCTCGGTGGTGTCGCCGGCCGAGAATTGGCCGGCAACGTGACTTGTCGATCCATCACCGAGCCAGAACGTACACTGCGGCACATAGACCATTTGGATGGCGAACACCCGGACCTCCAAGCGGTCTTTGGGTACCGGTTCTGCCGGCGCGTCGGGCGGCTTGCCCAACACTAGATCGTCCGGAACGGAGGCATTACCGAGGCCGTGCTGGAGTTCGGGCATCGCGCCGCGCCGCACGCGCAGCTCGCGATCAACTGCAACGAATACCCTGTCCAGCTTGGGCACTCCGTCCGCGCCGTGCAGCCAGCGCAACGTCACGCCCTTCCAGTTGTTCGGGCCATGGCCGGGGGCGTTGCGGAATACGAACACCCCGAGGCCGCGTTTGCCGTCGTCGGTCAAGCCGACATCCAGCGCCGCTCCGGCCGGAGTTCCATGGTCGGCTTCGTTCGCCGAGAGCGTCGCGTGCGACCAGCCGTCGGCGCCGGGCTTGCGGAACTTCACGAACACCCAAGCCGCGTCCCAGTTCTCGAGCTTGAGCGTGCCGTCCCCGCCATGCTGCTCCGGGGCCACCTCCCACACCGCCCGCCAGGAGTGATCCCAGGCGAGGTCGAACGTGACGGCGCCCGCGCCCTCAACGCCTGACGGTCTGCATGTCACGTTCTCGACCCGGATCGGGTCGGCACGCCCCGTGCCCCTGAACCGCGCCGCCCCGTGGTCGTCCGCCAGAACCCGCGCGGAGCCGCCCGCCAGAAGCAGACCACAGGCGACCATAGCCGCGCGCCTGCAAGTAGATGGGGACCCACCGAGTAACTGGTTCATGGCCATCTCCATTCCGAAAACGCGCAACCGAGGAGCCAAGACTCGGCAGCCTATTCCAGCCCCACCCATTTGCGAGGCAATGAGGCCGGAATCCCGGGGCGGTTGGCGATCTCGCTGCCTTTGGCCCAGCGGGGCCCCGGGCGGGGGAACTTCCAGGTGTCGCCCAGCTCGATGGCGCCCAGGTCCGGGGCCTTGCCGCGGGCCTTGTGATGGTAGTCCTTGCCGGCGGCGCCGGCGTCCACCGCGGGACCGTCCGCACGGAGGCTGAAGTCCATCGGTTTCATGGACACCAGCGGCGAGCCCTCGTGGTGCATCATCTCGGGTATGTGCTTGGGATCGACCTTGCGCCCACAGTACAGATTGTGGCGGCCGAAAACAAGGCCCGGCGCACTGAAGTTCTGCGACCGGGCGACATAGAAGATGTTGTTCTCGATGACCATGTCTTCGTACCGGTGACCGCCCACCCACCACAAACCGATGTTCTGGCCCTTCGTGTTGACCATCGTGTTGTGGACAATCCGCACGCCCTGGGTCGGCAAACCGCTGCCCCAGGGGCTGCCCCCCTTGAACAGCCCGCACCACCCGAGGCCGTTCTCCGGCGACACGTAGAGGATGTTGTGGTCAATGGTCAGTCCCCCGCCCATGACCGGCGACACGGCCAGCAGGCACAGAGCGTCCACGATGACGTTGTGATGCACGCGCAGGTTCATCGGCGTGGCGCTGTCGAACTCGATCGAGTCGTCGCCGCAGTTGTGGATGAGGTTGTAGGCGATCTCGCTGGCGTCCTCCGGGGAGC
>CBFCZU010000309.1:0-4090 GCA_965602635.1 uncultured Planctomycetales bacterium | reverse complement strand
GCGGCGGCGGCCCGCCCTGCGAGCGCGCCCTAGCGCGACACTTTTCGGGCCTTCCGGCGAAATTCTCGCGGGCCCTGCCGCGGTGCATTGCACACCGCGAAACGGCCATAAGTCTTGATTGATTGTGTCAGAACTGTCCAATCCTGGGGCTCTCCCGGCGGGCTGAAATCACTCTAACTTATTGTGGCCTAAGCACTTAGTATTGTACAGATTTTGGACAATCGACCCCATTTTGGACAATCAGCCTCCCCGCCGCCCTTCCCCATCGCCGAAACGCCCGTAAAGCCTTTTTTAACAGGAGCTTTTGCCGATTCTCCGCCCCACTCGGGCCCCGGCCGTCCTCCGGCCGTCCTGGACGGCCGGCCTGGTTGCCTTCGAGGCCGGCCGCGCTGACGGGTGCGGGTCCGGGCCGACCGGCGACATCGACCGTCAGTGCGTCACGCGGCGGCGGAACGACGAGACCGACACCTCCGACAACGCGCCGCGGACGCCGCGGAAGCACCGCTCGAGCCCGATGGCCTTCCGCACGTGAGCCGCCCGCCACGGCCGGTCGGCCCCGGCCCCCCTGCTCGGACTGCCCAGCGCGCAGGGGCACGAGGCCCCCCCCTGCCGCCGCCGGGCGCTGACGCCGTTCGTCACGGCCGCGTCGTACCCGGCTCGGATGATCCTGGCGACGCGCCGTGCCGTGCGCGACTGGCGCTTCCGGAAGGGCCGCACCAGACCGCCCCTGCCGCCGAGCTCTCCACGACCTTGAGCCCGACTCCGGGCCTGGTTGAGGCTGATCCGGCCGCAGGGAACACCTCCCTCGTCGCCCCGAGGGGGCGGAAAGGGCTTGGCCGGGGGCGTAAGCCCCCGGAAATGGATGCTTTATGAATAGAGCCCTGAAAGGGCGACAGGAGTGTTCCGAGCGCGGAAGTGTTACCTCGATCTGAGCCATGCCCGACTCCGCATGAGCGACCTCGTGACACTCACCGTGGCCGACCGGCATCTCACCCGCGAACAGCCCTACGTGGAGCTTGGAGCTTGCGGCCAGGAACGCCAACAGCGGCCGGGGCGATCTCGGGCAGGAGGTCGTCGTCGAGGGAGATGCTGACGCTCGTCGGTCTGCCCATGTGGCGTTTCCTCGCAGTGCGGGATTTGCTCTGGCAATCTCTCGCTGGCATATCAAGTCAGAGAATGCTAGAAACCGCCTTTGTTTGCGGACACCTGTCGCTGGCGGGTGTTAGAATAGGCGGGTCGGGGCGTCCGTGCAGCGGCCGGTGAAACGGACCTACAATCTGGACGACGACTTGGTGGTCCCGTTCGATCGCTGGATCGAGCGGACGCGGCTCCAACGGAGCGCGTCGGCGATCTGGACGGGGTCGAGCAGGCTAACGAGACGGCGGGCCTCGGCGTAGAGGCGGGCGACCTCGGGGTCGGCGGCGCCGTGGGCGAGGCGAAGGCGACGGGATAACATCGCAGCACCTCCTCGCGAGCGGGACGGCTGGCCCCTCCGGGCCCCATCTGTAGTCTAGGATACGCGGGAGTGCGGGTTTCGTCAAGGGTCATCGAGGCCGCGTCCTCGCGCGCCGGCAGCGGGGTGCGGCAGGGAGAAGGCGGGCCGGCAAGACAGGGGACATGCCATGGCAGAACGACAGGACGGCGGCCCGGCGGATGGCGAGGGGTCGGGCGAGAGCAAGCCCGTCTGCTTCATCGCCATGCCCTTCGGGCGCGACGACGAGGAACAGGACTGGTTCCTGGCCTGGTATCGGGAGGTCATTAGGCCGGCGGTCAAGGACGCCGGCTTCGACGACCACCTTGAATCCGCCCAGCAGGAACCGTCCGCCATGGCCCGCGAGATCCGGAAGCACTTGGCCATGGACCTGATGGTCGTGGCGGACCTCGGCGGATTCACTGCCGAGGACCCGCCGAATCCGAACGTGATGTACGAGCTGGGCATCCGCCACGCCTTCGACCTGCCGCACGTCATCATGGCCTGGAAGGGCCAGGAGTTGCCTTTCGACATAAGGGGTCAGCGGGTCGCTATCGAGAAGCGCAGGCCCGTCGACTTCGAGAAGAACCGAAAGATGCTGACGAAGTTCATTCGGGCGGCAGCCGGCGGGCACTATTGGAAGCCGATGGAGGAGGCGGCCTATGCCGCGAGAGTCGAAGAGGTGTCCGCTTCCCTTGGGAGGGAGGACGTCCTTGCCCAGCTCGTGGCGGAGGTCCGAGACTCCCGCGGTGAGATGGCGGAACTCCGGCAAGGCGCCCTGAGTTTGCTCTCCGGTCCGGCCAGCGCGCTTCCGGAGCCTATGCTTCCTGTCGGCTCCCTCCGCCGTGTCGAGTGGATGAAGGTGCAGGAGCTAGACGCGATCCTCCGCGCAGAAGGGCCCGCGCCGATCAGCCAAGGGGTTCTCGAGTATGCGACCGACTCACTGCTGTTGGTCATAGACCAACTGCTGGCGAGAAGGGAGCGCGTGGGACCGGCGACCATCGAGATCCTGGGCCGCGGGATTCAGCGGTTGAAACAACAGGCGACTGCAACCCCGCCAGCGCCATACCTCAGGAGGCGGCGCGCGATGCCGGCCGAGAAGCCCCCGCCGCCGGCGGAGTCCCCCGAGACCGAATACCCCAGGAGGCGGCGCGCGATGCCGGCCGAGAACCCCGCGCCGCCGGCGGAGGCGCCCGAGGGCGAGCAGTGAGACTCCGGGGGGCGGGGCGGTGGGTGGGGTGACGGTGTTGGGTCCGCCTTCTGCGGGACTGTCACTGCTTGGCGCGACGGCCGACGACTTGGCCCTTCTCGGGAGATACTGAGTGGACGACACGCCCATTTGGGTCCAACAGGGTGAGCGCGGACGGGGTGGTCCGGGTCGCGAGGACGCCCTTCGTAACTACCAGCTTACTGGGGATGAGGATGTTGGACACTTCGATCTTCCGGCCATCGTCCAAGAGAACCCTGTGGCTTCTCCCCAGGATCGCGCGGATGCGCGAGTCCTTATCGCGTACCCATAGAGCAGGTTCGTCCGCCCTGAGCGACAGAGCGCCGGCGGCGGTCTCGACTTCCAGTTGGGACATAGACCGGGAGACACTCAGGCTCGCACTGGGCTTGCCGGGAATACCCAGTGAAAGGAACGCCGTGGGGGGTGCTCCGTCTTTCTGGCGGGCGCCCTGCGTTATCATCAGATTCGCATGGCACGTAGGATCTTTTGCCCCCGGCTTTGCTCCCCTGCGGCGCCGTCGTCCCGACAGGGTGAGCGCGCAGGACCCGTCTGAGGCAGCAATGTCGAGACTGCCTTCCTCAACGCCTGTGGTGCCCCAGTCCCGCGAGGACCACGCTTTGCACCCCGCTCCACGGTCACCAGCATGGAGGGTTACCCTGCTCCTGGAGCCGTCAGGACCGTAGAGGGTGAGCATGGCCACCTCTTCGGACCAAGCCATCTTTGGGTACAGCTTGCCTACCTTGATGACGGCCCGCTCCCGTCCTTTGTCGTCCTGGATGACCAGCTTCTTGCCCTTCAGAACGTCCGTTCCAGTGCTGCGTGCGGCGCCGACGGCGAAGACCACGAGGATCAACAGCAGCAGCGCCGTTGAGAAAAGTCGCCAGACGTGGTTTGCCCGTTCAAGCTTGCGGATGCGTTGTTCCAGAGTCATTGTCCGTCCCCTTCGCTTCGGGAAGCGCCACTTGACTTCCAACCAGCGCCGGATGCTACGGCCTGGAGCGTGTCAGGGCAAGTGCAGAATGGGGAAGTGTTTCGCCTCCGGTCCGGGGCGGCATGGCTGAGTCCGAGGCGGGCGGGGGCCACGGAGGCCGTGGGGGGGGGGAATCCGGCAAGGCAACCTTCGCGCCATTCTGCGGTCCCGCAGGCGGGTGATCGTCGCGGCGGCGGGGGAATGGAGGTCCGGCCCTCCCGTTCGCCCGTGGCGTCGTGAGGACGGCGGGCGGCTCAGCCCACCTTGCGGGCGGTGTCGGCGGCGAGGGCGGCGTCGATCTCGCCGTAGAGCTCCGCGACCTTCAGGCTCCGCTGACCGAGGACGGCCCGCGCGGCCGCTTCGCAACGCTTGCGGGCCTCCTGGAGGCGGGTGCGGAGCGGTTTCATCGGTCCACCTTCCC
>CBFCZU010000308.1:0-4097 GCA_965602635.1 uncultured Planctomycetales bacterium | reverse complement strand
AAGGTTTCGACTCGGCGCTTCGCGCCTCGCTCAAGGCTAGCCCTGAGCAAGAGCGGCGTAAGTCACTCGCGCTGAAGCCCCCGCGGCCGATGTTGCACGCCCGTCGTGCAACATCCGGGCTAGCCCGCCGCGTGAGCTTGCAACGGCCGCAGCCGGACGTTATCTATGCCCGCATGAAGAAGCCCAAGCGAGGCGGCGACCTGCCGGAAGCCATCGAGAACGTCGAGCAATTGGCCGAGCTCCTCAGCCGGCCGGGCGAGGAGGTCGTGGACCTCTTTCACCGCCTGGAAGGGCCCATCGGCATCATCGGCGGCGGCGGGAAGATCGGCCCGATGCTGACGGCGACGGCCTGCCGGGCGCGCGAGCTGGCCGGGAGCGACCAGGACATCTTCGTGGTCGATCTGTTCCCCGACCAGGCCGCTCGGCAGCGCATCGAGGCCGCCGGGGCAAGGACGGTGGTGGCCGACCTGCTCGACCCGCCCGCGGTGGAGGCCCTGCCCGACGCGGCGAACGTGATCTACATGGCCGGCATGAAGTTCGGCACCTCCGGCGCCCCCTCGCGGACGTGGGCGATGAACGCGCTGATCCCCGCCTACGTGGGGCGGCGGTACCGCGACGCGCGAATCGTGGCCTTCTCGACCGGGTGCGTGTACGACTTCACCCCGGCCGCCTCTGCCGGCTCGGTCGAGTCCGACCCGCTCACCCCGCCCGGCGAATACGCGAATTCCTGCGTCGCCCGCGAGCGCGTCCTCGAGCACTGCTCGGCCACCCACGGCACCAAGATGGTGCTGCTGCGGCTCAACTACGCCGTCGAGATGCGCTACGGCGTGCTGGTGGACATCGCCAGCGACGTCGCCGCGGGGCGGGCGGTGGACGTGTCCATGGGCTACTTCAACGTCATCTGGCAGGGCGACGCGGCGGCCGCCGCGCTGCGGCTGCTGGAGCACGCCGCCTGCCCGCCCGAGCCGGTCAACCTGACCGGGGCGAAGAAGCTCTCCGTCCGCGACGTGGCCTCGCGGCTGGGCAAGCTGATGGGCAAGGATGTGAGCTTCAGCGGGCAAGAGGCCGACACCGCCCTGCTCTCGGACGCGACCAAGGCCCGGCGGCTGCTGGGCAATCCGGCGATGTCCATCGACCGCGTGATAGGCTGGACGGCCGAATGGGTCGCCGCCGGCAAGCCGCAGCTCGGCAAGCCGACGCACTTCCAGGTTAGCGACGGCGATTATTGACCGCCGCTGCCGGCAGGAGAGGCCAAATGGCGGAGTTTCCCAAAGCGGACGAGTGGGTCGCCGAGGCGATCCGCGCCGGGCTGGTCATTCCGGCACACCCGCTGGCGCTGACGGCGGAGGGCAGGTTCGACGAGCGCCGCCAGCGGGCGTTGACTCGTTACTACGCGGCGGCCGGGGCCGGCGGAGTGGCCGTCGGCGTGCACACCACGCAGTTCGCGATACGCGACTTCGGGGCGATGCTGCTCGATCCGGTGCTCCAATGCGCCGTCGACGCCCTGGAGCAGATCGAGCGGGCGGGCGGGCCGAGGCTCGTCCGCGTCGCCGGCGTCTGCGGGCATACCGACCAGGCCGTCAGCGAGGCGGACCTCGCCGCCAGGTGCGACTACCACGCCGCGCTGGTGTCGCTGGCGGCATTCGCCCAGGCCGATGACGACGAGATGATCGCGCACTGCCGGGCGGTCGCCGAGGTGATGCCGATCTTCGGCTTCTACCTCCAGCGGGCAGTCGGCGGGCGGCGGCTGGGGTTCGACTTCTGGCGGCGCTTCGCCGAGATCCCCAACGCACTGGCGATCAAGATGGCGCCCTTCAACCGCTACGAGACTCTGGACGTCGTCCGCGGGGTGGCCGCCGCCGGGAGAGCGGGGCAGGTCGCCCTCTACACCGGCAACGACGACAACATCGTCGCCGACCTGCTCACGCGCTTCGACCTGAACGTCGCGGGCGCACCCGTCAGCCAGCGGATCGTCGGCGGGCTGCTGGGGCACTGGGCGGTCTGGACAGACAGGGCCGCCGAGATGTACCGCCGGCTCCGCGGCGTCGCAGCCAGCGAGGAGCCCGTGCCCGGCGAGCTGCTGGCCCTCGGCGTCCAGGTCACCGACGCCAACGCCGCGCTATTCGACGTGGCCCACGACTTCGCCGGGTGCATCGCCGGGCTCCAGTACGTCCTCTTCCGCCAGGGGCTGCTGGCCTCGCCACGCTGCCTGGACGCCGAGGAAACGCTCTCGCCCGGACAGGCCGACGAAATCGAGCGCGTCCGCCGAGAGTACCCGCACCTGCTCGACGACGAATTCGTGGCCGAGCACCTCGACGAGTGGATGGCATAGATCGGTCGGCCTACCGTCCGGGCTCGTCCGGCACGATCGCGCCGTGCTCGCGCAGCAGTCCGCGGATGTCCTCCAGAGGAAGCTGCTCGGGGTCGATCCCAGTTTTTGCCGAAAGGGCTGCCATCGCCCCGGCCGCCTGGCCGGTCGCCATGCAACTAGCCTCGACCCGGTAGGCGGAATGGGCCTCCTTGTCGCCGGAGATGCACCGCCCCGCCACCAGCAGGAAGCGGCTTCCGGCAGGCAGCATGGCTCCGCGGGGAATGCTCGGCACGACACCCTCGGCGAGCCGGCGGAGGTCGATGCCCCGACCGTGGCCGAGGTGAATATCGATCGGATAGAAGCTGTAGCAGACGGCGTCGGCGAACCGCCGCCCTTCCAGGTAGTCGCTGGCGGTGACAGTCTGCTTGCCGCGGATAACCGCCGTCTCGCGGATGCCGCACTCCGGCGCGACGTAGTCGATCCGCAATTTCTCCAGCCCCGGCTGGCGGCGGAGGAAACGGAAAGCCCGCATCATCGACCGCCGGCCTTCGAGCTCGGCCTGCGTCCGGCCTTCGCTGCTGTCTGCGCGGACGCTGGCAATGTGGTTGGCGTTCACGCCGCGATTGCGGAGGAAGCCCGCGGGCCCGTCGGTCCGCCACCCGACGTCGGTGTGCTGAATCTCCCCCGCAGCCAGGGCCTCGCGGAAGGCAGCGTCAATGGCGCCGAGGTCCAACTCGTCCGGGTCGTAGCCGGACAGCTGCATCACGAGGCTGCCCGGCTGGGACGGTTCGTGGCGGAGAAGCTCGAAGCCGGCCTGGGCGACGACGTTGGCGTCTCCGGTGCAGTCAACCAGCGCCCTGGACCGTTTGGGCCCCGGTCCTTCCTTCGTTGCCAGGTCGACTCGCCAGGCGCCGCCCTCGAAGGCCGCAGCGTAGGGCATCGCGTGGAACAGCAGCTCGGCGCCGGCGTCAACCACCGCCTCGTCGGCCAGGGCGGCAAAGATCGCCTTGTTCACGATGACGTGGCGGCGGGGGTGCTCCGGGGCCGCGAAGTCCGGCAGCTCATCGCCAGCCTCCCCGACCGCCCGCCGCACCAGATCCCACCCGATGCCGGCGATCACCTGCTCGCCCCAGGCGTGGAAGAGCCCGGGGAAGTTCACCCCACCGGCCGTGAGCGTCCCCCCGAGCAGGCCGTTCTTCTCGATCAGCAACGTCCTCGCTCCCGCCCGGGCAGCCTGGACGGTGGCGCAGATCCCGGCGGGGCCGCCGCCGACCACGATTACGTCATAGTCGCTCATCTCCGCAGCTCCTCTCGCCCCTTCACAACAGCAGTGCGCCGATGAGGACGACGTCCTCGCCGAGCGCGGCCGGGAGTATCTCGTAGCTCCCCGCGTAGGGTCGGAAGATGCGTTGGGCGACGGCATCGCGGAGCGGGCCCAGGAACGCATCGCCCATCAGCGTCACCCCGCCGCCGACGACGACGCGGTCGGGGTTCAGCAGCGGGATGACGTTGCATAGAGCCACGGCGAAGTCGGCGGCGACCTGGCGGACGAGCTCAAGGGCCGGTCCGTCGCCCTCCCCGGCGGCCGAGCCAACGTGGCGGGCGGTGACGGCCTCGACCTCGCCCCCGGCCAGCTCCAGGACGCGGGGCATTCGCCCTCCGGCCGCCCGCTCCCGCGCCATGCGAGCGATAGACAACCCGCTGCAAAGGTGCTCGACGATGCAGTACTCGCCCGCCGGGCGGTCCCAGAGCTTGGTGTGGCCGACCTCCATGCAGCCCAGAGGCC
>CBFCZU010000307.1:0-4131 GCA_965602635.1 uncultured Planctomycetales bacterium | reverse complement strand
CATGGGCATTGAGCTGGCGCCTCTGCATATCGGCGACATTGAGATCTCGCCGCCGGTGGTCCTCGCCCCGCTGGCCGGGTACACCGACCTGCCTTACCGGCTCATCTGCCGGCGGCTGGGGGCGCCGTACTGCTCGACGGAGATGATGCTCGACAGGCAGCTCATGCTGCCCGGCAAGCTCCGCCGCCGGCTGATCCACCTTGCCGAGGACGACCACCCCGTCGCCGGGCAGATCGTCGGCAACGACCCGCAGCAGATGGCGACGGCCGCCGCCGAGCTGTCCGCGGTCGGCTTCGACGCGGTGGACCTGAACTTCGCCTGCCCGGTGAGGAAGGTGCTCGCCCGCCGCCGGGGCGGGTTCATGCTCAAACAGCCGGACCTGGCCGGGGAGATCGTCCGCGCGGTGGTCGCCGCCGCCGAGGGGCCGGTGACCGTCAAGCTCCGCATGTCCTTCAACGCCGAGGTGGACTCCGGCGACAGCTTCCGGCGGATCGCCGAGGGCGCGTTCGATGCCGGCGCGGCGGCCATCTGCCTCCACGCCCGAAGCGTCGAGCAGCGATACACCGGCCACGCCGACTGGGAGTTCCTCGCCGGCGTCAAGCGGCATTTCCACGACAAGGTCATCATCGGCTCCGGCGACGTCCGCGATCCGGCCTCGGTCGTGGCGATGATCGAGCAGACCGGCGTGGACGGCGTCGCCGTTGCCCGGGCCGCCATCGGCAACCCGTGGTTCTTCCGCCAGCTCGCCGACCTCCTCGCCGGCCGGCCGGAGGCCGCGCCCACGCTGGCAGAGCAGCGCGAGCTGATCCGCGGGCACTTCGATCACGCCGTGGAGATCTACGGCCCGCGGCGGGGCCCGAGAATCATGCGGAAGTTCGGCATCAAGTACACCCGCGTCCACCCCGCGCCGGCCAGGGTCAGGGCGGCCTTCGTCACCGTCAAGACGCCCGCGGACTGGCAGGGGGTCCTGGATACGTTCTACGCGAACGGCTAGTATGACTTGCGGCGGGCACTGAACGCCCGGAAGCCGACCTTCGTCCACGTGGAGGAAACGAAAGCATGAACTGGCGGCGTCTGTTAGGGTTTTGCCTCGCCCCCGTCCTGGCCGTTGCCCTGCCCAGCGGTTGCGGAGGCGCGACCCCACCGGCCGGGCCGGCCACCGAAATCGAATACCTCGCCCTGCTCCTCGACGGCAAGAAAATCGGACACAGCAAGGTCACACGAACCGTCGCCGACGAGAAGGTCACCACCACAATGGAGATGGTCATGACGATGACCCGCGGGCCGGTTTCGATCACCGCCCGCATCGTCGAGACCAACTTCGAGACCACCCGGGGCAGGCCGCTGGGCTTCAAGTCCGTCCAGGATCTGGGGATCATGGCCCAGACCGTCGAGGGCACCGTGGACGAGGAAGGCAAGGTCCTCGTCAAGATCACCGCCGCCGGGAAGACTCGCACTCGAACGATGGACTGGCCGGAAGGGGCGTTGATGTCGGAGGGCCTGGCCCTGCTCAGCCGGGAAAAGGGGCTCACGGAGGGCACCAGCTACACCTGCAAGGCCTTCATGGCCGACTCGCTCAAGGCGGTGGAGACCAGGGTGAAGGTGGGGGCGAAGCGGGAGGTGGACCTCTTCGGGCGGGTGGTGTCGCTACGGGAAGTGAAGACCAGGTTCCTCTCCGGCATTGGCGGGCTGGAGGCGGTCACTTACGTGAACGGCGAGGGCGGCGTCCTCAAGAGCGTCACCACGGCCATGGGCATGAAGATCGTGATGATCAGTTGCAGCAAGGAAGTCGCGCTCAGCCCCAACGACGTGACGGACTTCCTTGCCAAGCTGCTGCTGGCCAGCCCGGTGCCGCTGGACGGCCTGGACCGGACGGCCTCGGTTACGTATCGCCTCGAGCCGATCGGCGAGGCGAAGCTGGACATCCCCGCCACGGACAGCCAGACCGTGAGCGAGGCCCCGGACGGGGCGTTGATCGTGAAGGTGAGCCCGGCCCGGCCCGCGGCGGGCGCGAAGTTTCCCTACAAGGGCAGGGACAAGGCCGCCCTGGCGGCGATGAAGCCGGCCCGCTACGTCCAGAGCGACGACAAGCGGATCGTCGCACTCGCCCGCAAGGCGGTGGGCGACGCCGCTGACGCCGCCGACGCCGTCAGGCGCATCGAGAAATTCGTCGCCGGGCACATCCACAAGAAGGACCTCGCTGTCGGCTACGCCACCGCCTCGGAGGTCGCCCTCAGCCGCCAGGGCGACTGCACCGAGCACGCGGTCCTCGCCGCGGCTATGTGCCGCGCCGTCGGAATACCCGCCCAGGTCGTCGTCGGCGTCGCCTACGTGCCGCGCTTCGGGGCGCGAAAGCACGTCTTCGGGCCCCACGCCTGGGTGAGGGCATACATCGGCGGCAAGTGGATCGGCCTGGACGCCACACTCGGGCAATTCGACGCCGGGCACATCGCCCTGAGTGCCGGCAACGGAAGCCCGGAAGATTTCTTCTCCCTCACCCGCGTGCTGGGGAATTTCAAGATCGCCAAGGCGTCCATCGAGAAGTGACAGGCGCCTCGTCAGGCCGGATGCGCCGGCGGAGCAGGAGCATGAGCACCTTCAACTGGCCAAGGGACAACGCCGAGCTGGTAGCCCAGCTTCAGAAGCAGCGGCGGCGCTACGAGCAGCTCGTCAGCAACATGTCCGACCTGCTGCTGCTGCTCGACCTGGACGGGGAGGTAACCTTCTGCAACCGCGAGGGCCCGCTGCCGCCGGGCGGGCCGATCTACCCCGCCGCCGGCACCAGCATGCTCACCTACGTGGTCGAGGATGACAGGCAGACAGTCGCCGAGGCGATCGAGGGCACCCGCACACGCCGGCTGGCCGTCCGCGAAGTATTCTTCCGCATAACCGACGGCGCCGGGCGGGAGAGGATCATCGAAGGGACGTTCACCCCCGTCATCGAGGACGACCAGGTCACCGCCCTGCAATTCCTAGGCCGGGACGTCACCGAGCGCCGCCACGCCGAGGACGAGCTGCGCCGCACCAACATCGCACTCCAGCGCACCCAGAAAAACCTCAAGCGCGACCTGGATGTCGCGGCGAAGATCCACACCTCGCTGCTGCCGATGCCGCTGGAGACCGACCGGATACTCATCGACCTCAAGCACGTGGCCCTGCTGGGCGTCGGCGGCGACTACGTGTACATCCACCGCGAAGACCCGCTCCGCCCGTCGCTGACGGTCTTCGACGTCTCCGGGCACGGGATCGCCTCGGCGCTGGTCGCGAACCGGGCACATTCGGCCGTTCACGCCATCATGAGCCAGGGAACGCCGCCGCCGGTGATGATCGAGCAGCTCAACCGCTTCATCTACGAGAGCTTCGCCGACCTGGGCGTCTTCGTGACGCTGTTCGGGATGCAGTTGGACCTGGAGGCGGGCAGGGCCTGCTACTGCGGGTCGGGGCATCCACCGGCAATGCTGAGAAGAGGCGGCACCGGCGAAATCATTCCACTGAGGAGTGCCCACCTGCCTATCGGCGTGGCCGCCAGCGCGTTCCTCGACGAGGAGCCGATGCAATACGTCGATATCGCCCCCGGCGACGTGATCTGGCTGTACACGGACGGGCTGGTCGAGCTGCGAGACCGCGTCGGCAACATGCTCGGCCAGGCCGGGCTCACCGAACGCGTGTGCCAGATGGGCATGCCCGAGGCTGCCCCCGGCTCGGCTGGGAAGTTCCTCGAAGCCGTGCTCGCAGACAACGCCCCGCCCGAAGACGACCTCACCGTGGTCCTCATCGTCCTGAAGTGATTCATGCCCGCGGGCGGAAATGCGGGAACCACATCCCCCGTTGAGCGTCTTAGTCCGTGCGGGTACAATGACCCGTCGTACCGGGGACTGCGCCTGGGCGATTGATTGTTGTGCGCTGCGGTTAAGGAAGACTGCCATGTCCACCAGAGTAACGACAGGCTGGCTCTGCGGCCTTGTGGCGGTGACGGCCCTGGCCATGCCGGCCGGCGCCCAGCCCGACGTTTTCATCCCTGCGGCACGCCGCGGGCTAGCAAAGGCTAAGTCCGGCCCAGCAGGCGCCAAGGCCGGCAAGAGCGGCCTGCACATCCCCCAGGGCAAGCGGGTGAACTTCACCACATACCTC
>CBFCZU010000306.1:0-4137 GCA_965602635.1 uncultured Planctomycetales bacterium | reverse complement strand
CAGGTACGTCCAGCGGAGCGGTTGGCGACAAACAGGACATTCGGCCAGCAGCGCCATCTCGACGGGCCTTCGCGGCAATCAGTCCTCGGTGCAGTCTTTGACGCCGATCTCGAGCTGCTCCACCGCGTCGAACCGCTTGGGTGCGGGCAAGATGCGGCTGGGTCGGCGGCGCCGACGCAACAAGCCTGCGCGCGACGTGGAAGTGCCGCCAAGCCTACCCATCGTCACTGCCGTCTTCGGCGTGCCTTGGTCCGGTCTCGACGGGCTCACGCCACTCGGCCGCCTGGTCCGGCTTACCCCACGACTCGTACAGCCGGACGATTCGCCGCCGCGCCTGGTGTTTGCAGTCCCTGGGCGCCTGGGGGTTGTCCTTTACCCGCGCGAAGGCGTCGAGCAGCAGCGGCTCGGCCTGAGCGAACTTGCCCTGCCCGGCGACGGCAACGCCGAGCACGCTCCGCGCGTCGGCAATCAGCCAGTGCCCCTCCGGCAAGACCTTCTGCCTCGTCGCCAGACACGCGCGTAGCAACGGCTCTGCCTCGGCGAAGTTCCCTTCCTCCATAAGAGCTTGTGCCCGCAGCACAAGTGAGCCGCCGACGACGGAATCGCTGGCCAGGGAGTCGCGGAGTCGTCCGGCCAATCCGCCCCAAGAGACCCTGGCGGCCCGCAGGACATCGCCCTTCTCCAAGAGGAGATCGGCGAATCTCACTTCCAGTTCCGCCAGGTTGTAGGGTCCGCCGGCCCGGGCCCGCGCGACCGCCCGCTGCTGCGTCTCGATGGCCCGGTCGAGATCCCCGGTCATCTGAAACGCGAGTGCCAAGGTGTCCAGGGTGTTGGCGTCATTGCCGCCGTCCAGATCGACCGCGCGCTGGGCGACGGGCAAGGCCCGCTCGGGATCGCGCAGGTCGGCCGGCCCACAGGTCAACAGCTCCCAGGCATATGCATGCAGCGCGAGCGCGTCGGCATCCGGGCGTTCCGCGGCCCGCCGCAGACGATCGAGGCCATCGGCGACCAGCGGCCTGAGCTCGGTCACTTTGTTCTGATCGCGCAAGACCCTCAGCAGGTTGTTCATCGGGATCTGCGTTCGCGGGTGGTCGGGGCCGAGGATTCGGCGGTTCAGTTCCCACGTCTGGCGGTAGAGCTCCTCGGCGGCCTGGGGTTTTCCCTGACGTTCGAGCGTAAGCGCGAGGTTGTTCATCGCCCGCGTCACCTCGGGGTGCTCGTCGCCCAGCACGCGGCGCTCGACCTCCAGGGCCTCGCCCAGCACCTTCTCGGCCAAGCCATAGCGGGCCTGGGCCTGATACACGCTTCCCAGATTGACCTGCGAGCGCAGCGTGTCGATGTGCCGGTCGCCGAGCACGCGCTGTTGAATCTCCAGCGTCCGGCGATGAATACTCTCGGCCTCGGCAAGCTTGTCCGGCGTGTCCTGCCGGCGAAGCGCGACGCCCAGCCGGTTCCGCGAGGCCAGCGTATCGCGGTCTTCGTCGCCAAGGACACGGCTTTGGGTCTCGGCCGTCCGGCGGGCCAACGCCTCCGCCTGTGCGTACTTGTACTGACTTGTGAGCAAGCCGGCCAAGACGCTTCTGGACCGCAGCGTATCCGGGTGCTCGTCGCCGAGCTCGTTTCTGCGAATCTCCTCGGCAGCGCGCAGGTGGATACCGGCGGCGGCGTAAAGGCCGAGGGCCTGGTAGGTCCTGCCGAGCGTCATGCGCACGGTGGCTTCCACTTCCGGCTGTCTGGCCAGGGCACCTTCGTCGATTTTCCTGGCCGCCTCGTCCAGAACGTAGCATATGGTGACTTCGCGGCCCAACGCCTTACTCGGGTCCACCGACGCCAGCATCTGTCGAAGGAACTGACTCACCTCTGCGGACTCGGCTGCCTCTTGCCGGGCCTGCTTGGCGCTGGCCTCGGCGAGCCGACCATGTTCTTGCTCGCCCTTGCGGGCATCCTCCGCCTCGACGCGTGCCCGGGTGGCCTGTACATAACCGACCGTGGCCAGTGAGGACCCAGCGAGCAGGGCCGCGCCGACCAGGGAACCCGCGATGACCGCGGCCCGATTGCGGCGAATGAACTTGGAGAGCTTGTAGGCCATGCCCGGCGGGCCGGCCAGCACCGGCTCGTGGCTCAGGTGACGCTCGACGTCATTGGCCAGCTCGCTGGCGCTCTGGTAGCGACGGGTACGGTCTTTCTCCATCGCTTTCATGACGATCCAGTCCAGGTCACCGCGGATCAGCTTGGAGAGCGCCGCCGGCTCGGCCTGACGGAGCGCGCCGATCCCGGCACCGCTCGCGGTCAGCGTCGCGACCCGCGTCGAGGGCCTGTCCGGCTCCACCTCGCGGATGATGCGCTTGATCTCGTCAAAGCCCGCGCTGCGCAGCGTCCTGGCGTCGAAGGGCGTGGTGCCGGTGAGCAGCTCATACAGCAACACGCCCAGCGAGTAGATGTCCGTCCGCGTATCGACGTCGAGCCCGCTGGTTTCCGCCTGGTCGGGGCTCATGTACTCCGGCGTGCCGATGAATTGGCGGAACTCGGTGAAGAGCGTCTTCTCGGTCAGCCTGTGGCTGGTCGCCTTGGCGATGCCGAAGTCGATCACCTTCGGCACGGGCTTGGTGTCGTGCAGCGTCACCAGCACGTTGTTCGGCTTGATGTCGCGGTGGATGATGCCCTTTTGGTGGGCGTGCTGCACCGCCTGACAGACCAGGAGAAACAGCTCCAGCCGTTCGCGCGTCGAGAGCTTGCTCTGGTCGCAGTACTCCGTGATGCGCACGCCCTTGACCAGCTCCATCACGAAGTACGGGCGGCCGGTCTCGGTCGCGCCCGCATCGAGCACCTTGGCGATGTTGGGGTGATCCATCAGGGCCAGGGCCTGGCGCTCGGCCTCGAACCGCGCGATGACCTGCTTGGTGTCCATCCCCAGCTTGATGATCTTGAGGGCCACCTTGCGACGGACCGGCTCTTCCTGCTCAGCCATGTAGACGCTGCCGAAGCCCCCCTCGCCGATCTCCTGAAGGATCTTGTAGCGCCCGATCTTCGTCCCCGGGGATTCAGTGGCCGGCGAGCTCGCCAGCGTCGCGTTGGGATCGACCGCCGGCGCATCCAAAAAACTCCCGGCCCGCTCGTGCGCCCTCAGCAGCTCCTCCACGGAGGTGCGCAACACCGGCTCGTCGTCGCAAGCCCCCGCCAGGAATGCGGCCCGCTCGGCCGGGGTCTTTCTCTCCAGCGCAGCACTGAAGAGCTCTTCGAGTTTTTCATGCTGCGCGCTGGACACGAGAAAGCTCCTGGGAAGTCGATTGCGCGAGTTATGTAGCGGCCGGTGCGCCTGCGGTAGATCCCGGCCGTGAGTTATTTGCCCCGGAGGGCGTCGATCTCCGACATAGCGACCGGCCGCTACACTAGTCGCACTAGCCAATGCGCCGATCGCGCCCCAAACGCCTCACAAAACCGGCCGGGTCACCCCGGCTCGTCACCCTTGCTGACCTCGTTATAGAGCCAGGCTCGGGCGAACGTCCAGTAGCGGTCAACCGTCGCTCGCGAGACGCCCAGGACCTGCCCGGCCTGCTGAACCGTCAACCCGGCGAAGTAGCGCAACTCGACGAGCCGGGCCTTGACGGGGTCCTCGCGGCTGAGCTTCTCGAGCGCTTCATCCAGGGCGACCAGGTCGGTCGAGTCCGGCAGGACGATGGCATCCGCTTCGTCGAAATCGTACCGCTGGCGTCCGCCGCCATGCTTGAGCCGGGCCTTGCGTCGCGCCGCCTCGACGAGGATACGGCGCATGGCCTCGGCGGCGGCGGCGAAGAAATGGCCGCGGTTCTCCCAATGAGCACGCTCGTCGCCGACCAGGCGCAGATAGGCCTCGTGCACCAGCGCGGTGGCCTGCAGCGTCTGCCCCGGCCGCTCTTGGGCGAGCCTGCGCGCCGCCAGCCGGCGTAGTTCCTGGTAGACCGCGGTCAGCAGCTTGTCCGCCGCGTGACGGTCGCCTTTCTTCAGTTGCTCGAGAATGCGGGTAACGTCATTCATGCGCGCTCCGGCACCTGGACGGCTGAGGCCTGACCGCCACGACCGGCCCCGTAGTCTACATAGACTCATCCCATAACCTGTGGCACAGGCTTCCAGCCTGTGTCCTCACCGGCAAGATGCCGG
>CBFCZU010000305.1:0-4177 GCA_965602635.1 uncultured Planctomycetales bacterium | reverse complement strand
ATCGCGGCCGGCATCCTCGACGGCATCAAGGCCGGCGACAACGCCAAGGCCGCCCTCATCACCCGTGGGCTCGTCGAGATAACCCGCCTGGGCGTCGCCCTCGGAGGCCGCGCCGAGACCTTCTCCGGCCTGGCGGGGCTCGGCGACCTCGTGACCACCTGCATCAGCCCCCACGGGCGGAACCGCAGCTTCGGCGACGCCGTCGGCCGCGGGCGCAACCCTCAGGACGTGCTCGCCGAGACCGACAGCGTCGTCGAGGGAGTGGCCACCGCCCGGAGCGTCCTGGCCCTGGCGGCCCGCCACGGCGTGGAGATGCCCATCGTCGAGGCCGTCCACGCGGTCATCTTCGAGGCCCGCCCGCCGGCCGACGCCGTCGCCATGCTCATGTCGCGCCGCCCGAAGCGCGAAGACCAAGGCGCCTAGCCGGATACTTCACCACAGAGGCCACGGAGATCACAGAATTGTCCCTTCTGCACGCAGTTAGAGGCGATTCTGTCGACTTCCCGGAATGATGCTGTGTCTTTTGCCGTCAAGGGGATCTGCGCATGAACATTCAGATGGGAGTCGATAACCCAGGGCCTGCGAACGAGAGATAACGAGCGAAACGTGCGAGGGCTCTGTGGGCTCCGTGGTTTATGGGAAATGCGGGTTATCGCTGCTGCACCGTCCCGGCGCCATCGCCGCCGGGTGCGGCGCGCGGTAGGTCTCCGAACGACGCGAGGGGACGGTGCGCTGCCCGTGCGGCGAGGCTGGTGGCACGAGCGGGGATGGAACGGGGGGCACTGCGCGAGAGAGTAGGACGGGGCTTCTATTGAATGAGGGACAGACACTAATAACGGGACATGGGCAGTGAAGTGGGCCCTGTCTGCCCCCGGGGGGATGTGGGGAGCGTTGGTGCTGGCCTGAGGCGTGCACCGGGGTGTGGGCGCCTGGCGAGTCGCGGTGGGATGGCGTAAGGGTTTTTGCGGATAACGCTTATGGTGTTTGGCAGGGCGAGTGTTCCACGTGGAACATCGGGCTCAGCCTAGGTCGGGGCTGCACCGGCGAAAGGGCCGTTACGGACGCGAGAAAAATAGCTTGCATTGCACGGGTCGCCTGATAGCCTCTGAGCAGCGCCGCGAGCATTGTTCCACGTGGAACGATCGCGCTACGGAGAACCACCAAGGGAAAGGACGCCCACATGGCCCGCTCCCAGAAGCGTCCCCGCCTCGGCAGGGGACTCTCAAGCCTCGTTCGGACCTCCACCGACCTCGATGCCCAGGGCCAGTACGCAGGGGTCCCCATCGACGCCGTGCCGCCCGCATCACCCGCCGCGACAGGGGAGCAGGCCGCCGCGGCCGGGGCCATGACGGTCCGCATGATCCCAACCGGCGACATCGCCCCGAACCCGCAGCAGCCGAGGCGGTCATTCGACGACGAGGCGCTGGCCGAGCTGGCGGAGAGCATGCGGACCCACGGCGTCGTCCAGCCCGTCCTCGTCAGGGAGGCGACCGCCCCCGAGGCCGACCGGCCGTACGAGCTCATCGCCGGCGAGCGGCGGCTCCGCGCGGCCCGGGCCGCGGAGGTCGAGGAGATCCCGTCCCTCATCAGGGCGTCGTCACCCCAGGACGCGCTTGAGCTTGCCCTGGTCGAGAACATCCACCGGGCCGACCTCAACCCCATAGAGCGGGCGGGCGCGTATCGCGACCTGATGGACCGCTTCAGCCTGACGCAGCAGGATGTGGCCCTACGCCTGGGCGAGGCGCGGGCGACGGTCGCTAACCACCTGCGCATACTCGACTTATGCGACTACGCCCAACAGGCTGTGGCCTCCGATAGCCTGAGCTTCGGGCACGCGAAGGTCCTGGCCGGGCTGGCGGGGGCCGAGGCGGATCAGCGGCGACTGGCGGAGAGGGTCGTACGTGAGAACCTCTCCGTGCGAAAGTTGGAGTTGCTCGTTGAGGCGGTGCGCGATGGGAAGCCAGCGGCGGGGGTCGGAAAAGAGGGACAGTCGCCTGAGCGGCCGGCGTATCTCGGCGACGTGGAGCGCCAGCTTTCCGAGGCCGTCGGGGCGAGGGTGTCCATCCGCCCCGCCCGGCGGAAGCACGCCGGCCGGATCGTGATCGAGTACCACAGCCTCGAGGACTTCGACCGGGTGGTTGAGGCCCTCGGGACGCGAATCGACAGTTGAGCGGGCCTGCCGGTCGGCGCGACGCCATACAAGGAGCGTGGCGATGTTCTTGTGCACACAGTACTACCGTCCACCCTTCCCCGAGCCGGCCGCCTGGGCCGACGACATGAGCCGCATCCGCGACGCCGGCATCCACGCGGTGCAATTGTGGTGCATCTGGGGCTGGGTCGAGGCCGAGCCCGGCGTTTACAGGTACGACGATTACGACGAGCTGGTGAGCCTCGCCGAGAAGCGCGGCCTGAAGGTCGTGCTCAGCACGATCGCGGAGATTCACCCGTTCTGGATCCACAGGCTCGTCCCCGGCAGCGAGATGGTTGACCACCTCGGCCGGAAGGTCATCTCCTGCTGCCGGTGCGAGTGCAACATCGGCCTGACGCCCGGCGGGTGTTTCGATCACCCCCGCGTGGCCGAGCTGATGGGGGCCTTCCTGACCGACGCGGCCGAGCATTATCGCGGGACGGCCGGCCTCATCGGCTGGGACTGCTGGAACGAGACCCGCTGGGCGGTTCACGCCGACGGGAATGTCTGCTATTGCCCGAATACGCTGGAGGAGTTCCGCCGCTGGCTGGGCGACCGCCACGGCGGGCTGGAGGGGCTAAACGCCGCCTGGAAGAGGCGTTATGTGAACTGGGCCGACGTTTACCCCGCCAAGCGGACCAACGGGACGTACGTGGACGTGATGGACTTTCTGCGGTTCCTGGCCGACCGGGCTGCCAGGCACGCCCGCTTCCGCTACGACGCGATCCGCTCGGCGGACAAGAAGCACATGATCTCGGCCCACTCGGCCGGCCCGGCTACCCACAGCCCCGGCGGCGGCACGGAGCAGGCCCTCTGCCGCGGCGTTGACTGGGACCTGGCCGACAACCTCGACGGGTGGGGCTGCTCGCAGTTCCCGCTGGCGGGGGGGTCGTTCGAGAAGGAGCAGTTCGGCGTCCGCCTGGAGAGCGCCCGCAGCGCCGCCGGCGGCAAGGCTTACTGGATCAGCGAGCTTCAGGGCGGGGCGGCCAGGCAGAAGATCGCGGCGTGGAAGCCGGTCCCGGCCGACGTTCAGCAGCAGTGGGTGGCCCAAGGCATGGCCCGCGGCGCCAGGGGGGTCATCTTCTGGTGCTGGGCCGACGAGAGGTTCGGGCGCGAGTCGGGCGGCTACGGCCTGGTGGGCTGGGACGGCCTGGCCGAGGAGCGGCTGGCGGCGATGAGGAAGACGTCGCGGTTCATCGATGCCAACGCCCGCCGGCTGGAGGCTTATCGCCCCGACCCGGGCGAGGTCGGGGTGCTGTTCGTCCCGGACAGCTACTTCCTCAAGTGGGCCGACGAAGGCGACGCGTCCGAGGCCGCCGACGCCGTCATCGGCTACGCCACGGCCCTCGAGGCCCTGCGAATCCCTTACGAGATCGTGGAGGCCCATCACCTGGACGCCCTTGCGGGGCTGAAGGTGCTGCTGATGCCGTGGCCTCTGGTGGTGCCGCCGGCGGCGCGCAGGGCGATCGTCAAGTTCGTCCGCGGCGGGGGGCGGATCCTCGCCGAGGCCGAGGCCGACGCATTCGACGAGCTGGGCTTCTTCCGGCACGGCGACGAGCGGCCGCTGATGAAGGCGCTCGGCGTGGGGGCCCTGGGCCGGCGGGTGATGGAGGAGGGCAGCGTCGTCCGGGCGGATATCGGCGGGGAACAGGTCGAGCTGCCCGCCGACAACTTCTTCACGCCGCTGAAGGCCCCGGCGGCGACCGAGGTGCTCGGCGTTAACGAGCGCGGCGAGCCGCTGCTGCTGCGACGGACGCTCGGGGAGGGTGCCGCCTTCATCGTAGGCGCCTTCCTGGGAAGGCCGTATCTTCGGGAGCGCAACGCGGGCCTGGAGCGGCTCATCCGCCAAATCTGCGACGACGCCCGGGCGAAGGTCAAGTTCGACGTCGACGCCGGCGACGGCAACGAGGGGCTCGTCTGGCGGAGCGGGCGGACGGACAAGGGCAGGCTGCTGTGGATCATCAACTCCGGCCCGCAGCGGAGCGTGAC
>CBFCZU010000304.1:0-4198 GCA_965602635.1 uncultured Planctomycetales bacterium | reverse complement strand
CGCTCAAGATGCACATCCCCGACACGCGGCGGGTCGCCCCCGTGCGCACGGAGGTCGACGGCGACCGCCTGACCGTGCATGGGCCGGGACGATGGTACATCGCGCAGATTCGCGTGCCGGAGGACTGGAAGCAGTGGGCCACCAAGCCCCTGTACGTTCTCAGGGCGCCGGGCATCTACATCCGGGCGTCGTGGTGCGGCGAGAAGTACGACCGCGAGGAGGTCTATGCGGACGTCGCGTTCACCACCACGCGGAAGGTGAAGTCGATCACTCAGGAGACCAAGCTCCCCGGCCCGCTCGGCTGGCGCGGCAAGCACTACGTCGACGAGAACGCCGACGGCACCCGCACCTATCGCTGGCGCGTCCGCATGGCCGACTTCGACCAGATCCAGGGGAGGATCAGGGCCAAGGCGGACCGCGTGGACTACCGTCTCAAGTACTGACGCTCGCGCCGCCTGGCCGACGTGGGATGACGACGATGAGCCCACCGCGTCAGCATGGATTCCGGCCGTTCTGTCAACGCCTCCAGGAGAGCCAACCGTGACTGCATCCCGCCACCTGTGCCTGGTGGCCTTTCTGCTGGGCTCGCAGGCCCTGGCCCAAGATCGGCCCGCCGAGAAGCCGGCGACGCCGACGGTTACCGAGGACCGCTTCGAGATCCGCAATGTGGAGGGCTGGACCGTGTACGTCAATCGCGACGTGCCCAAGCAGCATCGCGAGCTGTGGGCGAAGACGTTGGAGCATCTGCGGTGGGAGCTGTACCAGAGCAAGCTGGCCGCTCCTGCTTCGGCGATCAGGAACATACAGGAGAACAACGCCATCTGGATCGAGTACAAGGAGCGGGTGGGCCTGTCCTACCATCCCAGCCGCAACTGGCTGCTCGGCCGTGGGTACACGATCCCAAGGGACCCGCAGTCCTTCATGTCGCTGAGCGTCAAGACGCACCTGGGAGACAGCTACCGCCATCCGTTCGTCGTGTTCCACGAGCTCTCGCACGGCTATGACTTCCATTTCATCGGCAAGGGCCGCAGGTACGGCAACGACGAGTGCGAGGCCAATTACCAGCGCATGATGAAGGAGGGCAAGTACGAGAAGGTGAAGATATGGCACGGCCGGATCGGATCGCATTACGGCCGCACCAACCGCATGGAATACTGGGCGGAAAGCTCGGAAGCCTATTTCGCCGTGAACGACATCTATCCCTTCGTGCGGGCCGAGCTGCGAGAACACGATCCGCAGATGGCCCGCTTCATTGAACGCTATTGGGGCGTGGACCCCAACCAGGTCGTGCAGTTGGAGAAGGACCTCGCGGCCTACCACCAACAGGTGCGGCAGGGGACCGGCCGCGCGGCGCGAGCCAGTGGCGCGGGGGCCACGGCCAAGCCTACCCCCACCGAGCGTTACGGCAAGCGCACCATCAAGGGCTGGACCGTCCATCTCAGCCCGCAACTGGTGCATCAGCCAGGGCTCTGCGAGGCCATGGTGGCGCTGGTGGCCTACAAGCTGCACATGATCAACCACTTCATCTCCGAGCAGGGCCAGAAGCAGTTGCACCAGGTGCCGATCTGGCTGGAGATCGGCGGGGCGGTGCCGTACATCAGGTACTGCGGGAGTCGCGAACGGCTGCGTGGCGAGGGGTCCAATCCCGACAAGTTCCAGGCCGTGGAGATCCGCGATCCGCAGCGCATGATGAAGTGGGCACTGCTCCAGCAATCCGACGTGTTGCACGAGATGGCCCTGGCCTACTACGACCGTCACGCCACCAGGCAGGGTTCCGGGCTCGGCAGCAAGGTCCGGGCCGCCTACGAACGGGCCAAGAAGGGCGGCAAGTACAAATCGGTGCTGCGGTTCGACGGCCGGCGCCTGCCGCATCCCGCCTTGGGCAGCGAGGAGGAGTACTTCGCCGAACTGATGGAGAGCTACTTCCTCGTCAACGACCACTACCCCTTCATCCGCTGCGAACTGAAGGACCAGGACGCTGCCGGATATGCACTGATTGCCGGCCTGTGGGAGGGGAACCCACGCCGGTGAGCGAGCACTTGCCGAAGACGGCCTGCCGCTTTCACGAGGAGGACCCGACCAGGATGTCCCCGGGCGACTGCTTCCACACGAAGGAGCGAACACGCATGGAGCCGTTCAGCAGAAGGCAGTTGCTTCGCACACTGGCGGCGGGAGCGGCCGGGATGGCGGCGCCCGCGCTGTCGCGAGCCCAGGAGACCCGCCGCACGGGCAAGCGGCCAAACATCGTCCTCATCGTCGCCGACGACCTCGGCTGGCACAACGTCGGCTACCACGGCGGCGTCGCGCGCACGCCCAACATCGACCGGCTGGCCCGCGAGGGCGTCGAGCTGGAGCGGTTCTACGCCGCGCCGCTGTGCTCGCCGACCCGCGCCGGGCTGATGACCGGGCGGCACCCCCTGCGCTTCGGCGTGGGCTGCACGGTCATCACGCCGTGGCGGAAGCACGGCGTGCCGCACGACGAGCGGATGATCCCGGAGGTGCTCGCCCGCGCGGGCTACAAGCGGCGCGGATGCTTCGGCAAGTGGCACCTCGGCCACAGCCACGTCCGCTACCATCCCCTGAGCCGCGGCTTCACCCACTACTACGGCTGCTACAACGGGGCCATCGACTACTTCACCCGCAAGCGCGAAGGCGAGCTGGACTGGCACCGCGGCCACCGTCCCGCACGCGAGCCCGGCTACGCCACGCATCTCATCACCAAGGAGGCCGCCGCCTTCATTAGGGCCTGCCCCGCCGACGAGCCGTTCTTCGTCTACGTGCCCTACAACGCCCCCCACTCGCCGCTCCAGGTGCCCGAGAAGTACCTCGCCATGTACCCCAAGCTCGACGAGAAGCCGCGGGCCTACGCGGCCATGGTCACGGCCCTGGACGAAGGCATCGGCGAGATCCTCGCGGCGCTCGACGACCAGGGCGTGGCCGACGACTCGTTCGTGCTGTTCTTCAGCGACAACGGCGCCGGGATCGGCGGCGACAACCGCCCGCTCCGCGGAGGCAAGGCGTCGGTCTTCGAGGGCGGCGTGCGCGTGGCCGCGGCCGCACGCTGGCCCAACGGCGGCATCCGCGGCGGACGCAAGGTCGCCTGCCCCATGGGGTTCATCGACGTGTTGCCCACGCTCATGCGCCTCGCCGGGACCCAGGACCACGGGGGCAAGCCCCTGGACGGCATCGACGTCCTCGACCAGATGGCCGGGAAGGCCGCAGCGCCCGCGCGGCCGTGGTTCTCGTACGTCGGCTACGGCACGAAGGACCAGTTGGCCGTCATGGAAGGCGAGTGGAAGCTCCTCTACGTTGGCCCGCGAATCCTCCAGACCGACGACCCGCTTCGCGACGGCCAGATCCACCTCTTCCGCATCCACGCGGATCCCAACGAGACCACGGACCTCGCCGCGAAGCACCCCGACGTGGTCCGCCGACTGCTCGCGAAGCTCAAGACGTATCGCTCGTGGCACGGCAAGACGTGCCTCCTCGAGGAGACCGGAACCCGGAAGGGCTTCAAGGCCCCCAAGGACTGGATCCTCCCCGGGACCAAGCTCGACGAGCCCTGAGCGGAACGGGAGCAACGGGCTACAGGCCACTGGGAGCTGGCCGGTGCCCCAAGTGCAGGAGTGCCGGCATGGGCCATGGCGCTCACGCGACGCCTCCGAGCACTCGGCCCGTCCGGACCCAGCGTCTGCCCGGCCGTCGCCTGCCATCGCGGCGGGGCACGCCGAGGAACGTGCTGCCGTTCTGCGAGCAGCCCCCGGATCGCCTTCGCCTGGTCGCGCCTGGCGAGGAACTGCTCCTCTCCCTAGTACTCAGTCAACGCTAAAGCTGTGAGCACATCATGACCACGCAAACATGTGGGCGCCCTGACCGTATGGAGGATCCTCACCACGTCCATTGGCGATTCACGACCCATGACGCATGTCGGTTCCGTAAATTCCTGCCACCTCCTTTCCGAAAATTATTGCCACGTCCGGGACGGCTTCCGGGTATGGTTGTCTCTCGGTCGCGAGCTGCACTGGGGCAGCTCCCGCCGAGGAGAGTCGGAATCCAGAAAGCAGACCGGAGTAGAAGAAAACCTGGGGCGGTCTGGGTCAAACGAGTCGCTGGGCCTGACCGTTGTGAGGAAGCGGGCGGCCCTCCGTTCGCGCGGGTGCTCGAGCGAGCCGGAGCCCATGGGGACCTGAGCCCTGCC
>CBFCZU010000303.1:0-4311 GCA_965602635.1 uncultured Planctomycetales bacterium | reverse complement strand
CCTCGGGGCCCATCGCGCTGTGCCTGTTCAGGGCGCCTCGCAGCCCGTAGAGATTCTGCTCGCAGCGGTCTTGGTAGAGGCTGGCGAGGCGCTGGCTGCGGCTGGGCACGAACGCCACAGCGATGAGCAGAATCAGGAAAACCAGCGGCCCGCCGGTCGCCACAGCGGCGACCCGCAGCCACCCCTTGCCGGACAGGTTGAGCATGACCATTCCGACGGCCCAGGCGGTGCCGAACATCGCCGGCAAGGAGAGCACGAGCCCCGTGAGGGCAATGGTCAGCTTGCCGCTTTCGGCTCGCCCGGCAAGGACGCCGAAGGCGAGGGCGATGATCCCCAGCGCCGCCAGACCGCTGCCGGTGGTGAAGAAGTTCAAGCGGAAGCTCCCGCCCAGCGTTCTCTTCCGCCGCGGCAGGTCGGTCATGTGCACCAGGGTCCACCGCATCAGGTACGTGCCGCCGATGAGCCAAGCGAAGACATAAAACAGGATCACCCAGAGCTGCCAGAGGAACAGGTAGTCCTGGAGGCCTGCAAGAATCATCGCTGTCGTTGCCTTTCCATTGCGGTGTCTCGCTGCCCGGTGCCGCCCCAACATATACTCTGCTCCCCCGGCGGGCAAGGGGCTTGTCCGCCGCCGAGGGGGGGCGGTAGAATCTGCCTGCTGTTCGAACGCAGAGCAAACGAGGACACCTCAGCTAGGGAGCCAGCCATGGCGAAGCGCAAGACCCTCAACGTGGCCCTGATCGGACAGGGATTCATGGGGCGGACGCACTCGAATGCCTGGGGCCAGGTCCCGAAGTTCTTCGACCCGCCGCTCGAGCCGGTGATGCACACCGCCTTCGGACAGGCGGCGGAGAACCCGCAGGCCTTCGCGGCGAACTGGGGCTGGCAGCGGGCCACCACCAACTGGCGCAGGCTCATCAAGTCGCCGGAGATCGACCTGGTGGACATCGTCACGCCCAACTTCATGCACGCCCCGGTGGCGAAGGCGGCGCTGGCCGCCGGCAAGAACGTCTCCTGCGAGAAGCCGCTCGCGGCGACCCTCAAGGACGCCCGCGAGATGGCCGCCGCCGCCCGGAAGGCCAAGGGCAAGACGTTCGTCTGGTACAACTACCGCCGCTGCCCGGCCGTGGCGCTGGCCCACCTGCTGGTGAAGCGAGGCAAGGTCGGGAAGATCCGCCACGTCCGCGCCCTGTATCTTCAGGACTGGGCCGACGAGTCCGTGCCGCTGGCCTGGAGGTTCGACAAGAAGCTCGCCGGCTCGGGCGCACACGGCGACCTCAGCGCCCACATCATCGACATGACGCGATTCGTCACCGGCCAGGAGATCGTGGAGATCTGCGGGGCCGTGACTGAGACGTTCATCAAGCGCCGCAACCTCCTGACCGGCGTCGTCGCCGGAGGCATCGCCGCGGGGCTGAAGAAGTCCAGACGCACCGGCAGGGTCACCGTGGACGACACGATCCTGGCGCTGGCGCGGTTCTCGGGCGGGGCGGTGGCCAGCTTCGAGGCCGCTCGCCAGGCCACCGGAAACCAGAACCGCAACGGCTTCGAGATCAACGGCACCAAGGGCTCCATCAAGTTCAACTTCGAGCGGATGAACGAGCTGGAGTACTACGACGCCACCGCCGACCGCGCCGTCCAGGGCTGGACCACCATCATCGCCACCCACGCACCGGACCACCCCTACGTGGACGCCTGGTGGCCCGACGCACACGGGCTGGGCTACGAGCATGGCTTCATCAACCAGGCCTACGATATCGTCCGCGTCCTGTCCGGCAGGAGGCCGACCGTGCCCATCCCGGACTTCCAGGACGCCTACAAGACCCAGCGGATCCTCGAGGCCATGCTGCTATCGGCCAGCAAGAAGCGCCCGGTGAAGCTCTCGGCCGTGAAGTGAGCCGGGCCGCGGCGCGGCGAAGGAAATCGACATGGACAAGCGAACACTTGGCAGGACGGGGCTGGAAGTGACGCAACTGGGCTTCGGCGCGATGGAGCTGCGCTTCGGGCCCGAGGACGATCGAAGCTGCACCGAGGAGCAGGCGGAGAAAGTCCTCAACGCCGTCCTGGACGCGGGGATAAACTTCATCGACACCTCCCCCGACTACGGCCTGAGCGAGGAGCGGATAGGCCGGCACGTCAGCTCGCGGCGGGGCGAATACTTCCTGGCGACCAAGTGCGGCTGCGACCCCGTGGACAAGGGCGGCCAGGGCGGGCACGTCTGGTCGCGCGACCATTTGCTCGGGAACATCGAGGCCAGCCTCAAGCGCCTCGCCACCGACCACGTGGATATCCTCCAGCTCCACAACCCCAAGATCGACGAGGCCCCGGTGGATGAGCTCGTCGCCGCGCTGAAGGAGATCCAGTCGCAGGGGCTCACCCGGTTCATCAGCATCTCGACCACGCTGCCGTGGCTGCCGAGGTACCTGGAGATGAGCGTGTTCGACACGTTCCAGATCCCTTATTCCTGCCTCCAGCCGGAGCACCACGACGCCATCGCCCGCGTCGGCGAGTCCGGCGCGGGGGTAATCGTCCGCGGCGGCATCAACCGCGGCGGCCCGGCGGGCGAGGTGCCCAAGCGGACGAACAGCGAGCTGTGGGCCAAGGCCGGCCTCGACGATCTGTGCGACGGCATCAGCCCGTCCGAGCTGATCCTGCGCTACACGCTGGCCCACCCGCACTGCCATACGACCATCGTGGGCACGAAGAACGCCGACCACCTCGCGGCGAACGTCGCGGCCGCCGACAAGGGCCCCCTCCCGGCGGAGCTGTACGACCAGGTTGCCGGCCGCGTGGCAGAGGCGCTGGGGGGAAAATGAAATTGCCGCACATCGGATGAAACCCCGCCGGGTCACGACCGTATGAGACAACGGGGCACTTACGGGAGAAAGGTGGGCGACCATGAGCGTGGCACGATTCATCGCGATCATGTTCATCTTAGGGGCGATCAGCGCCGCATGGATGATCCTGGGCGGGTCCATCTGGTTTCGGACGCACGAGATGGACCAACAGTTCTCGGCCGAGATGGCTAGCCAGTGGGGTCCGGAGGTCGTCGCCCAGCAGGCGCCCTACTGGGCGCCGACCAGGGCCGCCAGGCGGACCGAGGCCGAGGTGGTCTCGCCGGCCTCGAGCGTCATTACCGCCCACATCGCCAACGATCACCGGTACAAGGGCCTGCTTTGGTACAGCACGTTCACGGTGAAGTTCCGGGGACGGTACGGGGTGCCCGCCGCCAAGAGCCCCGCCGCGCAGGGAGGGGGGTTCCTTATCTTCCCCCTGCCACGGGAGGTGACGGGCTACGATGCCCTGACCGTGACCGTCGACGGCACGGAGGTGGATATCCCCCACGCCGACATCAGCGCCGGGCGGATCGCCGTGCCCGTTGACAGCAAGGCCGAGCACGCCATCGAGGTGGCCTATACCATGCAGGGGCAGAACGTCTGGCTTTACTGCCCCGGCGAGGTCCCCGCCCGCAACGACGGCTGGGAATCGGGCACGGCCCTAGCCGCGGGCGGGCCGCTGGCGGAGCTCAACGATTTCAGCCTGACCGTCACGACGGACTTCGCCGACATCGACTTCCCCGCCGCCAGCCCCACCGCCCCGGCGGCGCCCGCCGGCAAAGGCAAGCAGGCAAAGTGGACCTACGACAAGGCCACGACCAATCAGGTGATGGGCGTCACCGTGCCCAAGCACCCCAACGCCGGCCCGCTCGCCGCGCGGATGTCCTTCTTCGCCCCGGTGAGCCTGCTGATGTTCTTCACGGTGCTGTTCACGACTGTCGTGCTCAAGCGGATCCCGCTGCACCCGATGCACTACCTGTTCATCGCCACCGGCTTTTTCGCGTTCCACATCCTGCTGGCGTATCTGGCGGACGTCGTGAACATCCACGCGGCCTTCTGGATATGCTCGGGCGTGAGCGTGTTCCTCGTGGTCACCTACATGCGGCTGGTGGCGGGCGTGAAGTTCGCGGTCGTCTTCGTGGGGCTGGCTCAGTTGGTGTACCTGGTGGGGTTTTCCTACGCGTTCTTCTGGCGCGGGCGGACGGGGCTGACGGTCACCATCGTGGCGATCGTGACGCTGTTCTGCCTGATGCAGGCGACCGGGCGGGTGAACTGGTTTGACGTCTTCAAGCCAAAGCCACGCGCCCAGGCGGCGCCGCGGGCGACAGGCCCGCCGCCGCTCAAGTGAGGCCGCCTTCTTCCCGACAGGATGCAGGCGGGTTCGCAGGATTCAACAGCTATCCCCTGCATCGAAGCCACGCTGTCTTGGCAACACGTTTGCGCGCGCAAACGGCACCCCCCCTCCCGGCGAACG
>CBFCZU010000302.1:0-4327 GCA_965602635.1 uncultured Planctomycetales bacterium | reverse complement strand
CGCGGCGGCGCGCTTGACGGCCTCCGCAGCTCCGCCCTCCAGAACGGCAGCGCTGTCCTTGAGGAACCGGACAGCCGCCCAGCGCGCATCCTCCAGGCTGCAGAAGTTCCACCAATTGGGGTGAAACATGGATGACCGCTCGTCATCCGAGAAGGTTCCCGCCTGGGCGATGTCCTCTTGCCAGGATGTCAGCGCGCCCTGGCCGTAGTGATACTTGCCCTTTGCCGAGGGCACCGGGTCGCGGCGCCAGTTCCTCGCGGCGATCCTCAGGGCCTCGACGACGGCCTCTCGCCGAGGCAAGGGATCGACGTGGTCGGTAAGGAAGATCAACATGGGCCCGAGCTTTGAAAGCTGCACGCTGGCGGGCTCCTCGCCCTTCATGTAGTCCCGCATGAGCACCTTCTTGCCGCGGTCTTCGTAGCCGTAGGCGACGCCCACGTTCATGTCCGGCGCATAGACAAGGACCGGCCGGTCTGCGTTGATGGCGGCGGCCACGTCCGGGGCGAACCGTTCCATCTGCGGGTCGCTCCAGTGCCACTCCTGCCGGAATCGCCAGCCGGTGGCGGCCTCGACGGCGGCTGTCTCCTCGGGGAGTTCGCCCACGGCGCTCGACGGGCACCAGCTCCTGCCGTCGTGTCCGCGGAACCAGCGGACGCGAAACGCCAGGCCCGAGAAGCCCATGATGTCGCAGTAGCTATACGGATGGTCCGTTGCCGCCAGGGCCGATGAGAGCGCCCCGGCGAAGGTGCATTCCATTCTCTTGCCCCAGCCCAGGGGGGGCACGCCCTCGATGACTTTCGACGCGAACTCCTCCGGCAGTTTGTGCTCGTCGAAGACTTCCTGGACCATGGGTGTCATCTCCTTTGCGATGGCGGCCGGCAGGGCGGCCCGGAGCTTCGCCCGGGCACGGTGGATCAGCCCCTTTACCGTCCCCAGCGGGATGTCGAGGAAGTCGGCGACCTTCTTATAGCTCAGGCCGTCGAGGTGGAACATGGTTATGGGCAGGCGATACTTCGGCGGCAGGTCGGCCACCGCCGCCAGGACGGCGTCGGCCAGCTCGCGCTTCTCGGCCACCTCGGGCGGCCCGGGGCGGAAGTCGGGTATCTCCAGGTGCTCCAGATCCACCTTCCCGTCCAGCTCCTGGAACAAACCCGGGCGGAAGGCCTTGAGCCAGTTCATCGCCACGCTGAACGCCACCCGTCGCAGCCAGGCCGCGAAACGCCTCCCATCGCGGAGCTGGCCCAGGTTCGTGTACGCTCGGATGAACGTCTCCTGGGCGATGTCCTGGGCCTGCGTCCAGTCGCCCACTAGGCTGTAGGCCAGGCCGTAGACGTGGCCCTGATAGCGTCCCACCAGCTCCCTGTACGCGTCGTGGTCGCCGGCTTGGCTCTGGTGCACGAGTTGGCCATCAGTCACATCTGGCACCGGTCCATCCTCAGATCGACTTGCGGCCGCGATACGCGTCGGCCTAGTAGAGACAACGCGGCGCCGGAAAAGGTTGCGCCAAATACCAAGAATCTGCCAGCCGAAAGCCCGGGCGGCGGGCGGCCCGCGTTCAGGCTTCGGGGGCGCGTTTGCCGTCGGGTTCCGGCAGCTCGGCCTCGGCGCGGCTGTAGATCCACCAGCGGGCCTTGGGGCGCTTCGGCGTCCGCGCCTGGCGATCGAAATAGACGGTCAGAACGGCCGGGGGATCGGTGAGGATCTTGTACCAGTGCCGGCGGAGGTACGTCTCGCCGCCGCCGCTGCGGCAGGGGCCGTGGGACTTCCACTGCGAGATCACCCCGACGACCGAGTACTCGGTGCCGCGCCAAGTGAAGCGCTGCGGCAGGCCCGGCTCGCGGCGGCTCATCCCCGCCATCTCGGCCGTGCCCGCCACCGGCACCAGCTCGTCTCCCACGAACTCTTCGCTTGGTCCCGTCTTCATCGTCCGCGCCCTGGCCAGCATACCGAGTCCAGATCGGTGTAGAGATTGTACCTAACATATACCGAACGTCAAGGGCGAAATGGAATTCTTCTGGGAAGCTTGGGGGGTCTCCGCGGCTGCGCGGGCGCGAAACCGGGGGCTGCCGGCCGGTGCATGCCGGGCTGGGCCGACAGCCCTTACTTGGAATGCGGCCGAAGGTCAGCTTCGCCGCCGGCGGAGGACGGCCAGGCCGCCCAGCACGAGCAGGGCCATCGTGGCCGGCTCGGGCACGACCACGAAGCCGATGTTCGGGTCGTCGCAACTGAGCAGGTACGTTCCCGTGGTCGAGAAGTCGGCTTCGGCCAGTGTGGCGCTGCCAGCCCAGCCGGCGCCCGTGCCGGCACCACTCTCCGAGCCCGTGGAAAGCTCATAGTAGAGCCAGTAGCGCTCGCCGACGACCGCGTCGAAGACGATCTGGTCGGCATAGTTGAGTGTGAAATGCCCGCCGCCGTCGTCGGTGAGCAGCCCCGCCCAGCAGCCCATGGTGCCGCTCGTCCAGCTTGGGATCGTGCCGCTGGCGTCAAGGAAGCCCTCGACGTCGGCCTCGCCGTCGCGCGAGGCGATGACGCTGCCGTCGTCAGCATAGAGGGTCATGCCGCCCTCCACATCGGACATGGAGCTGTTGTCGGGCATGCCCTCGACGACCTCAAGCGTCCCGCTGTAGGCCAGGTCCAGCTTGATCTGCCTGAGCGTGCCCACGTCGGCCGGGACGGTCGAGGTCACGACGAACGGCTTCCACGTCTCGACGTCGGTGACGATGGACAGTTCCCCGCCGCCGAACGGGTCGTGGTAGTACAGCGTCGAGCGTCCCTTGGCCAGGCAGCTCTCAGCCGTCGTGATGTCGCCCAGGGCGTAGGCCGTGCCGACTATCTCCGGGCCGCCCCATTGCCAGGTGTAGGTTTCCTCGTCGAACAGGACCAGGGGGGTATCCGGCGTCTCGTACTGGCCGGCCCTGATGTAGGCGTAGGGGAAATCCCCGTAGCCCCCCGGGGCCGCGTCAGCGTCCACTCCGACCAGGACCAGCGCAGCCAAGCAGCAAATCACAGCGGCTACCGTCCGTTTCATCGCGTCCTTCTCCTTTCCTCCCGCTTGCAGGACCCCGCGCAGGCTCTGCGCCGGCGCACTTCAGGGGGGTTCATCGAGGATCTCCGAGCCGAGCTTCGGACCCCAGCGCTCCCGAGCATTACCACTTCCTCAAACCGGCGAAGTGTAAGACTTCCGTGGAGAGCTTTTCCCTGAGCCGAGCGGAAGGCGAGCCCCGAGCCAACCTCCGCAGAGCAAGCTCTCAGGCTGAGCGTAACACACGCTCCTCGTGCAACCCCCAGATTATAGGTCACTTGCGGAATTTGTCAAGGGCCTACCCCGGCGAATCCGGCCCGCCCTGCCCTCTGGTGCCTTGAGGCCGCGGGGCAGAGGCGGTGATTCTGCGTCGCGTCACGGCCGGCGGCCTATTCGTTCTCCGTATCGGCGAGGTGTTTCCGCAGCGTGTCGTTGACCCGCCGCATCACGTCCACGTACTCGACCTGGGCGGCCGTGTACTTCTTGAAGATGTCGGTGGCCACCAGCTTGCCGTGCAACTCCTGGAGCCTGCGCTTGTCGTCCACCTCGACGGGCTTCTGATCGGCCTCGAGGCGGGCGATCTTGTCGGTATGGTCGCGGAAGTCGTTGAGCAGCTTGGTCATCTCCGGCTGCTTGCTCAGCTCGTCGCGGATCTTGCGGAGGGCGACGGCCTGGGGCGAGTCGTTGATGGCCTTGCCGAGCTCCTCGGCCAGCTTCATTACGTCGGGCATGGTATTCCTTTCGATGCCTGGCCCGCGGCCGGGGGGCGTCAGTCGGGCGCCAGTGAGCGTATCAGGTCCAGGTCCAGCGGCCCCTTGGCCCCCCAGCCGCGCCGGCCGGCGGGGATCTGCGGGCGGAACCGCTCGTAAAGCGAGAACGCCTGCTCGGCCAGGTCGTCCGGCTTGAATGCCCCGGCCAGGTCGGCCATGGCCGCGCGGACGGCTGCCAGAGCGTCGCCGAACTTGCCGGCGAGGTACTGCTGGACCTTGGCCGGGTCGATGGGCTTGTCCTTGACGACTGCCCGGACGCCGTCGGGCGTTTTCTTCGCCGGCAGCGGCCGCCCGCAAAGCTCCACCCAGAACTCCTCGCCCAGTCCGACCTTCTTGGGCACGCCGCCGCGCTCGCCCGCCTTCGCCGGCCCGAAGATCCCCAGCCGCCGGCCCTTGGTCTGGGCGTTCAGGCCGGCCAGGCACTTGCCAAGCGTCAGGGCGGCGTCGGAGTCGTGGCCCATCCTCTCGGCCACCACGGCCCCCCAGAGCGTCAGGACGGGGGCGCGGTTGATCTCGATGGCGTCCGGCGGCATTT
>CBFCZU010000301.1:0-4385 GCA_965602635.1 uncultured Planctomycetales bacterium | reverse complement strand
CCTGGGCAATCGTGACTCGATCGGCAGGTTCTGGCCCGATGACTTCACCAGCGCCATCACGCGAACGCTTCCCGGGCCCTTCCCAAAGGGTTATGCCGCGTTCTACTGCATGAAGTACGAGATCAGGCAGGGGCAGTACGTGGCATTCCTCAGTACGCTGAGCCTGGCCAAGCAGGGCCGTCTGGCAAGGGCGAAGGTCGATGGCCCCGCCGGCGCCTTCATTGGAGATGGCGAGAACGCCGACCGGAACAGGATCCGTTTGGCGGTTTCCGGCTCGCGGGGACCTGCCTATCGGGAAGTGTCGCGCCGCGGCGGTGTTGTGCGGACGGTCGCCCAGTCCGCCGCCACGCCGGCGGTTCTCCAGACCGATGCGCCCCACGTGGCCTGCGGCGGCCGGACCGGACTGGACGGACCGGCCTACGCGGCGTGGGCGGGCTTGCGGCCGATGACGGAACTCGAGTTCGAGAAAGCCTGCCGCGGACCGCTCAAGCCGGTGCCCGGCGAATACGCCTGGGGCACGGCCGCCATCGCCGGCACAAACAACCGGGAGCCCCCGTACGACGGGTACGCGCTCCATAGTCCAGGCCAGGCCGACGAACGCGTCACCTGGGAAGGTGCGAACGGACCCGATGTGACGCGCGGCAATGCGGCCTGGAACGGGACCGTGAAGAAGGGAGACAGCAGCTATGCCGCCAATGCGATCGGCGGGCCGCTGCGCGTGGGGATCTTCGCGACGCCGG
This sequence comes from uncultured Planctomycetales bacterium, assembly GCA_965602635.1. Taxonomy (GTDB): domain Bacteria; phylum Planctomycetota; class Phycisphaerae; order SM23-33; family SM23-33; genus CBFCZU01. The sequence goes on along the minus strand of CBFCZU010000301.1, from coordinate 3,645 downwards.
GCAGCGGGCGCGTTGCGGCAGGCGCCTCGTACTGGGGGATCATGGAGCTCAGCGGCAACATGTGGGAGGCGACGGTTGAAGTCGGCAACCACGTCGCCCGCCGGTTCGCGGGCACGCACGGCAGCGGCACGCCGGAGCCGGCCGAGGGCTGGAGAAGCCTGATCGTTCGCGGTGGAGGGAAAGGGGGAAGGCGCGATTGCCACCGTTTGTTGCGGACGTCGCAGCGTGCTGGAGTGGCGGACCAGGACAGCGTCGGCTTCCGTTGTGTGCGCACGGCGCCGTGACGCAGCAATCAGCGGTCGGTGGTCGATGATCGGTCGGACCCGTTCGATCGGGAGCAAGGAGAGCATGATGACCAGGCAGAAGAACAACACATGGGGGATTGCCGCGTTCGCGGCCGGCCTGCTCCTCGCCGCGGGCCCGGCCCGCGCGGACGGCCTCAAGATCGAGAATGTGAAGGTCGCTCCGCGCGACGCGAAGACCGCGACGGTCACGTTCGACATCTCCTGGGCAAAGTCGTGGCGGCACGGGAGTTTCCACGACGCGGCCTGGGTGTTCTTCAAGGTACGCGCCGACGGCAAGACACCCTGGCAGCCTGTCCGGCTCGTAGCGGACAAAGTCGTGAATCCGGCGGGCTACGGGCAGAAAAACGGCACGCCGCTGGAGTTCGCCGTGCCGGGAGGCGACGACGGATTCGTCGGCATGTTCGTGCGCAAGGGCACCGACGGCGCGGACGACGTGGTGGCGGCACGCGGCGTCACGGCCGTATGGGACTTGGCGGCCATCCCGGGCATCAAGAAGGACGTGAAGGTGCGAATGCAGGCGTTCGGCATTGAGATGGTGTACGTGGCCGAGGGCGCGTTCTACCTGGGTACGGGCGGGACGGAGTGGAACCGGTTCTACACGTGGACCGAGGGCAGCCGGGACATCGAACCGCGCCACATGGGCATCACCGGCTGGAATAGGCAGGGCGACGGCCAGGAGACGCCGCCGTACCGGGTGACGGGCCCCGGCGCGATTCCGACCGGCCGTCAGAAAGGCAAGCTCTGGGCGGCCGGTCTCAGGCCGGAGGACGGCGGCGAGATCCCGGCGGCTTTCCCCAACGGCTACTCAGCCTTCTACTGCATGAAGTGCCTGTATATCTCGCGGGACCTGTACGCCGGCTTCCTGAACACGCTGAGTCCGGCACAGGTGCGTGAACGCTTTCACATTGAAGGTCAGGGGCGCTGGGTTACTCGGAGCGGGACCTCCCCCGACTACGCCTACTCGGCGGAGAAACCGGGTGCGCCGTGCCCGTGGCTCTCCTGGGCGGACTGTGCGGCGTGGACGGCCTGGGCCGCCCTGCGCCCGATGACGGAGCTCGAATACGAAAAGGCCGTCCGCGGGCCGCAGGATCCGTACCCGAACGACATCGGCCTCTCGTATTGGGGCTTGGCGCAGTTGAGCACGCACAGGTTCTACGAGCGTCCGGTATCGGTCGGCAGCGCGCTCGGGCGCAAGTTCGCGGGAACGCACGGCCGCGGCATCCCGGAGTTGCCGCGCGATTGGCCGGCCGATGTCCGTGGCGCCGTGTTCCGTGGCGACCCACTGTACTCCGCGGGCTACCTGTGCACGTCGGGTCGTTGCGACGTGCGCACTGCGCATGCCGACCGGCACCCGCAGGAGACCTGCTGGCGCGCCGCGCGCACGGCCCCTGCGGGGGACACGATCGCAGGACGGGCGCCGGTCCGGTTCGACCGGTCGATTCGGCGCGCCGTCGCGCGCCTGGGCCGTCCCGTCCGCTGCGACGGCGCCTTGGACGAGTGGGGCCAGCCCCTGGCGACCATCAAGGGGGCAGAGGACGTCTACCCGCTCCAGAACCGTGTCTTCGTCCTCTACCACTGCAAGGACCCCTGGCGAGGCCCCGACGACATCAGCGCCAAGGTGTACCTCGGATCGGACGGCAAGGCCCTCTATGTGGCGGCCGCGGTCACCGATGACCGGCACGCCAACATGAACACCGGCGACGGGATCGCGAAGGGCGACTCACTCCAGATGGGGTTGGTCACGTCGAAAGGCGTCCACTGGAACCTGGCGCTGGCGCTGAGCGCGAACGGCGTCGCCCTCCACCAGTTCGAGGGCGACGGCGAGGCCGTGGTACGGGCCGCGGACTGCGCGGTGGTGCGAGACGACAAAGCAAGCATCACCCGCTATGAGCTGCGCCTGCCCTTGGCCGCCATCGGGCTGAACGACGGCGAGGAGTTCGGGCTCAACGCCGTCTTCTTCGACGATGACGACGGCGACGGACACCGCTACTGGATCCAGTTGGCCCCCGGCCTAACGCAACCCGTCAACACCGCGCTCTATCCACGGTTCGTCTTGGCGAAGTAGATGACACGCGCATGGACAGCGCTGAGATACGTAGTCCAGAACACACGTAGACACTTCAGAGAGAGGTGACGACGATGCACATCAAGTTGACGGCACTTATGGGATGCGTACTTGCGCTGACCGGCGCCGCGCCGGCGGCCGCGCCGATCACGTTGGTGGACAACGGCAAACCGGCGGCGACGATTGTGGTCGCCGACGAGCCGATCAATCTACCCCTTTCGAAGCGCGACCCCAAGACCAGGAAGACCAGGACGATGGCGCAGAGGGACGCCGCCGAGGAGCTCCAGGCGTTCATCGAGAAGGCCGGCGGGGCCCGCCTGGAGATCGTCCCGGCCAGCGAGGCGCCGGCCGCGGGCACGCTGCTGCTGGTGGGCCGCAGCGCGTTGAGCGAACAGCACAAGCTGGCGCTGCCGACCAGACCGGAGGGCCTGCGCATCGTGACCTTCGCGCGCGGCGTGGCCATCCTGGGGGAGGTAAAGCCGGCCGGGGCGGACAATGTCCCTGGCGAGATCGACCGTGGCACCTTGCACGGCGTGTACGAGTTCCTCGAGCGCGTCGTCGGGTACCGCTTCTTCCTCCACGTCGCGAGGGACCCCGATCTGGGCATCGTGACGCCCGCGGTGAAGACCCTCGTCGTGCCGGCGGACTACAAGCTGGAGCTGGCGCCGGACTTCCCCTTCCGCAAGGGGGCGTTCGAGAGCTGGGGCGACCCGGCAGGCTGGATGCGCGTGACGCGCGAAGGCTCCGGCACGGGCATTCCCGTCATCAACCATACCGACAGGTTTTTCGGAAACAAGTTCTTCCGTGATCACCCGGAGTGGGCCGCCGTGATCCGGAGCGACGGTACGCGCAGCCGGGACTGCCCCTGCTACTCGCATCCCGGCGTCCTGAAGGCGCGAGTGCAAGTGACGCAGGATGTCTACGACGGCAAGGGCGGCTGGTTCGGCGAGCACGGCCATCCGGGGCCCAAATGGATTCCCTTCGAGCCGATGGACCTTTGGGACCAGAAAGGGCTGTGCATGTGCGAACGATGCAAGCCGCAGCTCCAGCCCGAGCGCGGCCGCTTCGGGATCGCATCGAACCTCCTGTTCCGCCACGGCGTGGCGTTCGCGGCGGAGATCGCCAAGCGCTGGCCGGACAAGCGCCTGGGCATGCTCGCGTACGAGGGGCACATGCTGCCGCCGGACCTCGACCTGCCGGAGAACCTGGACGTGCAGGTCTGCATGATGTGGTCCACCACCATGGGCAAGGAGCCCTACTGGCACGAGCGGAACC
>CBFCZU010000300.1:0-4533 GCA_965602635.1 uncultured Planctomycetales bacterium | reverse complement strand
GGTGGCCCTGCCGCAGCCGGCGGTGGTGCAGGGCTTCTACCGGGACATCGCGGCGCTGGCCTGTCCGGTGGCCGAACGTGCGTCGCCGAAGCCGGACGTCTCGGCCAGCTCGAGCTATCGGGAGTACACTCCCCTGCTGGCCCAAGATGGGCAGGACGATACCCGATGGATCTCCAACGGCGACAAGCCCGGCATGGGGCCCTCGCCCGAGAAGCCTGAATACCTCCAGTTCGATTACGCCGAGGCCTGGCCGGCGGCCGGGCTGTACCTGAACCCCTACTCCGACTGCGGGCCGAAGGAAATCGAGATCCAATGCTCGGACGATGGGAAGACGTACCGCGCGATCAAGCGGGCGACCGTCGCGCCGCGACAGGAGCTCATCGTGTCGTTTGATCCCGCGAAGGCGAAGCACTTCCGCGTGGCCTTCCTGTCGTCGTATCCCTTCAGAGGCAAAGAGTCCTGGAACGTACAGGTGGCGGAGATCGCGCTGTTGAATCGCGAGGAATGCACGACGTCGCCCCGCGGCCCGCGAGGACGGGGAATCTGGGATCGCAGCCGCACGGTCGATCTGACGAAACGCGTGGACCGCGAGGGACGCCTGACGTGGGACGCTCCGGCCGGCGCGTGGCGCGTTCTGCGGATCGGCTACACGTTGCACGGCAAACGAACCCAGTGCGTCGGCTCGGGCCCCGGCGGACCGGAGATCGACCCGATGAGCGCCGACGCCATGGACGCCCATTTTGCCGAGACGGGAGCGAAGCTGATCGCCGACGCGGGTCCCCTGGCCGGCAGGTCGCTCCAGTACTTCCACATCGATAGCTGGGAGTTGGGTCAGCCGACGTGGACGCCTGGAATGCGCGAGGAGTTCCGGAGGCTTCGGGGCTACGATCCGCTCCTGTACCTGCCGGCGCTGCTGAAGAGCACCGTGGACGACCCCGGGACCACTCGGCGGTTCCTGGCCGACTTCCGCCGCACGGCGGCCGACCTGGTGGCGGCCAATTACTACGGCCGGCTCCGCGCGCTGACCCTCCGGGGTGGCCTTCGCGGCACGCATCCGGAGTCGGGCGGGCCCTTCTTCAAGCACTGGGTCGACGCCTTGCAGTGCGAGGGGATCAACGACATTCCCATGGGCGAATTCTGGAAGCGGAACATCGAGCCCGGCGGCCACGTCACTTGGGCCTCGCACAGGAATCCAACCGTCAAGCAGGCCGCCTGCGCGGCGCACGTCTACGGCAAGCCCGCATGCCAGGCCGAGGCATTCACCTCGTTCGCCTGCGACTGGACGGCCACCCCCTGGAACCTGAAGGACATCGGCGACGAGGCCTTCTGCCATGGCCTGACCCGCTACGTGCTCTGCTTCTGGGTGCATCAGCCCCGGCTGGACGTCAAGCCAGGCTATCAGTGGGCGCACGTGGGCACGCACTTCGACCCGAACATCACGTGGTGGGACATGAGCCACGGGTGGCTCCGCTACGTGGCCCGCTGCCAGCACCTGCTGCGGCAGGGGCGGTTCGTGGCCGACTTCGCCTGTTTCCAGGGCGAGGAGATCCCCGGGTTTATCGCCCCGCGCGACCGGCCGGCGCCGTCGCGCCCCGCGGGATTCGACTACGACGTGCTCAACGCCGAAGTGCTGCTCTCACGAGCTGCGGCCAAGAACGGCCGGCTGGTTCTGCCCGACGGCATGAGCTACCGTTACCTCGTGCTGCCGCACCGGCCGCGGTGGGCGGCCTCGGTTCCGGTGCTCCAGAAGATCAAGGAGCTTGCCGAACACGGCGTCACGGTCGTGGGTCCGAGGCCCACACAGGCCCCCGGGCTGGCCGGCTATCCGCGGTGCGACGAGGAGGCAAGAAAGCTGGCCGAGGCCCTCTGGGGTCCGGAAAGGGCGACGCCCGGCCAGCGCAGGGCAGGCGCGGGCCGCATGATCTGGGGCCGCTCACTCGCCGAGCTCGTACAAGCCGACGGCCTGGCGCCCGACGTCGAGCTCCGCCGGCCGAGCTCGGGGGCCAGGCTCGACTGGATCCATCGCCAGGACGGCGACGGTGACGTCTATTTCGTCTGCAATCTGGCGAGCGTTGCGGCAACCGCCCTGGTCGTGTTCCGCGTGGCCGGCAAGCAACCGGAACTGTGGGACGCCGTGACCGGCGAGATCCGCGATCTGCCCGAGTGGCACGAGGAGAACGGACGCACTGCGGTCCCGCTGGCTTTCGCGCCGCGGCAGAGCTGGTTCGTGGTATTCCGCAGGAAGGCAGAAGGCGGAGGCTTGAAGCAGCAGAAGAACTTCCCGAAACTGCAACCCATTGCCGCGATCGCCGGCCCCTGGCAGGTGTCGTTCGATCCGAAGTGGGGCGGGCCCGGGCAGGCCACCTTTGAAACGTTGGCGGATTGGACCAAACGGCCCGAGGACGGCATCCGCTACTACAGCGGCACGGCCGTCTACCGAAAGCAATTCCGCCTGCCGGCTTCCGTCCCCGGGCGGCGTCTGCTGCTCGACCTGGGCACGGTCAAGAACGTGGCTCGCGTGAAAGTGAACGGCCGGAACATGGGCGTGGTCTGGACCGCTCCCTGGCGGGTGGAGATCACGGGGGCCGTACGGCAGGGCGCGAACGGCCTGGAGATCGAAGTGGCCAACCTCTGGCCCAACCGCCTGATCGGCGACGCGACCCTTCCCAAGGACCGGCGGTTCACGGAGACCAACGTGCGGACCTACGACACGATGGCCAGCGGCACCTACGGCTGTCCGAAGTGCCGGGCAAGGAAGAAGTCCGGCCAGCCGGCGGCCTTGCTTTCCTCCGGCCTTCTCGGCCCCGTGACGCTCCAGCGAACGGCCGACGAATAGGGCAACCCTATCGTTGCATGAGAGAACACCGATGTCCTGAGGAATGGTGACCAATGACCAAGCAAGCCCTGATCGCGGCGATGCTGGCCGGGTGTATGCTGGGGACGGCGCCGGCGGATGACCTCGCCTGGCTCAACGCGCACAACGTTGTGTGGACCAGCCGAAGCAAGAATTCCGGCGAGTCCATGCCCGTTGGCGGCGGCGGTATTGGCCCGAACGTGTGGGGCGAGGTCCATCGCCCGGTCGCGCACGTGGATGGCGAGGCGGCCAGGCCGCTGACCGCGGCCGCCACGTTCGGGACCTGGCGCACCCGGGGTATCTTCCTCGGCCAGGGCCGCAACAAGCACCGCCAGGCCGGCATGGCCATGATGAGCCGCGATGGCTTCCCGGGCAAGGTGTGGCTCTACCAGGATCCCATCGCGCCCGGCCCGCGCAGCGTCACGTGGTTCCATCGGATGCGCAACGACAAGGGCGTGTTCGACTACAGCGTCCGTCAGCAGAGGCCGGAGGCAGTGCGCGACGATCTCTACGACCCGCTCACTGACCTGACGTTCGGCAGACTGCTGGCTGACGATGCCGCCTGGGCGGCGGAGCCTGGCGTGGACGGGGCCGATGGATTGGAACGCAAGAGACACATGCTTTTGGAGAAGCTGCCAAGATGACGGATCGACATGCCCCCTGTCGTTCGCGTGCCGTACCTCGGATTCTGGTTGCGGCGATCTCACTCGCCGCACTCTCTATCATGGAGGACTATGGTATGGCATCCGGTCGCCTGGACGGTTCCCGGGACACTTACTTGTCGTTGAGGGACGCAAGCCGGGCGTCCCACGGCTGGGGCAGGCCGCGGGACGGGGCCAGCGTGACCGGCGCGGCGCTGCGGATCGGGTCCGTCACCTTCGCGCACGGCATCGGCACCCACGCGCCGGCCGAGCTCGTCTTCCCCGTCGGCGGCAGGTACCGCTGGCTGACCTTCTACGCCGGCGTGAGCGCGGAGATGACCGAGGCGGGCTCCGTCACGGTGCAGGTGTGGCTCGACGGCAAGAAGGTTCACGAGACGCCCGTGATGCGGGTGCAGGAGGAGCCGCTCTACGTCGCTCGTCCCATCACGGGGGCAAAGGAGGTACGCATCGTGGGCGCGGACGCGGGCAACGGCGTCGGCGCCGACCACGTGTGTCTGGGCAACCTGCGGCTCTGCATGGCCGAGAACGAGCCGGCGCCCGACGGCCCGAAGCCGACCAAGCCCCTTGTCATCTCCCCGCTCGAGGACCTCGCGGGCGCCATCCCCGAGCGTGGCGTGGCGAGCGCCGAGCCGGCGAAGCGCTGGGAGTTTGCCCTCGTGAGCGGCAATGGCCGCATGGGCGCCATGGTCTTTGGCCATCCGACGCGGGACACGATCATCGCCAACCACTGCCGCCTGTTCCTGCCCCTGGGCAGCCGCGAGATCGTGCCCGACCTCGCGAAACACGTCCCCGAACTGCGCAGAATCATCCGCCAGCAGGGCTATGGCAAGGCGATGGACTTCTTCCTGGGCAAGGCCAGGGAGCAAGGGTTCCCTGGGCTGATCTGGACGGATCCGTTCCACCCGGGCTTCTTCCTCACGGTGCGCATGCCGCACGACGGGGAGGTCCGGGACTATGTTCGCACGCAGGATTTCGCCACGGGCGAAGTGGCCGTGCGGTGGCGCGACGACGCAGGCG
>CBFCZU010000299.1:0-4535 GCA_965602635.1 uncultured Planctomycetales bacterium | reverse complement strand
GTCAATGAGCACAACGCCTGGGTGCCCCGCGACCACTGGCTTGAGGACTGGGAGAGCGGTTCCCCGGGGCCCGGCCGCGGGAAGATCATCTGCCCCCGGTGCGACAGGCCCCTGAGCACGTACACCCTCACCAAGCGCCTGGGCACCCATGCCAAGAAGACGCTCCGCTACTACCGCTGCCGGTCCACTGCCGGTGGGCGCCGGCCGTGCCGCGGCGTTTGGTACCCGGCTTGGGAGGTCGAGCAGTTCGTCCGCGACCAGTTGGCACGTGTCGAGACATGGCAGCAGATCCTCGGTCAGGCCAACGCGAAACCCTCGATGCCCGGTGAACTGGCCCGCCTCTGGCAGGCCGTGGGGCAACTGACCCAGGACGATCTCCTGCCGGCCATCGTCGGGAACGTCCGCTTCCTCGAGCGCAATTCCAGAATTCTCATCAGCCTGAACAAAGGCATCGTTCAATCCATAAAGTGTTAGATAAACAGTACTTAACGCTCGCCAGCGTTAACTGCATGGTTTAACAGAAGTCAGACAGGTTTTGAGTTGGGACCCCGCATCGAGCGCGTTGCCGGGCGGTCGGCAAGCGCCCCGCCCGGGTCTGGATGGTGTCCAGAAGGCGTTATTCTAGAAGGACATGGGTCGAGGGCGCGGGCGGGTAGCCGGGTCCTGATCTCGGGTCGTCGACCGCCGAGCCTGCCTGCAGGCCACGAACAGCTCCAGACTCCCGGACCCTCCTTCCCGAGAGTCCGCAAGGGTTCACAAGATCGTTCGGGTCGGGCTGGTTGAGCACAGCAGCCCATCCCGGCGCATGAGGATCGATCCATGGGCATCGACGAACGGACGGTGCGGGAGATTGTCCGGCGCATCCTGTCGGTGGCCAAGCCCGACAAGATCATCCTGTTCGGCTCCGCCGTGACCGGCCAGATGACCCGCGACAGCGACATCGACCTGCTCGTGGTCGAACCGGCTCCCGGCAATACCAGACACGAGAGCGTGCGCCTTCGTGGGCAGCTCAGCGGTCTGGGCTATCCCTTCGACGTCATCGTGATTTCCACGGGATGGTTCGAGGAGAGCAAGGACGTCATCGGCGGCATCGCCTACCCGGCCAACAAGTACGGCAAGGTGATCTATGAGGCCGCCTGAGCGGGTCAAGCTGGAGATCGTGCGCCTGCCCCTGTTGCCCCAGCTGCCTGAAGCGATGCGTCGGGAGAAGTGGCTCAAGTCCGGCATAGGACGGGAATGACTGGACAGCGCCATCGGTAGAGCGAGTCCGCCGCCCTTCGCCCCCCGGCCGCTCTCCGCCCGCTACAGGCCCCCGACGATGCATGCGGCTATCGGCGTAGCGGCAGGCTCCTACCTGCGGAAGAGCGCGGCGAGGACGATGACGCAAGCGAGCGTCAGGAGGCACGGGACGAGGAAGATGGGCCGCCAGCGAAACCTGCCGTCGGCCTGGAAGCGGTCCATCACCACGCCCGTGAACTGCGTGCCGAGGAAAAGGCCGAAGCCGAAGAGCACGACGGTGTAGAGGGCCTGCGCCGAGCCCACGATGTCCTTCGGCGCCGTCTGATTCACGTAGACGAACCCCACGCCGATGAAGAAGGCGTAGGCGAGGCCGTGCAGCGCCTGGGAGGCGACGACGAGCCCGCGCGGGCGCATCAAGGCATAGGCCCCGTACATCAGCAGCCAGCACGCCACGCCGGCGGCGAAGGTCCAGCGGAAGCCGATCGTGCCCAACACGTAGGCGCCATAGAAGGCCATGAACGCCGAGGCGATCACCTGGGCGGCCTGGGCGATGGTCATCACCGCGGGGACGTTGCGCGTCTGGACGCCCAGGTCGCCCAGGTACTGCGCCGTGCCGAGGAAGTAGAACTGGAGCTGCGTGGCCACGACGAACGCGGCGGCGAGGAAGACGACGAAGCTGGGGTCACTGCACATCCGGAACGCCTTGACGAACGGCAGCACGGCGTCGGGCGCGCCGGGCGGCGGCGTGTGGGGAAGCGTCAGGCTGTAGAGGCCCATCGCTATCGCCAGCAGGCCGGCGAGCACGAGGCAGTCGCTGCCTTCGCCCGAGCCCCTGGCCCGTCGCCACGCGGCCAGCAGCCAGCCCACCAGCACCCAGGCGATCACGCCCCAGACCATCACGCCGAAGGCCTGGGCCCGGGGGTCGGTCAGGTGGGAGAACATCAGCGAGTTCACCAGCGCCAGCGTCGGCGCGAACGTCAGCGCGTAAAGGCCCATTACCGCGAAGAGCGGCCAGAACGTCTTCTGCCGCGCGGCGACAACCAGGAGCACCCCCCCGGCCAGGTGCGCCGCGGCCAGGAACCACTCCGTGGCGATCCACCGGTCGGCCACCTGGCCGGCGATCAGCGGCGAGATGATCGCGCCCAGATAGATCGTGCCGTAGATCCAGCCGGTCTGCTTTCCGCTCATCTTGAGCGGGCCGAGCAGCCGGGCCGCCAGCACCGGCGACCAGGCGCCCCACACGGCGAACTGGAGGAACATCATCGCGCCGAGACGGATGTACAGTGACGTAGGCATGCGAGCTTCCTCGAAACGACGTGTGCGATCCTGCGCCCGGGGACACTCCCCGGACGGCCCTGCGATACACGGGCAAGATGCCCGTGCCACAACTGGGCGCTCGACCTCTGCTTCTCGGAGTAGTACTCCCCCGCGCAGCAGGCGTCAACCCCTCCGTAAGGGCAGAAGTCGCCAGATTGCCCTTCGTGGCCAAGCTACGCGCGCCGAGGCATACTTTCTGCCCGGCGCCCCAAGCAGCCGATCAACCGACTGCCTGACCGCGCACAAAGGGACGGACAAATCCCGGAAACGCGAGAGACTACGAAGAGACAGGAACGAGATTTCCGGCGCGTCGGAGCGCCGCACCGGCCGCCGGGGCCGGAATGTCTCAGATGACCCCCGGCTCACGACCGCCTCGGCACACGTACCTTGTGAACTCGCTCTCCTTCAGGCGAACCAAATGCCCCGTTATCTTCGTAAGCGCTTCCCGGGTTCTCTTTCCGGCGCGGGGGGCCCTTCCTGCCGGCCTTGATGTGGCGGTCGATGAAACGGCGCGCGGCGGCGTAGGCCGAGTCGATCTGCTTGGGATTCCCCCCCGCCAGTCCGTGCTCCGCGCCCGGAATGGATATCAACTCGTGGGCCACTCCGTGCTTCTTGAGCTGTTCGGCCATCATCACGGACTGCGCATAGGGCACGTCCGTGTCATTGACCCCGTGGATGAGCAACGTAGGCGGGTAGTCCCTGGTCACGTTCTTGACGGGCATGTACCGATGGAAACTCCGCGCATCTCCACGAGGGTCCCAACCGGAGACCTCCTTCGGCCAGAGCCCGTGCTGGCGGCAGTACTGATAGAACGCCCCGCCGTTGCCCGCTCGGTCCCTGGCATCGGAGATCGGCGGCCCGCTCACCTCGCGGTATGCTTGTTCCCTGGTCATCCTGATCCGGTGGTGGCGCGGATGCTTGCTGGGGCGGCTGTACCAATCGCCGATCAGGTCCCCATATCCCCAGAGGGAGACAAGCACGGCCGGCCGGGGCTTGACACGATAGCCGGCCGCCAAGGTGAGGTAGCCGCCCGCGGACCCTCCCACGACGGCGATGCGGCGGGCATCTGCATGGAACAGCGCCGGCCCCCTCGTGCGGACCCACGCGAAGGCGTCCTCAACGTCCTGGATGATGCCGGGCAACCTCGTTTCGGGCGCCAATCGGTAGTCGATCGACACGAGGACGTATCCCGCCGCCAGCATCATCTCCTTGACGCGCCCGTTGATGGCATTGCGGTGGCCCATGATCAGAGCGCCGCCGTGTATCCATACCACCACGGGCCGGACCGCCTCGTCGTCCGCTCGGTAGACGGCCGCCTTGATGCTCAGAGAACCGACCTTCTTGTAGGTGTAGGTCCGCATACGGGCCTTCCTGCCTTCCCCCCGGGCACCCCGCAGCGCCAGAAAAACCGCGCCGGCTGCCCCTGCCCGCAAAACGCCGCGACGATTCAGTTCCCCTGCCATGGCACTGGCCTTCTCTCCGAGGGCACGTTGCACGTTCCTGCTCCGCGGAGACAGGGGAACAGGCGTCTGCGCGCAGCCACATCGAAGCCACCGTCGAACGGTCGCCCCGAAGCGGCCACCGACTCACGGCCGCCGTGAGCCATTCACCCGTGATTCTACCACGCGCGGCGACTTCGGCAAACTCATGTCCCGACCCCCTCGCTCTCGCCCGCGGGCGCGGTACGCGGTGTAAAGGGCGGAGCAAGACCGTGGCGCGGGCCGGCTGCAGGCCCCGGCCGAAGGTGACCTTTCCGAGCGCGCCAGGCCCGCCGCTGGCAGGAGCACGTCACGGGCCGGCGCGGCCACTACACGAGGTGCAACCCGCCGGTGCGGGTCGGCTAGACGGAGCCCTACCCTCGCCGCGCGGCCGCCGAGGGCCGCGAGCGACAACTCCAGGGCTGGACGCGCGCGAGGAAGGAGATCCCCGCCGCCGGCGATCTCCAGCGCCTGAAGGAGTTGTGATCCGGCAGCGGCGCC
>CBFCZU010000298.1:0-4651 GCA_965602635.1 uncultured Planctomycetales bacterium | reverse complement strand
GTCGACACCAGGAACTCGCGCGGGGATACCATCAACCGCCCGAGGTACCGGGCCGCCCTGCCGATCGAAGTCGAGGTCCTGCCGGTGCACCTGCTGACGATGCAGGAGGCCAAGCTTGACCTGGGCTCCTGCGCCACCGGGCTGGTCACGCTCCAGGAGCTCAAGACGCTCGCCGAGCACAACCACACTGGCATGCACCTTTGGTTCGGGGGCGTGCAACCGCAGATGAAGATCCGCAAGGGCAAGCTCATCCAGGACTTCTACTACCTGGACACGTGGATGACCCACGCGGCCAAGAGGCTGAAGATGACGCACATGTTCTGGTTCATGGGCGGCAACCCTTACGGTTTCCCGGACACGATGAACCTTGAGCGCGACCTCTACCGCGCCCAGGAAGGCGACCGCCAGGCGCTGAGGCGCGAGTTCCTCGACAAGGCCAAGGCGAATCCCGACGAGGTCATCCCGGAGGTGCGCGACTTTTACGTTGAGTGGGTCCGCCAGACGGCCAGGCACGCCAGGCGGAAGGGCTGGCCGACGCTGGTGATGCACCCGTTCGACGAGCCGGCCAAGTGGGTCCAGCGTTCGAAATCGGTGAACCGCTTCCATCCGATCCTGGGAACCGGGCCGTGGATCAAGCCGCACTTCAAGGACTGCTGCGCCCTGATCCGCAAGGGCGCGAAGGGCTACGACAACGTCCTGGTGGGCGGCGACATCCACCACGCCAAGCCGGGAATCGTGTTCGTCGAGGACATCGACGTGTTCTGCACCAACGCGATCCACGAGGACCTGAAGCTGGGCGACAAGGTCCGCGCGGCCGGCACGCAGTTCTGGCAGTACAGCGGCACGGGCGACTCGACGCCGGCCCATTACGCGCGGTTCACGTTCGGGTGGTACTTCGCCGCGTTCGACAGCCGGGGCTCGCTGATCTGGGCGTACAACGCCGTCGATCGCTTCGACACGAGCGGGCGCAAGGGCTGGGGCTTCGGCTGGTACACGCCGTTCGGCACGGTCGTCGCGCCGTTCATGGCGGGCGTCCGCGAGGGCTTCGACGACCGGCGATGGATCGAGACTTACAAGAAACTGGTGGTGGCGAGGGACCCCGCGGCCCAGAAGCTGCTGGACAAGATCGGCCAGGCGGCGATCGCCCGGCGGACAAAGCGCGGGCGCGACACCGTGTCGGACTTCTACGCGGAGATGAAGCGCTACCAGGACATGGACGTCTGGCGCGGCCGGGTCATCGACGCGATACTGAAAAAGGCCAGGAGGCGCTAGGGCGGGCACCGGCGGCGCGCGGTCACTGCTTGACGGCGTCGGCGACTTGCCGGGCGATGGTCTGCGCGGCCGGCTTGTAGAGCCGGCGGGCGTTGGCGCGCAGGGCTTCGAGCGCCTCGGGCCGGTCCATGAGGTACCTGACGGCCTGGATGACCTCGGGCGTGGTCGGGGCGACCATGGCGGCGCCCTCCGAGGCGAGCATCTCGGTGTTGCCCGTCTCCTGCCCGGGGACGGGCTTGGTGAGCACCATGGGCACGCCCTTGGCGATGCACTCGCTGGTGGTCAGCCCGCCGGCCTTGGTGACCATCAGCGATGAGACGTGCGCCAGTTCGTGGACGCGGTTGGTGAAGGCCACGCCCGTGAGCCGCCGCCCGTGCTCGGGGAAGCTCGCGAGCCTCGCAAGCAGACGCTTGTTCGACCCCGCCAGGATGATCACGTGGGCGCCGGTGCCGTCGAGGATGCCGCGGGCGATCTGCTCCACAGGCCCCACCGTGAAGTAAGCCCCGGCGCTGAGCAGCACGATCGGCGCATCGGCGGGCAGGCGCCAGTCGCGGAGGATCCGGTCCGCGTCGAGGTTGGCCGTCCACTTGGGATGGACCGGCACGCCGCTGACCGTCACGCGCTCGGGTGCGATGTCCCAGGCGAGCACCTCCCCCCGCACTCGCTCGTCGGCCACGAAGTAGCGCTCCACGTTCTCGGAATACCAGAAGCGATGGGCCTCGTAATCGGTCATCACGATCCACAGCCGGAGGCGCCCGCCGCTACGGGCGACCAGCCAGCTCAGCGCGGGGGCGGCGAGATAGTGCGTCGCCACCAGCAGGGCGGGCCCGCGATCGAGGACGTGCCTCCGCAGGCGCCAGGAGAGGCGCTGCTCGTCGAATACCCGCAGCCTCTCGCCGAGGGTGCGGCGCGCGGTCTTGGGCCGGTTCAGGAGCCGGTAGCCCCAGCCGTAGGCCCGCGGGAAGCGGGTGACGCTGAGCGTGTACAGGCCCGCATAGGTCATGCGGAACCACCCGGGGACGAACTCCAGGGCGTCGATGACCTCGCCCCGGACGTCGGGGTGCTGCTGCGCGAGCTGGGCCATGACGGCGGCGGCGGCCTGGTTGTGCCCTGCCCCGACCGACGTGCTGGCGAAGATAACGTCCGTGTCGTGTGCCATGTCTCTTCGCTCTGGGCGCCTCCGCTAGCGGCGCTGAAGCCACTTCAGGTGTTCGGCCGCCATGGGCTGGTAGGGGTTCTTGACGGCCCCCTCGACGATCTTGAAATACTCGCGGGCGGTCTTGAGCTTCATCACCCGCCACGCGGGCGTGTGCCCCAGCTTCATGGCCAGCCGGCCGAGCTGGTAGTTGGCGGCGATCGCCGCGTCCTTGACCTCCTCCGCCAGCGGGCGCAAGGCCACGGCACGGTCGATGTCCTTCTCCTCGGCCATGGCCGCCAGGAAATGGAAATTGTCCGCCAGCTCGGTGCCCTCATACCCGGTGGCCAGCGCACGCAGGTCGGCCAGCGACGCGTCCGTGAAGGGCCAGCTCCTCATGTACTCCCGGAAGGCGTTGCGGTTCCGCCGCGACCCCTTGACGACCTTGTTGGCGGACATCAGCCAGATGAGCTTGTCCACGTCGGCGCTGACCGCGCGATAGTACTCGTCGCCGGGCATGGGCGCCGGCGGGCTGAAGACGCGCCCGCCCTGGCCACCGGCCTCTGCCCCGGCCGCCTCCAGGTGGGCCGTCAGTTGCCGCCGGGCGCGGCGCAGGTGAACCAGCGCCCGCTGGACGCGCCCGTCGCGGAGGGCCTCGACCCCCTGCCGGGCGCGCGCGACCATCGCCGGGGGCGAGTCGGCGTACTCGTCGGCCAGGTCCTCCCACGCCCGCGCCATGGCACGGTGCAGCTCCGCCAGTGTCGGATCGGCCGCGGGCGCCGAGGTGGGCGCCGTGGCGGGCGCCGAGGCGGGCGCGACCGTCCCTGCCTCGGCCGCTCGCCGCCTGATCTGCGCTTCCATCGCGGCGGCGCGGAGCCACATGACAGCCGCCCCGCGCGGGTCGCCGCCGTGGCGCTTGAGAAAGTCGGCGGCCGAGAGAAGCAGCTCCCCGGGCGTCGCCTCGCCGCCGTCCTGCTCGGGTGTCGAGCGGCGGCTTGCTGCGGCCGGGCGGCGGGCCGGAAGCCGGCGGCGATAGTCCCCGACGCTCTCGGGGACGAAGTACTCGCCCCCCGGCCTGACGCGGGCGGCGATCAGGGCGTAGTCGAGTTCGCTCGGCCCGACCTTCTGATAGAACAGCCAGATCGGGGCGCCCACGATGACCAGCAGCACCGGCCAGATGACCCCGGGGCGGTATTTGGCCAGCCTGGCGAGCTTTAGCACGGCCGCTCCCGCGGTCAGCGCCGCCGCCATCGCGAAGACGAATGGCAGCAGGATCGCCGCCCGCTGAAGCGGCTTGAGCAGGTGGCCGGTGCCGAGCGAGAACAGCGCCAGGTACGCCGCCACCGGGAAGAGGCCCAGCATGAGCGCCAGGAAGGGAAGGTCGCTCCGCAGGCGCGTCTTCGCCGCCAGGATGCACCCCGCCGCCAGGCAGGCCGCCATCAGCGGCGCGTGGGCCAGCACCAGCACCGCCAGAACGAAGAGCATCGACGTCCGCAGGCGGTAGAGCAGCGCCACCATCACCGGCACGAAGGCCACCGCCGCCACCAGCAGCCCCGAGACGGCGATCATCCAGGGGTAGGCGAAAATGCTCAGCGGGCGGACCATCATCTCGTTGAGCGGCGTGACCAGCGACTTGCGGTAGCAGGCCAGCGAGAAGTCAAACCAGCGCCCGGTGGCGAGGTAGTGCACGAAGGCGTTGGCGGCGATGAAGCCGGCCAGATTGGCCGCGACGAAGAAGGCGCTGTGGAAGATGGAGGTTTGGCGCAGCAGCGGCGCCGAGCCGCGGTGATGGTCGAACCGGTGCGCGTCGGCCTGCGACGTCACGGCCATCGGATCCTCGCCTCATCCGCCTCCCGGCCGGCTACCTGCACTTCAGGCAGGCCTCGACCAGGTCGTCGATCCTCGCCGTGGCCAGGCACACGACCTGGTCGGCCCCTCCGTAGTAGATGTTGAGCAGCTCGCCGTCGGCGCCCGGGATTGCCGCGCAGGCGAAGCAGACGTTAGGCACGTCGCCGACGCGCTCGTAGTCGGCCTTTGGACTGAGCAGGTACTCGGCCGGGCGCGATATGACCACCGTCGGGTCGTCAAGCTCCAGCAGCGCGAGGCCCAGGCGATACACCAGTCCGTTGCAGTACGGCGTGGTGCCGTGGTAGACGACCAGCCAGCCGGCGTCGGTCCTCAGCGGCGGCGCGCCGGGGCCGATCTTGCCGCGGTCCCAGTGGAAGCGGCGCGACTCCATGATGT
>CBFCZU010000297.1:0-4683 GCA_965602635.1 uncultured Planctomycetales bacterium | reverse complement strand
GCCGATCAGCACCGGGTTGTTCTTCGTCCGGCGGCTGAGGACCTGCATGCAGCGGCGGATCTCGTCGTCCCGCCCGATGACCGGGTCGAGCTTGCCGTCCCGGGCCAGCGCCACCAGGTCGATGCCGTAGCGCTCCAGGGCGCGGTACTTGTCCTCCGGGTTCGCGTCGGTGACGCGCTGTGAGCCGCGGATGTCCTTCATGGCCGCCAAGACGCGGTCCTTGTCCACGCCCAGCGTGGAGAGCACCTCCCTCGCCGGCGACGCGATCTCCGCCAGGCCAAGCAGCATGTGCTCGGCGGAGGTGTACTCGTCGCCCAGGGCTTTTGCCTCGGCCTCGGCGCGGTTGAGCACCTCGGCGAGGGCCGGCTCCATGTTAAGCCCCGCGTGTGCGGACTGGCTGGGCATGCGTGAAAGCTCGGCGTCAACCACGGCCGATATTCGCTCGCCCGGGACGCCCACCTTCTCCAGCAGCGGGCCGACGATGCCGCCCTCCTGCCTGATCAGCGCGTCAAGCAGGTGCAGCGGGCCTATGCCGGCATGCCCCCGCTCCGAGGCGGCGGCCTGGGCGGCGGCTATCGCTTCCTGGGCCTTGACTGTCAGTCTGTCCAAGCGCATGGTGATCTCCTGTCATCCGTCACCATAGAATGATGCAAAGGGCGGGCCAAATGCGCAAGTGTTTTAATAAGAGAATCTTGCGTTGAACGGGACTGTCAATACGCCCTCTGGGCGGCGGCGGATCGGCCATTTAGGCAGGCCGGGAGACCGGACCGTCGCGCCGGAGGAAGGAGACTGGCGATGGGCATGAGGACTATGGCATTCGTGGCCGTGCTTGCTGTCGCATCCGTGTCCGCGGGGGCGGCCGGCGATGCCAAGCATGAGGCGCCGAAGTTCGGGGAGGTCGCCAAGGCCCTGCGGATCGCGCTGAGCCCGGACCGGCGGGTGCTCTGCCCAGGCGAGACGCTCCAGCTTCGCGGGTATTTCTGGAACGTGGGCTCTGCCCAGTTGAGCCTGCCCCTGGAGTCGGGCTGGCCGGTGGGCGAGCTGCACCTCAAGACTCCCGGCGGCGACGTGTTCACCTTCGGGCGGTTGAGCGACCGCAAGTGGCCGGAGGAGAAGTTCCACGCCGTCCGGGCGGGTGGGATCGACTGGCTCCGGCAGATGCACCTGCGCATGACGGCGCAGCCTGAGGGCTGGCTCGCCAAGGCCCCCGCCAAGGCCGCCCCGCTCTCGCTCCGCAAGGAAGGGACCTACAGCGTGTGGATCGTGTACGAGGTGCCCGCCCTGGAAGGTTCCGGCCGGCACGGCTGGTCGGGCAAGGCCGTCAGCAACACGCTGACGTTCACGGTCCGGGCGATCCCGCCGGCGAAGCGCAGTCAGCAGCCGACGGCCCGGCAGCGGACCGACCTGGAGGTGTACGTCAGGGGCAATGACGTCGAGAAGCGCAGGCAGGCCTACGCGCGGCTCAAGCCGGCGCTGATGCTCACCGAGAACGAGGGCCTCGCCCTGGCGGTCCTGGCCGAGCTGAAGAAGCACCCGCGGCGGGCCCCCGCCAGATGCCCGGCATGGTGGAACAATCTCTTCTACTGCCTCGCGTGGCGGACGGGTGACCCGATCGACGGACGGGAGCTGGGCATTGCCGGTCCGTGCGCCAAGGGCCTGGCCGAGTTCGTCATGGACAGCTTCGAAGCGCCCGCGGGCGTGCCCTCAGTTCCCTCGTGGGTGGGGCAGTGGGCCGTCAACCCGGTGGCGGCATACGTGAAGCTTCACCCCGAGGACAAGAAGCTCCGCGACCGCCTGTCCGCCCTGGCCAAGGCCAGTGCCCGCGCCACCACGAGGCCGGGTGCCGCCACGCGCCCGGGCGCCGAGACCAGGCCGGCCGGCCCCGCCCCCAAGATCGGCCGGGTGGCCGCCTGGAAGATCCTGCTGGAGCTGGGCGTCCTGCGCGACGGCATGACACGGCAGCAGGCGGCTGAGATTCTGGGCCAGCCCGACAACCGGGCGGCCAAGCACGTCGGCTGGTATATCGACACGCCGAGACACGTGAATCCGTGTCTCGTGGCCGAGGTGGCCGAGGGTAAGCTCGTCAAGTGGAAGGTGACCAAGAGGTGAGCGAGGGGCGGGGGTCGCCCGCGCGACGCCGACCGGGCGGGGTCTGACCGGCCGACGTTACATGTCTTCCTCAACCTCGCGCATCGTCTGCTGCAACTGCTGGGCGTAGGAGGGGCGGCGCGGGCCTTCGGACGCCCCGGCCCGTAAGGGGCGGGACGCAAGCCAGTAGAGCCCCAGCGCACCCAGCAGCGCCAGGGCAATGAGCAATAGCACCACCGGCCTGCGCAGCCAATAGAGCATGGGTGCGTCCTCCGCTGGGCACAGGCTTGAGACCTCCTCGGCGGCGCGTGAGCGGGTGTATGAGCTATGCCGGTCGGAGGGAGAGGCTGCCGGATGGTGTCCGGCCGGTCCCGACTGGCTGCACCGCGTGAGTCGGCCTCAAACCTGTGCGCGTGCAAGGCTGCAACGGCGCTGTGGAGCGCATGGCCCAAATGCCGCGCTCCGTCTCAGATCTCCCTCACAAAGGTAGTGTACGATTCGTTTTCCGGGGGAGCCGGCCATCGCCCGGGCGGAACCCGATGCCGACGTCGAGCGTCCAACAGGTCGGCGGGGCAGTGACCGCCGGAGCATCGCCGCGCGGCCGGTGTTGAAGCGTTGGGGCCATCTCGAGCTTCCCTTGAGTGGCGGGCTCGTCCCTTGCCAGGCGAAGGAGCGATCATGAAGGCGACCTCGGCAGTTCTGACGGCGGGCGATGCGTCCGGGCCGTGAACGATCAGCGCCCGGCCTCCGGCGAGTCGATCCATCCGCCCCCCAGGAGGCACTCGCCCTCGAACGCCACCGCCGCCTGGCCCGGAGTGACGGCGGCCACCGGCTCATCGAAGCGCACCTCGAACGTCCCCTCGCCGGTGATCCGCACCTGCCCCTTCGCGCCGGCGTGGTTGTAGCGGATCTGAACCGTCGCCTCGAACCGCTCGGGCACGTCGCGGTGCCAGTTCGCCCCCGACGCGCTCAGGTGCCGTGACAGAAGCTCATCGCGGCCGCCCAGCGTCACCGTGGCCGTCGCCGGGTCGATGCGGGTCACGTACATCGGCACGCCCGCCGCCACGCGCAGGCCCCGGCGCTGGCCGATAGTGAACCGGCCGTAGCCGTCGTGCGTGCCCAGCGTCGCGCCGCCGGCGTCCACGATCGGCCCGCCGCGCAGCGCCTCGGGCGCCTGGCTCTCGAGCAGCGCCGCGTGACCGCCCTCCGGCACAAAGCACACCTCCTGGCTGTCGGGCTTGTCGTGCACGGGAAGGCCCATCTCGAGGGCGATCCGGCGGACCTGCTCCTTGCCCTCCAGCTCGCCGATCGGCAGGAGGATCCGACCGAGCCGCCTGCGCGGCAGGCCCAGCAGCGCGTACGACTGGTCCTTGTCCCGCGCCTTGGCCCGGGCGATCGCCGCCCGCCCGGCCTGACGGACCATCCGGGCGTGGTGGCCCGTGGCGACGCGGCCCGCGCCGACTTTCCCGGCCAGCTCGAAGAGGCCGGCGAACTTGATCCGAGCGTTGCAGTGGATGCACGGGTTGGGCGTCCGTCCGCGAGCGTACTCGCTCACGAAGTCGTCGATGATCGGCTCGAAGGCGTCGGAGACGGGCAAGGTGACCAGGTCGATCCTCAGTATGTCGGCCACTCGGCGGGCGTCGGCGGCGTCCTGCGGCGAGCAGCACCGCCCCGAGGCCGCGGCGCCCCGGGCGAACCGGCGCAGGCACAGGAACGCACCGGTCACCTCGCGGCCCTCGTCCAGCAGCAGTGCAGCCGCCACGGACGAATCCACCCCGCCGCTCATCGCGACCACCACGCTTTCGTCGCTGACGGACATCGTTACCGCCTCTCTGCTTGCCCCCGCGCTCGCGGGCACGCGTCCTATTGTCGCTTCCTGCGCCGATTCGGCAACCCGCGCCGCCCGGCACAGCCTTGAGCCCGGGGCCCGTCCAGTCGATACTCTTGGTTGTGGACGCCGCCCGCCGGCCGAGCCGGTGGGCCCAGTCCTACACCCGGTAGGGTGCCAGAGCGGTTGATCGGGCCGGTTTTGAAAACCGGTGTGCCCGCGAGGGTACCGTGGGTTCGAATCCCACCCCTACCGTTGCCGCTCCCCACCGAGTTTAGGCCCGCGTACTTACCAAACCGCTGCCCCCCTCCTGCCGATAGGGTGCATAGAATTGCGCAGGAGGACGACAGATGCCATTTGCCTGGAAAATCGCTCTGGGGATCGTCGTCGGCGGCGTGGTCGGGTACGTCCTCAGCCGGCTGTTCTACGGCGGCGGGAGCTACTCCCTCGGGGCCAATCGCCCGCTGATGGTAGCCGTCGGGGCCGTCGTCGGGGTGCTGCTCGGGACGGTGGCATTTCGCGGCGGCGCCCCCGCACTCGGCGAGCCGCTGACGACCAGCAAGCAGTTCCGCGAGAAGGTCCTCAAGGCCGACAAGCCCGTCGTGGTGGACTTCTACGCCATGCGCTGCCCGCCCTGCCGGAAGCTGCTGCCGATCCTCACCAAGCTGGAGGAAGAGTACGACGGCAAGCTCATATTCTTCCGGGTTGACGTGGACAAGGCCCCCGGTCTGGCCCAGCAATACGGCATCCGCGGCATCCCCACGCTG
>CBFCZU010000296.1:0-4715 GCA_965602635.1 uncultured Planctomycetales bacterium | reverse complement strand
TCGTGTTCTCCGCGCGCGGGATCCCTGGGGATGCGCGCCCCACCCCGGGGAACACGCGCCCAAGATGTAATCGGCGGCTTTCGTCGCCCGGCCCGCGGCCACGACGACGAGTTTAGCATCCGCCTTGATCGCCCGACGCCACCCGTCGATATAGGCGGCGCTGTTCTCGATTGTGGCCGGCGAGATTCCCGCTTCGGCGGCCAGGAAGGCGGCGCCCACTTCCGCCGTCAGCTCCTCCTCGCCGTAGTCGTGGCTGCCGAAGGCGGCTTCGGCTACCGATTTGCGGTTCAGGCGCGACTCGTGGCCCGTGGCGTGTACGTGCTCGTGAAAGCTCGTGG
This sequence comes from uncultured Planctomycetales bacterium, assembly GCA_965602635.1. Lineage (GTDB taxonomy): Bacteria > Planctomycetota > Phycisphaerae > SM23-33 > SM23-33 > CBFCZU01. The sequence goes on along the minus strand of CBFCZU010000296.1, from coordinate 4,377 downwards.
CGTAGTAGGTCTCGCTCGACTCGAAAGCCTCGGGCCGGGGAAGGTTGACGGTATCCGTCGAGGGCCGGTAGTGGGCGCGGGCCTCGCCGTGCGTGAGGTTCGGCCGGTTCGGCATGCCGGCGATGATGCGCTCCGCCGCCTCGATTGGCGTATGCTCGCGAGGCTCCTGGCCGGGGATGGGCGGGACTTCGACGCCTTCGACTTGCTCGACGTTGAAGGCGATGAAATACCGCAGGATGGGGATGCGCTTGACGATTTCGTTCCCGTCGTCGTACTCCCCAGTCCGCTTCTCCCAGCGCTTCCAGAACACGACGGGCCATCCCGCCTCGCCCTTGCGCACGTGGCCGCCACGCGCCCTCGCCTGCTTGAACGTGACCCAGAAGGGCGACCCGTAGGGCGCGCAGGACAAGAGGAGCCGGTTGACCCCGTCGTACTCGTGGCCCGTCGTGAGGGAAATCGGGGCCGTCGTCGCCCAAGGCTTGCGCCAGGGGACCACGCCGGCGTCCAGCAGTTCCAGGATCTTCGCCGTGACTCGATCGTACGCTGGGCTCGCCATAACCTTGACTCCTGTACCTGGCGCTGCTACGATCATCGCCAGGAGCCGCTTTGGCTCCTGTACCGCCCCGGCTTGGCAGACCCACTGCCAGGTCGGGGTTTCTCATTTCACGGGCGACTCCTCTCGTGTTGCTGGCGCCCCTCGCCTTACCTGGTTTTCCCACACACGGGTGGATAGTCAAGGACAAGAAATGCGTCTCTTGCTCCGGCGAGGAGCTTTTTCGCGAGCCGCCCGCGAACACCCCTTGACGCTGGCGCCAACAGGATCACAATAGGCGCCAGGGGTGTCCGGCCTGCCCAGGATTCGATCCACGCCCCCGCCCCTCGTGTGGCGGGTCCGTGACATATGGGGTCGCTTCGCAGCCGTGCGGGTCTGGCGCATGCTGGTGGCAGTGGGCGTCGCCTCACGACCGGGGCTGCACATGCGGGTCCACGCCCAGAGCAGACGCTTGACGGCGTGCAACGCCGCTCGGTATAATCCGCCTTGGAGATTGACCGGATGACGATGAGTGTCCTGGCCGTCGCGACGCTCGCGCGTGTGGTTGCGACGGCTCGCGCGTGATTGTGCCGGAGACTGCCCGATGAGAGCACACCTGGTCCTGACCGCACTTGCTGCTCGTTGCCTGTTCGCGATCTCGATCGCCGGGGAGCACGACTACTACAGGTACCTGCGCTACCCGAGCAAACTCGTGCCCGGAGTGGGCCGGAACCAGGTCGAGCAGGAGGGCGGCCCCCACGCGGTCGGCTACAAGCGCCGCACGGTGCACTGGTGGCCGCGCAAGGGCCAGGACATCGTCGAGGTCCCCAAGGGCGCGCCGTTGCGAGTCTGGACGCGAAACAAGGGCCAGAAAGACCCCGAAGCCCTGGCGGGCATCTGCCGGAGCTGGACCGCTTCGGACCCCGAGACATTCAAGGCGTACCTCATCGGCTTCAGAGGTTTCGGCACATCGACCGTATTCCCCAACCTCAGGTATGCCTATGTTCCTGTCGCCGTCTTGCGGATGGAGAACGGCGAACAAAGGGCCGTGCTCGATCACGCGGACATCTGCCAGATGCTGAGCGAAGAGGACCATGAGTTCATCCAGAAGGTCTGGGAAGAGGCTTACCCGGGGCTCTACGCCACGGTATCCCAGGACGATCACTTGACGCTCAAGGAAGGTGCTCCGGGGGGAGTACACGCAGAGATGGAGTTGAAGCTCTGGAAGGGAGCGTTTCCGAGATTCAACGGCATCGAGTCCCGGGAAGAAGGGGCGAAGTACCCCCGTTGGGGCCGGAGCGGCCACAACCTGGTGTTCGAAACCGCACACTTCTACATCATTGCGCGACCGACCATCTGGGGAGGGCCGTGGGGGCAGCCCGCGTTCTGGGTACGGCCGCACGAGCCCCAAAAGCAGAACCTCTATCGCAAGAGCGTCCTCGAATTCGTGGAGAATATGTGGACGTACGTCGAGGCCGCAGGCGCCTCCATGCCTTATTGGCGCCGTCCCGGCCCCAACTACAGATTCGTGATCCACGTGCACGGCCACAGGTGCGCCGGCGGCTCGATGCACTGCGGCATCACCGACTGTAGCCCCGTTGCACTGGGGCACGAGTTCTTCCACAGCATGGCGGGCGGCGGTTGGGACGGCCATTTCTATGAGACCATGTGCAACGCGGGACAACACACCGTCGTTCCGAGCGAAGTGCAGATGTTCAACGGCAATTTCTGCTATCCCTGGTGCAACGTGAACCGCATGGCATATCAATCGTCTCTGTGGTTCTTCGTGCTTGGTGACAATCCCAACTGGGGCTATGGGATCCAGGTCGTGGCCGGATCCCTTGCCAGCTTCGTAGAGCCGACGCCCTATCACACCATTGCCAGGCTGGGCCAGAAGAAGGGCCTCTGGAAGAACGGCGTCAGGGGGTTCGGCGATTTCTTCGGCGAGTATGCGGCCCGCATGGTCACCTGCGACTTTGTTGAGCAGCACATGATCAGAAGCAAGTACGGGATGCCCGAGCTGAGCCACGTGTACCCCGTGTACGGGCAGAAGAACCGCTATCGGATCTCCAATGCCGAAGCGCCCCGCTGGTGCGGGTACAGTATCGTCCGTCTGAAGGCGACAGACGGCGCGAAGGAGATCGCCATCGATTTCCACGGGATCCATGACCCTGCGCAGCATTCCGACTGGCGCGCCTGCATTGTGGCCGTGGATGCAGACGGCAGGGCGCGGTATAGCCCCCTTTGGAACAAAGGCAAGATGCACTTCGCGCTGGAGCCTTCAGACAAGCATCTCTGGCTCACCGTGGCCGCCACCCCCAGCGCGTTTCCCATCTTGGAACCACTCAAGCCACGCGTCTCGTGGGGCAGCATGTACCTGACGGGCATCCACGCCCCGCGCTATCCGTGGGAGGTGACCCTGACCGGGTGCGAACCCGGCCCGCCGCACCGCAGACAGGGCGACGTGGCCAACTTCGACGAGCTCTATGGCATCTGCGACAACAACAACAAGTTCCTCGACTACCCCACCAAGCGAGACGTGCCCATCCCGCTGGCTGAGCAAGATGGCAAGCTGGCCCAGGAGAAGCTGTCGGCCATGCTCCCCCGCCTCGAGGCGTCCTCCAATGCGGTGAGGGAGAGGATCGAGTCGGGCCGGTACAATGAGGCGAACTGGTGGGTGCGGCGGAAAACGGAGATGCTGAGTGACCTCACCGGGCGCGTCAAGTTCCTCCAGAGGAATGCCAAGGGCCATCGCCATCCCAACGGCGGCGGGTTTGTGACCGACAATGCACACGTTGCCGCCACCGCCTACGTCGGCCCCAATGCCATGGTGCTCGACGGCGCCCGTATGGAAGACAGCGCCTGCATCAAGGGATTCGCCGTCGTCCTCGGCCCGAAGACCGTGGTTTCGGGCAATGCGAAGATCGGCGGCCGTGCGTGGGTCTTCGGCGACCTCGAGGTGAGCGGTGATGCCCGTATCCTGGAGGCCGCCACGGTCACCACCATCGCGCGCACGCGCAGTGGCCGTTTCGAAGGCCAAGCGGAGATCACCGGCAGCGCGGTCATCAAGGGGGATCCCTACGTGCGTCTGGCTTACGCCACCGACCAGACAATCACCGGCGGCGTGGTCATGGACTATACCCCCGGCATCCACAACCGCGAGAGCGGCGTGTTCGCCCACGGGAGATTCCATGCGTTCAACTGGGGGAGGTTCTCGCGGCAGCAGTCACTCGGGGCGGGAATCGACGCCGGGGCGCTGTACGCCAACTGGCAGTTCAACCAGGCCAAGGCCGTCCTGCTCGAGGACTCCTACGTCAACAACAACGGGATCCTCCACGGCAGACCGGGATTCACCGACGATGGCGAGCACCGATGCATCGCCTTCAATGGCAAAGACCAATACGCCGAGGCGCCGCCGTCGGTGGCGGATTTCGGGGAGTTGACCATCGACATGCTGATCAATCGCTCCGGCGGCAGCGGCGGCCGTCTCTTCGACTTCGGCACCGGTGAGGATGAGTGCTTCTACCTGGCGGTCGAGGGCCGAAGCGGCAGGCCGGCACTCACGGCGCGACACAAAGGCAAGAGCTACAGTGTTGCGGCGTCCGCGGGCATTCCGGCCAGCGAGTGGGTCCGTGTCCGCGTCGAGATGGATGGTTCGACCGCTCGCATCTGCATCGACGGGAAGCAGGTTGCCAGGAGGGGCTTCCCCTTCAGACCGCGCGATGTCTTCATCGGAGACCGCCCGGAGGGCAACTTCATCGCCTGTGGCAGGAACAGAGACGAGTTCTTCAAGGGTCGGATGGATCACTTCCGCATCTACCGCAAGGTCCACAAGGACTTCAGCG
>CBFCZU010000295.1:0-4729 GCA_965602635.1 uncultured Planctomycetales bacterium | reverse complement strand
CGTCTCCTCGGCGATCTTCGACTCATCGTAGCCCGGCCAGGGCTCGTATGCCAGCGAGCTGTCATGGCCGAGCGTTTCCCACAGCTCCTCGGCCAGGTGCGGCGCAAACGGCGAGAGCACCAGCACGAACCGCTCGGCCTGGTCGCCCGAGAGCGAGCCGGCCTTGTAGGCGAGGTTGACGAACTCCATCATGGCGGCGATGGCGGTGTTGAACTTCATCGCCTCGATGTCCTCGCCCACCTTCTTGATGAGCCTGTGCAGCGCCTTCTCCACCTCCTCGCCGCCGGGGGCGTCGCCGACGATGGACTCTCGCTCATCGTCGCCGGCGATCATCCGCCAGGCGCGGTGGCAGAACCGGTGCGCGCCCGGCACGTCGCGGGTGTTCCACGGCTTGGACGCCTCGAGCGGGCCCATGAACATCTCGTACAGGCGGAAGGTGTCGGCCCCGTATTGGCCGATCACCTCGTCGGGGTTGACGACGTTCTTGAGGCTCTTGGACATCTTCTCGATCGTCTCGGTGAGCACCTCGCCGGTCTCCCTGTGCCGCGGCTTCTCGCCGGAGAGGTCCAGGTCGCCGTAGCCCACGCACACACCCCGCCGGTCGCGGTAGGCGAACGAGCGGATCATGCCCTGGTTGAAGAGCTTGTGGAACGGCTCGGGCGTCGAGACGTGCCCCAGGTCGTAGAGCACCTTGTGCCAGAAGCGGGCGTAGAGCAGGTGCAGCACGGCGTGCTCGGCCCCGCCGACGTATAGGTCGATCCCGTCGGATCCCATCCAATACTTCTCCATCTCCGGGCCGACCGGCGCCTTGTCGTTGGTCGGGTCGCAAAAGCGGAGGTAGTACCAGCACGAGCCGGCCCACTGGGGCATGGCGTTCGTCTCGCGCTTCGCGGGCCCGCCGCACCGCGGGCAGGCGGTGCTCACCCACTCTGCGAGCCTCGCCAGCGGCGGCGCCGGCGGGGCCTGCGGGTCGTCGGAGGTCTGCGGCCGGAAGTCGTCCATCTCCGGCAGCACCAGCGGCAACTTCTCGTCGGGCAGGGCGACCGCCCCGCACTTCTCGCAGTGGACGATCGGGAACGGCTCGCCCCAGTACCACTGCCGGCTGAAAATCCAGTCGCGGAGCTTGTAGTTGACCGCCGCCGTGCCCAGCCCGGTCTGGGCCAGGTCTTCCGTGATGTTCTTGATGAACTCCGCCGTCGGCTGGCCGTCGTACTTGCCCGAACTGACGGCCGTGCCGTCGTCAACGTAGCCGCGCCAGTCCGTCCCTTCCGGGGGCACGACCACCTGCACGACCGGCAGGCCGAACTGCTCGGCGAACTCAAGGTCGCGCGTGTCGTGTGCGGGCACGGCCATGATCGCGCCCGTGCCGTAGCCCATCATGACGTAGTCGGCCACCCAGATGGGTATCTCCTTCCGGTTGACCGGGTTGATGGCGTTGGCCCCGGTGAAGACGCCGGTTTTCTCCTTGGCCTCGGCCGTCCGCTCGAGCTCCGACTTGCGCCCGGCCGCCTCGACGTAGGCCCGAACCTCCCCGCGCTGCTCGTCGGTCGTTATCGTCTCGACCAGCGGGTGCTCGGGGGCGAGGACCATGTACGTCGCCCCGAAGAGCGTGTCCGGCCGCGTCGTGTAAACGCGGATTGTTCCGTCTTCCTCCACGCCGGGGCAGCCGCTCTCGGCCCTGCCCTGGAACCATTCGTCAGTCCCAACTGAGGCCAAGGGGAAATCCACTTCAGCGCCCGTGGACTTGCCGATCCAGTTCCGCTGCATGATCTTGATGGACTCGGGCCAGTCCACCTGCTCGAGGCCGCCCAGCAGGCGGTCGGCGTAGGCGGTGATGCGGAGCATCCACTGCCGCAGGGGGCGGCGGTACACGGGGAAGTCGCCCCGGTCGGACCGGCCCTCGTTGGTGACCTCCTCGTTGGCGAGCACCGTCCCGAGCTGCGGGCACCAGTTGACGGGCACCTCGGCCTGGTATGCCAGGCGGTGGCTGTCGATGATCTCGCGCCGCTGATCGGGCGGCAGCTCGTGCCACTTGATCGTGCCGATCGGCTGGCCGAAATATGCGGTGAGCCCGTCGTGCACGTTCAGCATGGGCCGGCCGGCGAAGTCCACGCAGTAGTCGCCGCTCTCCAGGCGCTTGACAAGCTCACCGATCGGCCGGGCGGCGTCGGCGTCCGGGTCGTACCAACTGTTGAACATCTGGAGGAAGACCCACTGCGTCCACCGGTAGTAGTCCTCGTCGGTGGTGGCGAGCCGGCGCGACCAGTCGTAGCTGAAGCCGAACATCCTGATCTGCCGCTCGATGTTGGCGATGTTGTCCGCGGTCGTCTTCCGCGGGTGGACGCCGTGCTCGACCGCGTACTGCTGGGCAGGCAGGCCGAAGGAGTCGTAGCCCATCGGGTGAAGCACGTTGAAGCCCTTCATCCGCTTGTACCGGGCGACGATGTCCGTGGCCGTGTAACCCTCGGGGTGGCCCACGTGCAGCCCCGCGCCGGAGGGATAGGGGAACATGTCCAGGATGTAGTACTTGGGCCTGTCGGGCGAAAATCCCGCCTCGCCCGGGTTGGGCTGGCGGAACGTGCCCTTCTCGTCCCACTGCTTCTGCCACTTCGCCTCGATCGTCTTGAAGTCGTATCCTGCCATGATTCTCACCGGTCCCTGCGGCCATGCGGCCGCCTTGAGCCATTCTGCCCAAAAGAAAAAGCCCCGCAATCCTTCGTGGACCGCGGGGCCGAAGATTCCTAGCCCGCGATCCGTCAGCGCAGCAGCAGCCCTCCGAGCAGCTCGAACGCCAGGCTGTCGCTGTGACGGATCATTGTGACCTCAGGATGCATTATCGGCCAGGGAGCCGCCCAGTCAAGAGAAAAGCCTGGCAACTGTCAGAGTGCTGCCAGCTTGTCCCGCACATGCGCGGCCGTCACGCCGGTGACGCTGAATTCCTTCCGCGCACTTCTCGGCCCTGACACCAGCGTCAGGGCGTTGCTTGAAACGCCGAGCGCCTTGGCGAGGATGGCGGCGACGGCGCGGTTGGCCCTGCCCTTCTCGGCGGGGGCGGCCGTGGCGACCTTCAGGCAGTCGCCCAGCACGCCGACAATTCGGTCGCGCGACGAGCCGGGAACGACCTTCACCGAGATCGTCGCCCCGCCCTCGACGTCGCGAACGTCAAGCTGCCCCAGGCCGTGCATTCCCACATCCGCAATCCCCGATCACTCCAGCATTCCCTGCCCCCTGGCGTACTCGAAGATTCCGCCGGCGGCGATGATGGGCCCGACGTCGCCCAGCGGGGCGAGCGAGAACTTCTCGCCCGTGCGCAGGTTGGCGATCGTCTGCGCGGCCAGGTCTATCTCCACCTCGTCGCCGGTGGCGAAGGCGTCGATCAGCGTCGCGGGGCTTTCCAGCGGCACGAGGTATCCGCCGTTGACGCTGTTTCGGTAGAAGATTCGCGCGTACGACTCGGCCACGACCGCCCGGGCGCCGGCCTCGGCCAGTGCCAGCGGGGCGTGCTCGCGCGACGACCCGCAGCCGAAGTTCTTCCCGGCGATCACCACGGCGAAGACGCCCTTGAATTCGCCCTCGGGGACGAAGGCGACGTTGCCTCCGGGCAGGCCCGAGCCCGCCGGCGGGACGCCGCTCATGGCGTAGCGGCCGAAGAACTTCCGCTCCGTCGGGTCGGCCGGGTTGTACGACAGATACTCGGCCGGGATTATCTGGTCGGTGTCCACGTTGTCACCGACCACGAACGCCTTGCCGCGAATCACTTGTTCCATTGTCGAGATTCCTCGCCCGTAACCTGGGCCGGGGGCATTCTACAGGCAGAGCCGACGCCTGGAAAGCCCGCCCCCGGCGCGGCCGGCGCCGGCGCGAAATAAGGGCGACACCCAGGCGGAGGGAGACCTGAGGATCGCCCCAACTAGCCGCAACCCAGACGTAGGTGGAGGGAGACCTACGCCACGCGGGTGCAGCGGACAAATCGCATTGTCACCGACCGGGGCAGTACGTACGGCCTGGGCCGGTTATTCGGGTCATCCAATTATTCCCATCTTGTCGTCGGCAGAGACAACCCTAATTCTTGAAGAAAGTTGTGGGCGGCGCGGCGCCGCGGGGGAGGCGGTCCGGACTCTCACCGGCCGCTGCCCCTTTTCGCCGCCCTGTATCAGGTCAAACTGCTTCTCACTGCCATGTCCGCCCCGAGCCACATCCGGCCAGGCATCCGTGCCCTGCCGGCGGCGCCGATGTGCGAGCGCCCATCCCGCTGGGCGCCCTTCCGGGTCGGAAAACTTCCGGCGCGCCCATCCGTGGACACGCCACAGTGGGCCGGCAGGACGCACCAACGTCCTTGCCGACCCGAACGTCGCTCCGTCCGAGAGCATTTCCAGCCGTGGTTTGCGGCGGACGGACCGACGTATCCCAGCAAAGGAAGGGATAGACCGATAGCGAGGACCATCACCCCAGCCGGCCCAGCAAACCCCACGCGGACCCGCTTGAGGAGAACCGCTGCGTGATGTCCGGACTACAGGTTCCATCCTGTCACCGAACAGACGGCGGAACTTCTACAAGCCGCAGTCAAGTTGTCCCCGCGCGGGCTTTTTCCCGCGCGGCGGCGCGCCCCTCCAGCGCGTCGCTGATGTCTAGCCTGCTTATTGCATGACCCCTTCCGGGTTCCTGCAATAAGCGCCTTTGCGAGAGACCGTTCTCTCGCAAAGGTTTCGACTCGGCGCTTCGCGCCTCG
>CBFCZU010000294.1:0-4754 GCA_965602635.1 uncultured Planctomycetales bacterium | reverse complement strand
GCAAGGGCGTCAACGTGCTGGCGGTGTCGGTCCATCGCAGCGACTATCACCCCTCGGCCGCGAGCTGGCGCCGCAAGAACAAGGACGCCGCCTGGCTGCCTTGCGGCCTGGCGAGCATCGAGCTGAAGGCCGCCGGCGAGGGCGTCGCGCCGAACGTCTCCCGGCCGCGCGGCGTGCAGGTCTGGAACGCAGACATCAACGACCGCACCACCGTGCTGGACTACGGCGACCCGAACGAGCCGCTGAGGCCCATTCGCCTGTTCGCCGCGCGCAACGGGGTGTTCTCGGGCAAGGTGGTGGTCGGCTCGACCGGGCCGATCCGCCGGCTGAAGGCCTCGGCGAGCGAGCTTCGCTCCGGCGGGGGGCGGATCCCCGCCTCGGGGGTCGAGGTTTCTTACGCCGTCGCCGACGGCGCAGCGTCGCGACACCCGCGCTGGTTCGACAAGCTCGTCGATCGCCCGCCCGCCGAGGCGCCCGTGGACAAGTCCGGCGGCGGAGCGGTCCAGCCGGTGTGGGTCAGCGTCCGCGTGCCCGGCAGCGCCGCCCCCGGGGCCTATCGCGGCAAGCTGACACTCTCCGCAGCCGGCCTGAAGAGCGTCGAGGTGCCCGTGATCCTGAGCGTGGCCGACTGGGCCATCCCCGACCTGGTCCGCGCCAGGACCTACGTCGGCCTGTACCAGTCGCCCACGACGCTGGCCATGCACTACGGCGTCAAGGAGTGGTCCGAGCCGCACTGGAAGCTGATGGCCCGGAGCTTCGCCCTGCTGGGCGAGCTGGGCTCGGACATCGTCAACGTCCCGGTGGTGGAGCGGACGCAGTTCGGCAACGACGAGGGAATGGTGTACTGGCTCCGCCAGGCGGACGGCAGCTTCAAGTACGACTTCGGCGTCGTCGAGCGGTACTTCGCCCTGGTCAGGAAGCACCTGATCGATCCGGACTTCGTTGTGCTGAACGTCTATCACGCCGGCGGCTGGCAGGACCGCGGCCCCAAGCAGCCCAACACCGTCACGGTCGTGGACGCCCGGACGGGCAAGCGGGAGTCGATGCAGGTGCCGGAGTTCGGCACGAAGGAGAGCAAGGCGTTCTGGGCGCCCGTGCTGCACGCCCTGCGCGACCGGCTGGCGAAGGTGGGCCTGGCCAAGGCGCTGGCCCTGGGCGCCCTGAGCGACGGGGCGCCGACGACCGAGACGTGCGCGGTCTTCAACGAGATCATCCCCAACGTCGGCTGGGCGCGGTACTGCCACAAGACGCTGCGGGCCGACACGCCCCCGCCGCTGCGGGGCGGCGGTCGGGTCGTCCTGCACGAGTACGTTTACCTGCCCGGTCTTCCGGGCCCGGGCCAGCCCCTGCCGCCGATCTGGAGCTACCGCAACTGCCCCCGGGCGGCGTTCATGCGCCACGAGTTCGACCACCGGCTGAACATGCTCGGCTACCGCACCATGGCCGAGCGCGCCCTGCTGAGGCGCACCCGCGGGCCGGGGCGGATGTGCCTGGACTTCTGGCGGGTCAAGGGGTCGGGCACTCGGCGCGGCGACCTTAACAACCGCTGGCCGAACTCCAGCACCGCCCAGCGCAGCCCCACGCTGCTGGCCCTGGCCGCGCCCGGGCCGGAGGGGGCCGTGCGCACCGTCCGCTTCCACGCCCTCCGCGAGAGCATCCAGGACGCCGAGGCCGCCATCGTCGTCGCCGAGGCCGTTGACAGAAACGCCGAAAAGCTCGGGCCGGAACTGGCAGGAAGGTGCCGGAAGCTGCTTCGAGACCGGGCCGACTACTGCCGCGACCGGTACATCCAGCAGTGGCAGGTGGTGTACTTCCACGTGAACCACCGCGGCTGGGAGGCGCTCACGCGGCGCCTCTACGAGGCCGCCGCCGAGGTAACCCGCAAGCTGAAGGGTTGAGGTAGCCGGGGCGGTCCGCCAGAATGGACGAGCCGACGAACGACAATCCAATCGCAGGGAGTGAGAGCAGATGACGATCAACATGCACGCCCACATGGGCGATGTCGACGTGGATGAGCGAGTGGAGCACTACCGGCATCCGGAGATCACACACACCGTCATGTTCAGCAACGACGACAAGGTCGCCGAGGGGATGAGGAAGTATCCCGATTTCGTGATCGGCTTCGGCCAGATGCGCTACCCGGACGCCCCGTCGCCCGACAAGATCCGCGAGTTCGTTGACCGCGGCTTCAAGGGCGTCAAGATCATCGGCATGCGGCGCCCGATCGACGACCCGTCGATGTTCCCGATGTACGAGGCGATGATCGAGCACGGCCTGCCCGCCTTCTTCCACATGGGCTTCCTCTCGATCGACCCTGGGCGCGGGCCCGACGGCGCCTACCAGAGCATGCTGTTCATGCGCCCCGGGCGGCTGGACACACTCGGGCGGGTCTTTCCGGAACTGGTGATGATCGCCGCCCACCTCGGCGCTCCGTGGTACGAGGAGGCGTGCAGCGCGCTGAGCAAGCACCCCAACGTGTACTTCGACATGTCGGGCGGGACGGTGAAGCACCGCCCGCTGTCGCACTTCCGCGGCCTCTTCACCCGCGGCGCTGGCGGCGGCTTCCTCCGCGACGAGGGCGAGGAGCTGGACCTGGAGAAGCTCGGCAAGCTGGTCTTCGGCACCGACAACCCCGCCCCGCCGACGATGCTGGAGTTCTACCACAACTTCTGCGACAAGCTCGGCGTGGACCCCGAGACCCGCCGCAAGATCATGACCGGCAACGCCGCGGCGATCCTCGGCCTGAAGGGCGTATAGCCGCAACGGAGCTACCTCGCCCCGGCCGGCGGGCGCTCACTTGGCGCGGGCGGCGATGTCGTCGAACTTCTCCTTCCGGTCCTTCTCGCCCTCGTTGTTTCGCCCGCCGTCGTCTTTCATGTTCTCGCCCACGCTGTAGAGCAGATACCCTTTGCCGACGCAGCCGTACTTGAGCCGCTTTTCAGTGAAGAGGTCCTTGGGAATCGTCTTGAGGTACCTTGGCTTCAGCGCCGACAGTTCGGCCGGATACCCGCCCTTCTCGGCCCGATGCACGGCCAGGGCCAGGCACACTTGCGCCAACCGGCTCTCCATTGCATGCCGGTCAACGAACGCCGGCATCCGACTAAGAAGGTCGCCGCCCAGCCAGAGAATCACGAGGAACTCCGCAAACCCCCGGCTGATCTCCCGGGGGGATCGGCCTTTGGCCCGGCCCAGGGCTTTCATCCCTGTTAAGTACAGGTCGCCCGAGTCGGCCTTGGGGTCCGTTGGCACATACGTGGTGCGCAACCGTTGCTCCAGCTTCTTCAGATCCAGTCGCAGAGCCACCAAGGCTGCTTTCCTCTCCGGGAAGGTGGGTTTTCGCAGGGCCTCAACGTAGCGGTCATACCAGACGTTGATCGTCCGAAGCAGCAAGTCCCCGTCGACCAACGTGCGATCATCACCTTGCGCTCCGGGATCCTTGATTCCCATGAATGCCCTCGGCCCTTTGCGGATTAGCAGGGCAGCGATCTCCAGCTCTCTGAGGCGCTCGAATTCATCAACCGGCTTGACGTATCTCGGCAGCGGCGGGAGGCCCTGAAGGTCCGCCAAATGGCGCTTGGCCTGCACGCCGGTGAGTCTTCGTCCCCGGGCCAGCGCGATCGCAGCGCGACAGGCGTGCGTCTCCAACCAACACGCGCGAATGCGGTCCCCCGTGCTCGGCAATTGGGCAACCAGGCGGGCCCATCGGTGCAAAGCCATAAGGTCCTCCCGAGCGGAAGTCGTGTCGCCCGCCCCGGCCTTGAGCATCGCCCGGGCGGCCAGCGCCCTGGATATCTCCCCCGAGGCCAGCGTCGGCGCGCGCGCGGCCAATAAGTGCGGTGGCCGTTGCCTTGGCACGATCGGCAAGTAATAGCGCGGGCGCCTTGTTGCCTCGGCGACGAGCGAAAGGGGCCTCTCGTTTGCCTTCAACCATTTGTCGATGAAGGGATGGCCGGTCGCCGACCAAGGCGCCTCCATGGCCTGCGCCAGCCGCTTCCGGAGCGCCTCCCGGGCGACAGGCTCGCGCCCTGATTTCTCAGCTTGCGATTTCTCGAAGGCCTCCAGGCCCACAAAGTAATGCCCGGTCTCCGGCGGCGGCGGCAATTGGAGAATCTTCAGCCCCAGGCGCACGAAGTCGGGGCTTAGGTGACGCGGCCCGGCGACCTGGATGAGGAGCACGGCCGCGTTGTTCTCGCGGGTGACCCCTTTGCTCAGGCGGGCGTTGACCGCGGCAAGGTAGTTGACGGTGCCGTCGGGGTCGAGCGGGCCGAGAAGGTAGGTCGTCTCACGCGAAATGGTGATCTTAACCTTCTCCGGCCGGGAGGCCGGCCGCGTGGCGGGCTGAGCCTGCGGCGCAGCCGCCAAGGGCGCATACGCCGCCGCGGCGATCAGCACGACGGCCAGGCCCCAGAGCCACCACTTTCGGAATATCCCCGTCATGATCGGAATTCCCACTTGAGGTGGAGCCATTGTACAGGCGAGCCAACCGATTGCCAATGCAGCCTGCTCAGTGAACTCAGCAGGTCTGGCCGGGCATTGAGCGCGGCCGGGGGAGCGGGTATGATCTCCCGGCACGTTTTCGGGCCAAGGGCGGTCGGGCCCTTCCCGTCGCAGAGGAAACCGAAGCGGGAGGAGCGGCATGCGAATCTTCCGGACGGTCCCACCCCATCGCACCTTTCTGGCAGTGGCCTGGCTTCTCGCGGCCGGGGGGGCGGCGCAGGCCGACCTGGCCGTCGAGACCTGGGGCGTCGGGCGGC
>CBFCZU010000293.1:0-4756 GCA_965602635.1 uncultured Planctomycetales bacterium | reverse complement strand
CAGGACGGCGAAGCAGGACGGCGAAGCCGGATTCGCGTGGCTTGCGGCTCAAAACCGGCAAGGCATTGACACACATGGACTTACGGATTTCAAGGCCGTCGCGGAACTTTCCGATTCGTTCCAGAACTTTCCGGAACTTTCCGTTTCGTTCCGTTCTGTTCCGCCTGTTCCCTGGTGCCTGTCTTCTTGCCTGCTGCCTATCAAGTTCGCGGAGCTTGTCCGGCGTAGCCGGTTCCTGCGAAGCCGGCTCCTGCGAAGCCTCGGCGAAGCAGGATGGCGAAGCAGGACGGCGAAGCCGGATTCGCGGCTCAAAACAGGAAATGCATTGTGCCGCAAGGACTTACGGATTTCGGGGCGGTTGCGGAACTTTCCGTTTCGTTCCGTTTCGTTCCGTTTCGTTCCGTTTCGTTCCGTTTCGTTCCGATAGGTTCCGGGCTGCGGGCGGGTGTGGCGGTCTGGGGTGTGGGGAGGCGCTGCGGACGGGCCGCACGACACGAGCGGTCGGCGGCGGGTGTGGTCAGTTCTCGTTTGCGGCCGGCTCGGGGGTCCGGTTCAGGGCGTACGAAACCGCGGCCTCAGGCAGGGACTTCTGCTCGCGCTGGGCCTTGTTGGAGATCTCGCGGGTGGTCCGGTCGATGCCGTTCCACACGCCGCCGCCCCAGCCGATGATGTCGGGTCTGCCCGGCAGGCCCCCGAGGTAGTAGCCGCCCAGGAAGACGGCCACCAGCAACATGGTCTTGATCAACCTCCGCATACCAGTTCCTCCCTTCGTGCCCGTATGGGCCGGTCCGGCCGCCAGGCTGCAACGGCCCTGACCGCCCAATCGATTTTACAATCCGAACGGGCTCCGCGGGTGGAAAAAACGCGAAATGGGCCGGGCGGATTCGCCCAGGCCGGCGGGTCAGACGGCCCCCTCCAGGCGGAGCATGCGGCGTTTCTGCGTGACGCCGGCGGGTGCGGAGAATCCCCCCAGGCGGCCGTCGGCATATATGACCCTGTGACAGGGTATTACGAGGGGCAGCGGGTTCCTGGCCATGACGGCGGCGGCGGCGCGGGCGGCCTTTGGGTTGCCCGCCCCCGAGGCCAGGCGGCCATACGAGATGGTCCGGCCGTAGGGAATATTCCGGCAGGCCCGCAGCACGCGGCCCGAGAACGTGGCGGCGGCGGGAAGGTCGCACCGGACGGCTCGGAAGCTCACGGCCCGGCCGGCGAAGTAGGCCCGGGTCAGTTCGATGAGTTCGTCGAATGCCCGGGTGTCCTGGCGTGCGTCGGGGTGCTCAGTCGCCAGGAGGCTGCGGATGGCGGTGATGCCGCCGTGGGGAAGGATCGTCCGTGCCAGGCCGCGGGAGGTCCGGACCGCCCCCACCGGCCCCCAGGCCGTGGGCCAGACCGCAAAGACGACGCCTCGCCGACGCTCAGGCATGCCGGAATGGTAGCCGCGTCGGGGCAGGCATGACAAGGAAGGCAGTGAGCTGATGCGCGAGCGATTGAGAGGACGAGTCTTAGGAAGCGCTGTGCGCTGCGGGGCGGGCGCTCTCGTGGGCTCGGGCCCGCCGCCGCCCGCCGAGACGCTGGAAGTCGCACACGATCTGCCCGATCCGCTGGAGCGTCTCGCGCCCCGCCGGCGACTCGTGCAGCCCGACGAACCGGAACGCCAGCAGCGCCACGCCGCGCTCGTCACGGATCTCGTGGCGGAACTGTCCCTCGGCCTCGACCGGCCTGAACTCCTGACCCAGGCTGATCTCGACGCGGACCACGTCGCCGACCTCGAGCTGGGGCACGCTGCCGCTGGCGAGCCGAACCTGGAACCCACCGGCCGAGAGGTTCGTCAGCCAGCCTTCCCAGGACAGGCACTCCCCCTCGCCCTGGTGCGACGTCGGCGCCGGCGGGCCCTCCCAGAACTTCACCAGGACGGAGCGGTTTCGGGGCACGTCCACGCGGTGATACGCCCGCCGCTGGACGCGGTACATCCTCTTGGGCACGGAGACGCGCAGCGCCGCAACGGGGACGCCTTCAGGCCCGACGCACTCGCTGTCCCCCTCGACCAGGGCGTTGAACATGTGCTTGTGATGGCGGAGCTTGAAGGCCAGGTTCACGGACGTGGCGATCGGCAGGTCCGGTGCCGGCTCCTCGTCGGGGCCGGGGTATTGCAGGTACATCTCGCTGGGCCCCTTGAGGATGATACGGGTGCGGGCGCCGTGCCAGGCCCGCCCGATCCGGCAGCTCAGGGCAACGGGAACCTCCCGGCTACTGGCGTCCTCGAGCGTCCGGTGGATCTGCTCGCAGTCCAGTTCCTCGATCAGCGGCATCGCTATCCCTCATCGACCCTGGCCCCGGAAGTCCTCCGGACAACGTTGGCTACAGGATTGTCTTCGGCAGGCGGGCGGGCCCACTTGACCAAGGGGCCCGACAAATCAGCCCGCTCGGTCCGCGGCGGCGGTGAGTTCGGCCTGCATCTGCTCGGCGGCGGGCAGCGACGGGCCCCGGAGCATCACGATCAGCCCCGGCAGCGAGCAGATCATCGGGATCAGGCGCGCAACCAGGGCCAGCGCCAGCACTTCGCTCACGCCCGCCCCGCAGGGGACGAAGAACGCCACGTAGAAGGCCTCCGCGACGCCCAGCCCGCCGGGGCTGATGGGCACGGCGGCAATTATGTAGATGAGTGGAACGTAGAGGCAGTAGTGGTACCACGGCACGGCCAGGCCGAGGCTCATCCCCGCCAGCATAATGGCGGCGATGAAGCACATCTGTCCGACGAAGGTCATGGCCAGGGCGGCGAGCAGCGCGGACGGCCTGCGGCGGTACAGCTCCGCCGCCTGGGCGGCGACGATCAGGTGCCGGCGGATGGGCAGCCTGGCGAGGAGCCCGCCCAGGCCAAGCCGGCGGCGCAGCGACCGGCTGAGCATCAGCGCCAGGGACACGCAGGTGGCGAGCAGCACGCCGCCCACGACGATTGCGGGCATCCACAGCCGCTCCAGGCCGGGGGCCCCCGCCGCCAGCATCCCCGCCATCACCGCCGCCGGCAGGACGGCGAACTCCAGCAGACCCAGCATGCGGTCGGTCAAGACGCTCATCAGCACCGCCGCCTTCCGCGCGGAGTGCCTGGCCATGTAGTAGGCCTTCACCAGGTCGCCGCTGACCGTGCCGGGGATGACGTAGTTGAAGAAGGTTCCCAGGTATGTCAGCCGGACGGCCTCGGGAACCGAAACGCGGATGTCCAGCGCCCGCAAGAGGAACCACCACCGCCCCGCCAGGACGAGGATGGGGACGGTGAAGCCGACGAACGCCCCGGCCAGCAGGAGCGCGTCGGCCGAGGCGACCGTGGTCTTGAACCCGCGGCAGGCGACCTGCCGCCCGTCCACCTCGCGCGTGTAGTCCTCCCAGTGAACCTTGCTGAGGACCACCCACAGCAGCACGCCAGCCACGGCGAACTTGGCGATGAGGACCAGCGTCTTGCGGACCGTCTTTGTCATCTCCGGTCAGGTCTGCGAGGGCCTCTGCTCGTCGTCGTCCCCGTCGCGGGGCGAAGCGTCCGGCCGCCCGGGCGTCGGCGGCAGGGGCAGGTAGGTGGCGTCGATCACCGCCGTCCAGGCAATCTTGTCCCCCAGCCGCTGGCGGTAGCGCGTCAGGACAATGAAAACCAGCAGGACGAGGGAGCTCAGTTCGGGGACCTTGGAGATGTTCCTCAGTGCTACCTCGCGGACGGTGGGCTTTCGGCCTTCGGTGCCGACGACGCGGAGCCTCATTGCCATCTTGCCCAGGGTGGCGCCGAACAGGAGCTCCATGATGAAGGAGTACACCGCGTATCCGCCGAGGGCAAAGAGGCTGGCCACGTAGAAGGCCCCGACCTCTTCCCCCGCCAGGGCGGAGAGGGCGGCCTTAGAGACCTCCTCCCAGTCGCCGACCATCAAGCCCAGGAAGAGGGCCACGAACGGCAGCATGTCGATCAGGAAGGCCACCGCCCGCCTGCCTATCGGTGCGAGCAGCATCCCCTCCGGCAGCGAGAACGGGCCGGTCCGGAGGCTCCGCCCCGGCCAGATCATCAGCGCCATCAGCATCCCCAGCACGGCCCAGAAGAATACCTCCTGGATGCGCTCGCTCGAGAATTTGGGGGCTGTCCGTTCGAAGACGTTCAGCGGCTCGCGGGTGAGGCTCCCGTCGAGGCCGCACTGGCCGAAGAAAAGCTCCTCGTGCTCGAGCCAGGCGAACGCCAGCTTGTTGCCGAAGCGGGCGATCTCGGGGGCGGGCGAGCCCTTCCACGGCGCGGCGTCATCGCCGATCCGCACGGGGCGGGCCTCAGACCATTTCCCGCGGACCAGCAGGCTGATGGAGACGACCCCGGTCTTGGAGTCGAAGGCAGCCAAGGCCAGGCCCTCCGCCAGGGCGACCAGGCGCCCGGCATCCACACCCTCAGGCAGATCAACCGCCCGCCACGCGCCCTCGGACATCGCCAGCAGTGCCGGCTGCTTGCCCTTCAGCAGGACGTACACCGCGCCGCCGTGGGCGGCGATGCTCGCGGAGATCGAGCCGCTCTCCGGCAAGGGCAGGACGGCCAGTTCGTCCCACTCCTGTCCGGCGTATCGCAGCAGCGCCAGCTCCCAGGTTCCCTTGGGGAGCCCCCCCCCGGCCGGACGGGTGACGGGGCGCGTCGGCGCGGACGGTCGCGTCGGGCCCGTGGTCGGCCGGGTGGCGGGGCGCGTCGCGCGAGACCTGCCCGAGGCAGCCCGCTTGACCAGCACCAGCACGTCGTTTGGCG
>CBFCZU010000292.1:0-4832 GCA_965602635.1 uncultured Planctomycetales bacterium | reverse complement strand
ATGCAGGCGGACCTGCGGGTCGTGCCCGCCAAGAGCTTCGGGGCGGCGCTGCAATACTTCACCGGCTCGAAGGAACACAACGTTGTCCTGCGCGAGATCGCCGTCCGGGCCAAGCTCCGCCTGAACGAGTACGGCCTGTTCCGCGAGGCCGGGCCCGACAAGGGCAGGCAGATCGCCGGGGCGAACGAGGAGGGCATCTACAAGGCGCTCGGCCTGGCGTGGGTGCCGCCGGAGCTGCGCGAGGACCGGGGCGAGGTCGCGGCCGCGGGCGCCGGCAAGCTGCCCGACCTCCTGAAGCCCGAGGACATCCGCGGCGACCTGCACATGCACACCACCGCCTCCGACGGGCGGAACACCATCGAGGAGATGATCCAGGCCTGCCGGGCGCTGGGCTACAAGTACATGGCCATCACGGAGCACTCCAAGAGCCAGGTACAGGCCAACGGTCTGGACGAGGCCCGCCTGGCCGAGCACGTGCGCGCCATTCGCGCCGCGGCGGCGAGGCACAAGGACATCGTCGTCCTGGCCGGGATCGAGGTGGACGTGCTGAAGGACGGGCGGCTGGACCTGCCCGACGACGTGCTGGCGGAGCTGGACGTGGTGACGGCCTCTCCGCACTCGGCGCTGTCGCAGGAGGGCAAGGCCGCGACCGAGCGGCTGATCCGGGCGGTGGAGAACCCCCACGTGGACGTGATCGGTCACCCCAGCGGGCGGCTGATCAACCAGCGGGCGGGGATGGAGATTGACGTGGTGAAGCTGTCGGCCGCTGCCGCCGCCAACGGCACGGCGCTGGAGATCAACGCCCACCCCTGGCGGCTGGACCTGCGCGACGTGCACGTGCGGGCGGCCGTCGAGGCCGGCGCCAAGCTGATGATCTGCACCGACGCCCACGATCGCGACGACCTGGCGCTGATGCGATTCGGCGTCGCCACCGCCCGCCGCGGCTGGGCCACCGCTGCCGACGTCATCAACACCTACACGCCGGCAGGGCTCAGGAAGTGGCTCGCGCGCTGAGCGCGCGGGGCGGGTCGGGCATCGTCAGACGCTACACGGGGGGCTTCTCGGTGGCCTTGCGCTTCTTGAGGATCTTGCCCGTCTCGTCGGAGAACTGGTAGATGAAGCCCCCGGCGGCGGGCACGGCGACGAGAATGCACAGCAGGTAGTCGTTGCCGACAAGCTCGCCCTTCAGGGAGGAGATCACGTTGCGGCTCAGGAGTATCGAGCAGACGCCCGAGACGATCATGACCGCCCCCTGGAGCGCGGTGAACACCATGACCGTCGGGCGGAAGGCCACGAGGGCCAGCAGCCCCAGCGCGATGACGCCGACCAACCCTCCGGCCCAGGCTTGGCGGAGCATCCCGTCGTTGCCCAGCATGGCGGCGACGACATGCCACAGCCCGAAGCCCAGCACCCCGCCGGCCAGGGCCGAGAAGACCGCGGCGGCATATCTCATCGCGTACCAGCCCAGGACGACCAGGGTCACCGCCCCGCCCATGCCCATCAGCAGCGGCAGGTTGGTGCTCTGGCCGAGCGAGCCGAGGTAGCCCCCGACCATCGCCCCGAGCACCGCCGAGTCAACCAGCACGAAGGCCTTGAAGTACCTGAAGCCATAGACCACGAAGGCGAGGCCCGCCAGGGCCAACCCCACCGCCTCGAAGGGCCCCAGGTTCGCCAGGCCCTCCACGAAGTTGGCCCGCGAGGGCATCTCGACCTTGCCGAGGAAGCCGAAGATGCCTTGCAGGCCGATCATGGACGTAGCCTCGGCTATTGGCATTGCACTCTCACGCTCTGTCCCGGGCGGGCGGGTCATCGCCCGAGTTCTCGTTCAGGTCCGCCTCGGCGATGGTCTTGGGGACGGCGCGGAAATGTGCCCGGGTCTGGACGATTCCGCCGAGAAGGGCCAGGGCCCCGACCACCGCGGCCGGAAGGTAGAGGTGCTTGGCCCAGGCGGCGGGCCACTCGTCCTGGATCGCCCAGACCAGCAGGGCCGACCCGGCGACCATATTGGCCGCTCCCAGGATACTGGAGGCGACGATCACTATTGCCTTGGGGAAGAACATCCCCAGGGCCAGGCCGATCGCGGCGGGCACGCCGGCGCAGGCGACGACCGTCACCGGGCTGTGACACCACAGGGCCCACAGCCACACCCGCAGGTAATCGCCCATGTTGGCGCACAAGACCCACCAGTCACCCGTATCCTTGTAGTCCCAGGCGTGCTCCTCCAGGCCGGTCGTCAGGACCGCCAGCGCGACCAGGGCGGCGATGGCTCCTGCGCCCCCCAGCAGGACTGCCCAGACCGTCCTCGCCAGCGCGAAACCCAGCGCGCCGGCGAAGGCGGCCGCTGCCAGCGATACCGGCCATACCGACCCGAAGGGGAGCCAGCGGACGATTATCGGCCCGCAGGCGGCGCCGCCCCCCGCCAGCAGCAGCGCCAGCATGATCCGCCCGCGGCTGCGCCCCCACAAGATCAGCACCACCCCGACGAACAGGCAAGCGGCGCCCGCGCCCAGCAGCAGCGGCTTCGGGAGCGTGGGGATTTGAGCGAACATTTCGGCTTCCTTGCCACCTCCGAACCAAGCCGCCCGCCCGCGGCGTCCGTCATCCCCGGGCGCTGTCAGCCGAGCCGCCGGCGGACCCTCTCCAGCTCCTCGCGGGCCATTTTCACCTTGCGATCGTTGAACAGCCCGCTGATGGCCTCGGAGAGGTGCTTCTCGGCCAGCGAATCCTGGTGTAGGTATCGGCTATAGATGAGCCCCAGCATCAGCCGGATGTCGCCTATGTACTGGTAGCCGCCGTAATGGCGGAGGAACCGTCCGTAGGCGTCGGCGGCCGCGGGGTACTGCTCGGCCGACATGAGGTAGTTGGACACGTCGAGCTGCTGATTCAGCGGCAGGACGGGGTCTTCGGAGACCTGGACGAGCCTGAGATACCCCTCGGCGGCGCCCGAGAAATTCCCGCTGGCGTGGTCTGAGGAGATCCGCCGGCGCAGCTCCAGCTCCCTGGCCTCGGGGCCGGTGGGGGGCTTGCTGGCGAGGGTCTGGGCGGAGACCCGTTTTGGCTGCCCAGGCGGAGGCGGGGGAGGGGGCGGCTCCTTGCCCATGGCGTGTCCGCGGAAGGGGTCGTACCCGTCGGCGACCGACCGCCGGTAGGTCTTCCGCCGACGCCACATCCTCAGCAGGCTCAGCAGGTCGTACACGTCCCGCGGCAGCAGCTTCGTCGCCAGCAGCGCCGCCGCCACGGCGATGCCGAAGATGTACCCGCTGGAGTGCGCCCAGTAGGCCACCCCGCCGCCGACCCCGTACGCCGAGGCGTAGAGGTTCCAGACGAGCTGGAGCATCAGGAAGAACAGGCTGGAAACCTCCCAGGGCATCAGCACGAAGCCCAGCCACACCAGCACGGTCACCCGCACCCGCGGGAAGAGCACCAGGAACGCGCCGGTCACGGCGGAGATCGCACCCGACGCCCCCAGCACCGGCGCGTGTCCCGAGAGCAGGACGTATCCCACCCCGGCTATCACGCCCCCGGCCAGGTAGAACGCAAGGTAGCCCACGTGCCCGAAGCTGTCGTTGACGGCGTTGCCGAAGACCCACAGGAAGATCATGTTGCCTATCAGGTGCCGCCACCCGGCGTGCATGAAGACGCTGCTGAAGAACTGATACAGCAGGGGCTGATCGGGGTAAAGCATGTACGCCCGCACCATCGGCAGGTCGAAGCGCCTCTGCTGGAGGAAGACGAAGACGAGCACGTTGGTGACGATGAGTGCGTAGTTGACCCAGGGTGTGTGCTGTAGCCGCTTGTCAATCCGAATCGGGATCATCTGGTCCGGTCTCGCCTGCTGGTCATGCCCGGCGGCGGGGGCGATTGGCCCCGACCCGCCCGGGCGGTCAGTACTCCTGTCCCACGGCCCGGGCGACGCATACCTCGCAGTTCGCCAGGCTGGCGTCCTCGCTGACCACGCGGAAGTAGCCGTGCTTGCCGGCGCCCACGATGCCATTTCCGGTGACCTTGCCGACCGCGCTGCCGGCCTGGATGCCCTTGGAGAAGAAGAAGTCGCAGTAGATCATCACCTTCTTCGCCGGCGTGGCCAGCGGGTTCCGGGTGCTTCCTCTCCAGACGACCTCGCCGTCCGGCTGCGGCTCGGCCTTGCCCACGTCTGTCGGGTCGATGGTCCAGGCGATCGTCCCCTCGCCGGCCGGGACGCCAACGGCCACGATGTTCACGCGAGTCTCGGCCACTTTCTTGCCGGGCAGGGGGACGCTGTAAAGTATCACGCTGTTGGGGGCGACGTAGTCGTATATGACCGGCTCGCCGCTGACGCCGTCCACCTCCGCGGTGACGGTGACGCTGCGCAGCGGCTTGCCGGGCCCGACCGAGAGGCTGCCGCAGGCGTGGTAGACGCTGCGCTCGGGTCCGGAGCTCAGGATGTCCGGCTGGCCCGGTATCAGCTTGGGGTCGCCGATTGAGGCGGGCGCGGCGGGTCTGGTCGGCGCCGAAGCCGGCGGCGTGCGTCGGCCGTCCAGCCTCGCGCCGCCCCTTCGGGGCGGGCGGGGCCGGCGGGCGGCCCTGATGGCGGACCGCGAGGCCGGGCCGGTGCCGCCGCTGTCGTCCCTGAGCCTCACGACCAGCACAGCCACCAGGGCGATGACGCCCACGAGGCCGAAAAAGCTCACCACCGCCATCATCACCGTGGTGGGGGAGCTGCCCACCGGCCTGACGGCGGGCAGGCGCGGACCCTGCGCCGGCGGCGCGGGCGTCGCCGGCGCCTGCAACGGGGCGTCCGGCGCCTGCAACGGGGCGTCCGGCGCCTCCACGCTCGAGCCGACGAACGAGTT
>CBFCZU010000291.1:0-4839 GCA_965602635.1 uncultured Planctomycetales bacterium | reverse complement strand
ACGCCGGCCAAGCCGTCGACGAACAGCCGCCCGCGGCCGGGACGGCGGCGAGCGCTTCCTCTTCTATGAGGCGACCGCGACCCGGGAGCCGACGGTGACGGCCGAGTTCCGCGCCGACGCGATGACCCTGCGCAACGCGCACGACCGCGACAGCGGCGCCGTGCTCGTGATCGCCAACGACGGGCAGAGCCGCCGGGCCGCGCGCGTGGCCTCGGTGCCGGCGAAGGGCGAGGCGACCCTCGCGCGGGCCGGCCTCTCTGCCAAGGACGGCGCGGAGGCCGCCCTGCTCGCCCTGTGCCGTGCCCAGTGGACCCAGGCCGGCCTGACCGAGCAGGAGGCCGAGGCGATCGTCGCCACCTGGCAGCCGGACCTGCTCCGCACCATCGGCGTGCTCGTCATCTCGCGGATGCCGCGCGACGTCTACGACACCATGTTCCCCCTCGCCGTGCACCCGACGCCAAAGGAGGTGGTGCGGGTGGGGCTGGTCTTTGACACCCTGGCCCGCCAGCCGGCGCGGGAGCGCTGGCTGCCCGGCCTCTCCCGCACGCTCGATGCGCTCGGCCGCCACCTCGGGCACGCGGCCCACAAGACCCGCGCCGCCGCGCGCCAGCGCCTCGCCCGCATCGGCGACCTGGCGAAGCCCTATCTCGAGCGCTGGGCCGCGTCCGACGATCCCGAGGTCGCCGTCACCGCGCGCCGGCTCCTCAAGGCGCTCGAGGACGACGAGCGCCTCCGCCGACGATGGAGCTCGTGGAAGGGCAAGAGCGCGGTCCCCCGCGTCATGACCTCGGGGCCCGAGCGGCGGGTGGAATGACGGTCGCATGAGGCGCCAGGCAGAAAGCACCGGGATGAACCGGCATAGAGGCAGGGATGAGAGAGCCCGACTTGACATGGACGGCGTGGCGAGCCACCATGGCGCCGGGCCGAAGCGTCGAGCGCCGTCCCCTCGGAGCACCCGTCGTTGCCTGCGGCCCGCGCCACGGCCACCCCGGGCGGCGCCGTGGACATGCGTCCTCGTAACAGGCTGTGATGGAACGACTTGTGGTCCAGCGGTGTGACAGGCGCCGCGTTCGCACACGCGTCTCGTGCGTCAGTGCCATCCCCAGCCTTAGGGTCCAATCACAACCACATCGGAGGAGCAGGTGAGATCAATACTGGCTAGCATTGTGCTGGGCGCGGCTGTGTGGACGCAATCTTCGGTGGGCGCGGAACTGCTCAAGCCACCGGAGATCTGGAAGGATTACGATCCCAACAAGGGCGACTTCCAAGAGAAGACCATCAAGCAATGGGAGCAAGACGGCAACCTGTTCCGCGACTCCTATATCTCCGCATATGTCAACGGCCAAACGATCAGGGTCTACTGCAAGTATGGGTACCCAAAGGGAAGGACCAAGCTTCCGGCATTGCTGTCCGTCCACGGCTGGATGGGGGCTGCCAACATAAACCGGGACTTCCTGAAAAAGGGCTACGCGGTCATGGCCTACGACTACTGCGGGAAGAGCGGCGACCGCCCGCAATACACCAAGTACCCCGAGGCGCTCAAGCACGGCAACATGCAAAGGCCCAACCCCGTCTGGGCCAAATCAACGGACCCCAAGACGAACTCCGACTACATCTGGATTGCCATCTCCCGGCGTGTCTTGAGCTATCTGGAGCAACAGAAGGAAATTGACAGAGACCGCATTGGCGCCAGTGGCTACTCCTACGGAGGGACCATGATCTGGTCGCTGGGCGCGGATCCCCGGACCAAGGCGGTCGTTTCCTTTCACGGCGTGGGCTGGAACGTCTATTGGCGCGACCGCCGCATCTGGAAGTATGACCTCAGTAAGAACCAACCCGGACCCAACGAAGCCCAGCAGGTGTACCTGGCGGGAATTGCACCGCAGGCCTATGCACCTTACATCAACTGCCCGGCTCTCGTCCTCAACGGGACCAATGACCATCACGGCGGCCACGAGAGAGGCCATGACACCTTGAAGGCATTGCCCGATGGCATCCCCTATGCCGTCGCGCATCAGGCCCGGGGCCATCACAACACCGAAAAGCTCGGCAAGAACCACGAACTGTGGCTCGACAAATACGTCAAGGGCGAAGATATCTTCTGGCCCAAGAATCCGCGGTCAAAGATCGTCCTCGGCAAGGAGGGCATTCCCGAGTTCATCTGCACACCGGCCTCGCCGGAACAGGTGGCGTCGGTGACGATCTACTACGCGTTGAAGAATCCGTGCAGCTTCAGCCGCAACTGGCGCAACACCGGAATCGCCAGGCGCGGGAACACCTGGACCGCCAGGCTGCCGGTGATGAGCGTCGACGACTACCTCTTTGGCTTTGCCAATATCCGCTACAAGACCCCGATTGTGCTCTCCACTGACTTTGAGGCTGTGATCCCGGCCACGCTCGGCAAGGCCGTCGCCACCGACAAGCCCTCCACCATCATCTATCAGGGGCAGGACGGGGCCGGCATGTGGCATCCCGATGTCATCCCGGCTGAAGGCCCGCAGGGGATCAAAGGCTTCAGGCCCTCCCGCGACCATCATCTCGCCAGCACTCAGCCGAGCGACCCCAAGTGGCGAGCGCCCAAGGGCGCACGATTGAGCTTCAAGGTCCACACCAGGACCCCGGTAACCTTTGAGGTCTACGGCGGAGATCACTGGCGGCAAGAGATACAACTCCCCGGTTCCGAGCAATGGCAGACCATCGTGGTCGATCCCATGAAGCTGATCAACCGCCATGACGAGAAAACACCTCTCAAAGATTGGGCCCGGGCCGACCGCATCAAATTCGGCGGCACGCTCAAGAATCTGATCCTCACCGACTTCAGGTGGGTCGACGATTAGTCCGGCGACACCACAATCATGGACGTGAGCCAGGCGCGCCGCTCCCCCGCGATTGTCCAAGGAACAGCACGCGCAGCGTTGTGGCCGGCCGAATTCCCCTTCCGGTCCTCCCGCTCTGCGATATACTGACGGTCACGCTCGGGGAGTCGAGCCGAGGGAACCGATGTCGCGCCCCCCACGCTTCACGCGCGCAGCCTCGCGTTACCAGACGTGCATGGAACTGCTCGCGGAGGAAGCGTCGCGGCCGCCGCAGAGCTTGGCGACGACGGACTTCGTGGGGAGTCGTCGGTTCGTCCGCAGGATGGAGAAGCGTTTCGGCCTGGACGCGCCGGGCCGAAGCGTCGAGCGGCGTCCCCTCGGAGCAGGCGTCGTCGCCCGCGGCCCGCGCCTCGGCGACCCCGGGAGGCGCCGTGGATATGCGTCGTCGTAACAGGCTGTGGTGGAACGACTTGTGGTCGAGCGGTGAGACAGGCGCCGCGTTGCGCTCACCCTACAAGAAGAGGTCCGACCTTCAGGCGGTGTTGCGCGTCCTTGTATTCCCGACCCCGGTTCACTACGATCGGCTGGGGCACAGGGCCCGCCGCACGTTGAGGCTACAGGCGGAGACTCTGGCATGGTGTCGAAGAAGAGCCTGAGCCGACGACAGTTCCTCACGCGGGCCGCCCTTGGCATGGGCGCCACCGTCGCCGTCCCCATTATCCTGCCGCGAAACGTCTTCGGCGCGAACGAGGAGGTGGTCACCGGCCACATCGGCCTCGGCGGCATGGGCGGCAACGTGAACCTGAGAGCACACCTCCAGCGCGCCGCCGCCCTCGCCGACGTCGATAAGAAGCACTTGGCTGGCGCCCAGAAGCGCCGGGCCAGAGTCCCGAGGAAGTGCGACGCCTACGGCGATTTCCGCAAGATCCTCGACCGAAAGGACGTCGACGCCGTCGTCGTCTCCACCCCCGACCACTGGCACGCCCTGCCCACCATCCTCGCCTGCCAGGCCGGCAAGGACGTCTACTGCGAGAAGCCGCTCACCCTCACCATCAGCGAAGGACGGGCCATCGTCCGCATGGCGCGGGGCTACAAGCGCATCGTCCAGACCGGCGCTCAGTGGCGTTCCGCGTCCGCCTGCCGCCGCGCCGTCGAGCTGGTCCGCAACGGCCACATCGGGGAGGTCAAGCGCATCACGGTCGGCATCCGCGGCCTCGGCGGCAGAAAACCAGGCCCCGACCAGGACCCGCCCGAGTGGCTCGACTACGACTTCTGGCTCGGCCCGGCCCCCTGGCGCCCCTATAATCCCAGCCGCGTGCACTTCCGCTACCGCAACTTCTGGGACTACGCCGGCGGCGCGCTCACCGACTGGGGCTCACACTACCTCGACACCGTGCAGTGGGCGCTGGACGCCGACAGCACCGGCCCCGTCGAGATCTCGGGCACTGCCACCTTCCATCCCCAGCGATGGTATGAGACGCCGACCACCTTCATCTGCACCTACAAGTACGCCAACGGCGTCACCGTCACCTGTGGCGAGGGCCTGCCGCGCGGCGTCACCTTCATCGGCGACAAGGGCCAGATCCAGGTCCACCTCACCCACCTCGCCACCACCCCCAGGGACATCGCCAGGCTGAAACCTCAGGACGGCCAGTTCCGCCTCCCGAAGACCAGGGGCCATCACGGCGAGTGGCTCGACTGCATCAGGACCCGCAAGCTCCCCGTCTGCGAGTGTGAGAGCGGCCATCGCTCCGCCACCGTCTGCCACCTCGGCAACATCGCCCTCCGCACCCGCCGCAAGCTCCGCTGGGACCCCGTCAAGGAAGCCATCATCGGCGATGCCGATGCCATGAAGTACGTCAACAAGCCCTACCGCGCCCCTTGGGCCCTGCCCGAGCCCTGGAAGCTCCCCCTCTCCTTCGAGTTCTGATCCCCCGCGATTGCCCTGACGTCTTCTTCTCCCTGGCAGGCCGTAGTTTCTTTCCTGGTGTATGCTCATCAAACTGGAAGAACAATAGCACAT
>CBFCZU010000290.1:0-4929 GCA_965602635.1 uncultured Planctomycetales bacterium | reverse complement strand
GGTTCGGGGACCGGGCCTGGCAGGCCGGGGCAGCCTGCCCAGTAGTTGTTCGACCAGACGACGTAGTCAAGGCCATCGATGTGGTTGTTCCTGCTGAAATCTCCGCTCAGCCAGCCGCCGTCCTGGCCGTAGTGATTGGTCCAGCCGATGTAGTCCAGGCCGTCGACGCAGCCGTCGAAGTTCGCATCTCCCGGTCGCGGCCCGGCGGGCGGTGCGCCCAGGAAGGAGAGCACCAGCGCCTCGTTCGTCGTCCAGGTCAGGTCGAAGCTGTCGCCGGCGCCCAGCACCGCCCCGGTGCGCTCATCACGCAGGTCGGCCACTGCCTCGTAGAACGTCAGCGTGATCGGAAGCGTCTCCGTCCGCAGGCCCACCACCGAGCTGTTCACGAGGTCTTCGGGGTTCAAGACCAGCATCACGATCGTCCGCCCGTCCTTGAGCCAGTAGGTGATCTCGTAGCCGTGCTCGTCGGCGCCGGCGGCTTCGATCTCGATCCATCGGCCGATGCCGGTGTCGTGGACGGCCTCCATGAACACCGCCCGGCTCGCCGCGGCCCCGGCTGCGCTCATGCAGCGATAGGCGTTGTAGAACTGCGGCGAGAGGTTCATCAGCACGGCCATACCGTCGCCGTATCGCTGCACGTTGATCGTGGGCATATCCCGCACGGCCTTGTAGAAGCCGCTGGGATCCATGATGGACGTGTTGGCGTTGGTCAGGAAGGTCAGGTGGTCGGGGTAGTAGAAGTTGACGTCCTGGTCCACCTCGACCCACAGGTTGTTCTGGAAGACGTCGCCGCTGTCCATGTTCGGATCGTGGGCGATGCCGAACATGTCGTCCAGTACCCCGCCGGCGGGCCGGCCCTTGCCGTGCTGGTCCCACAGGCCGGGCATGTAGTCGGCGATCACCGTCCCTCCGGCGGCGCAGAACTCGCGGATCTTGTTCGCCTCGGCCTCGGAAAGCGCCAAAGCCGCCGGCAGGATCAGCAGCTTGTACTCCCCCGGAACGCCGTCGCGGATGAGGTCGTCGTAGGCGATGTAGTTGTACTGGATTCCCTCGTCCCGGAGCATGTTCTCCCACGCCCGTCGGACCATATGCGACGAGCCGCGCTTGTGGTCGCCGTTGCGGTTGACCCAGGTGGAACCATGGGCCTGGGCGTCGAGGATCCAGGAAAGCTGGATGGAGGCGTGGTTGTAGAGGATGGCGACGCCGTCGTGATGCCACTCGGCCTCAGCCACCAGCGGGCCGACGTTGTTGCCGGCCTCCAGGTAGGTGGGGGCGATCTCTTCCTGCCAGGGCTCGGGCGTGGACCCGTCGAACCATCCGTCGACCCAGCCGATGTGCCCGCGATTGCCGTGGGCGAGATAGTACCAGGTCATCCACTTGGCGTGCTCGACGCCCTTGTAGAAGTGCGTCGTCACGGAGGGGATGGCGTTTCGCGGGTTGAACGAGCGGATGATGGAGTTGGACCGGCCCAGGTCGTACGACTCGATGTACTGGACCTTCTTCATGATCTTGGCGTAGTCGTATCCGCCGAAGGCGTTGGGGGTCTGCCCGCCGACGAACCCGGTGGGCGTGGCCGGGTCGATCGTGTTGGCGTATACCACCAGGTCGCCGATGAAGTTGTTCCAGTAGGAATCGTTGAACGTCCACTGGTCCATCAGTTGGCTGGCGTTGAAGGTGGCCACGGTCCAGGCCGGCAGGTTTCCGCGGATGGCGTCGTAGGTGATCCAGCCCGCATGCGCCGGCGGGCTACCGCCGTAGATCTCGTTCAGCCAGCCCGCATACGCCCCCGCCTCGTCGGTGACCTGCCACATGGTGGGGTGGACGAAGTGGCCCCAACTGATCTCGTCGTCCAGCGCGTACGCCGCTCGGTAAGGCGACGACATGACGTTGTTGATGTGCGTGCTGATGAAGCCCTCGAGCGTCGCCCTCATCTCCGCGTTGACGGGCTTGGTACGCACGCCGTTGCTGTGAAGCTCGTCGTACGGAACCACATCGCCCCCGTCCCACAAGTGCAGGTAACGCTTGGCGGCCGTGTGGTCCATGTAGAAACGCAGGCCGAACTGGTTGATCCACGCCAGCTTGTCGTATCCGTCAATCCACGTGTTGCCCCGGTCCAGGAACGCCCCGTTGTATCCGTGGTCCAGCGACCACTGCCCGGCCGCCGGCGTGTAGCCGATGTTCCAACGGTACGTCCACGGCATGTACGTCCAACTGGGGAAGGCCTCGTAGCACCAGTCCTTGTCCTGATTGACGGCCTGGAAGTCTTGGGAGGTGTTGATGTAGACCTCGTAGGGGTCCACGTCGGCCAGGGCGGCCTGCGCGACCATGGCCATGATCAGACAGACCGATAGCGGCGCGCCGAGGCGCAGCAAGACGGACTTCATTGCGTGCTCCTTTCCCAGGCGATGGTTGAACTTCTGCGGCGACGCAGGCGCGCCCGCCCGTGGCCCTGGGGGCTCAGATCCTATTATAAGGGCAATACTGCACTTGAGCGATGTTGTCTGGCTTGTCCGAGCCCGTCAACGTTTCTAGCGAGGGGGCTTCTTCAGGGCGGCCAGCCACAGCCGGTAAACGATGTTGTTCTCCAGGAAGATCTTGTAGGCCGTCTCCGTCGGCCAGGGGTACGTGATCTCCTCATCGTGGAACTGCCCGCCCTCTATCCGGGCCTTCATCTTGAAGATGGGTATCCTCCCCTGGCGCAGGCGGTGGTGGACCTCGGGCGTCTG
Organism: uncultured Planctomycetales bacterium; assembly: GCA_965602635.1. Lineage (GTDB taxonomy): Bacteria > Planctomycetota > Phycisphaerae > SM23-33 > SM23-33 > CBFCZU01. The sequence continues at coordinate 2,203 of CBFCZU010000290.1, read as the reverse complement.
GGGCGGGACTGGCAGGATCAGTCCGATGTCGTAGCGGCCGATGCGCTTGGCATCGGTGGTCCCGGTGACGTAGAGGTTGTAGTTGAATCCGTTGAAGATCATGTCGTTCTCGACCGTCCCGTCGGGGAGGTAGTCGGCGAACGCGGTCATGCGCCGGTAGCGGTAGCTGGCGAGGTTCAGCCCCGGGAAGATGCCTGTGATGAATCGCGGCGCCGCCCGCCCGCGGACATCGCCGTTGGTGGTGACGGTGACGGCCGTGCCCGTCCGAACCGGGCTGTGCCGCTCGTCCAGCAGGCTCATCACCACGTCCCGCAGCGCGTAGGTCACCTCCTCGGTGCGGGAGAATGTGCCGTAGAACCGGTTGCGGGGGAACTCCATGGCCAGTTGGGCCACCATGTTCTCGCCGGTGAGCAGCTCGCTCAGCTCGGCGTTCACCTTCAGCCGCTGGGGCGCCTCGTCGAGGCCCAGGCTGTACTTGAACTGCACCTCGCCGCCGTTGAGCCCGCAGCGGTAGCCGGCGTAAACCTGCCCGTTCATGATGCTGATGTCGGCGGCGAGTCCGCGGAGCTCGTAGAAGGCCCGCACCTGGCCGTCGAACTGCCTGAGTCGGTCGGCCCTCACCCGAACGCGCAGATCGGCCTTTGCCAGGCGGCGGCGGATCTGCTGGACGATGCGGTCGGCCCGGTCGCCGAGAGCCTTGACCTCAGTCGCCGTCAGGGTGCCGCCCACGACGAACTCGGGCGCTCCCGGCCAGCGCTGGAGCTGATGGACGTCGAGGTTGTCGCTGAAGAGCTGTATTCGGCCGATGGGTGACGCGAGCAGGTTCCGCACGTCGGCGAGGACGAAACCGTGCGTGCTGCCGATGGCGAGTTCGAGGCCCTCCGTGGCGACGCGCCCGATGTGGAGCTTGCCGTCGGGGCGGCTGACGTCGGTGAGCCTGACCGTGCCGTTGATGCGGCAGAGATGGCCCTCGACGACGCCTTCGCTGCCGAGGCGACCGATGAATCGCCCGGTGAGGTCGCGGGCGGTGAACGTCAGGTGCTCGATCTCGTCGCGCCCCTCGCGGCGGCGCAGGCGGGCCTCGACGAAGGCCCCGCCGCCGGGCCTGTACTTCGCGACGCCCGGCGATGCCTTGGCCAGCCGAGCCATGTCCGGCACGTTGACCGCCAGGCGAATCGCCGGCGGCGTCTTGCCGAGTATGGGCCAGACCGCGTCGGCGCGAAGCTCGCCGGCGCCGGTCGCGACGAACAGGTCGCGCAGGCGGACGTGTGCCAGGTCGGCGGGCAGCGCCAGCTCGAAGCTCGCCCTGGCGGGCTCGCCCGCGGGCTTGCGGAACTTGCCGGGCAGGTCGAGGTCGAGGCGGGCGGCGTCGAGCTTCCCGGCGAGGTCGATGGTCTCGGCGTCGGCCAGGATGCGCCCGCTCACGACGGCCGTGCCCTTCAGGCCGATCTCATCGGCCCGCCTGGCGAGGGGCGGCAGCAGGGCTCGAGCGGCCGAATCCAGCACCAGCCGCCCGCGGACTTGCAGGTCGGCCCCCCGAACGCCCGGCGGCGGCCAGAAGGCCCCCTCGGGAGCGGCGTCGGCCTCGTCAGCCAGGAGGATCGTCCCCTCGCCCATCACACTCGTGGCGCCCAGGTCGGCGGCGAATCTGCTGACGGTCGCGACGCCCTTGGCGGCGCCTCCGACCAGTCGCAGCCGCAGCGCCGAGCCGCGCTGCTTGACGCCCCCCACCGACGGTATGCGGAACTGGAGGTCGTCGGCGTCGCAGACGATCTCGCCGGCGATCTCGCCGCCGCTCAGTGCGGCGCTTGCCGTGGCCACCATCGAGCCGCGGACGTCACAGCCGCGAAGCATTCGCGCCAGGGCGGGCGTGCGCTGGAGCAGCCAGGCGGCGTCGGAGACGCGGAGTCGCCCGCCGCAGCGGATTTCGCGCCCGCCGCCGTCGGCCGGGGACGAGCTCGCGTATCCGTCGAGACTGGCGGCACCGAGCTCAATCCGCAGCGAGGCGCGGCTGCGCGGGGCGGCGGGGAGCGAACTGTCGGTCTGGAGATCGAGAACCACCCGCGTGGGGTCGCCGGCGGACTTGGCGAAGGCCTCGCCCAGCTTGACGTCCAGCCCGGTTGCGCTGGCCACCAGGTGCAGGCGGCTGCGCGTCGGCTGGAACGCGAAGTCACACGTCCCGCTCAGCTCGCCGCCGATGCGC
>CBFCZU010000289.1:0-5000 GCA_965602635.1 uncultured Planctomycetales bacterium | reverse complement strand
AGGCTGATCTTGCCGATGAAGCCCTTGCCGCCGGGCATGGCGGCCGCCGTCACGACGGGCCGCACCGACCGCGTCCGAACGTTGTAGATGTAGATGCCGTTGTCCGCAACGAAACGGTCGCGGCTCGTGCCGTTGTTGATGTCCGTGTAGTAGTGATCCGAGGAATAGGGCTTACGCTTGACGAAGACGATCTCCTCGAAGCGCAGCTCATCTGGAGCAACAGGCCTCTGGGACAAGACCGGGCCGCTTGCGGCCGCTCCGGCAGACGTGCCTTTATTGGCGGCCCCGCTCGTCCCCGGACTAGTGCCCGCCATCGCGATGGTCAGCCAACCCGATAGGGCCAGAGCCCAAGCCACCAGCAATGCCTTTGCTGTACCGCACATCGGGGATCTTCTCCTGTGAGCTTCGGCCTGCTTCATGCGGTGAGCGTGGGGCCAGCCCGCGGTCCGGTCGAGCCGGAATGCTGGCGTCAGAACCACTCGACGCAGGGAGTCGGGAAAAGCTCCCCGGGCCGGGGCGGCTGGCACGCAGTCCACTGGCTGCTCCCTTCACCGGCTCCACCGATACCGGACTGCTCCCACAACGAGAACGCCACGCGAAGAGAATAGCAGGGGCAGGGACACATGTCCAGTGGCAATCACGGGCGGGGGAGTCTACTTCAGACGGCCCCCGATGCGTGGCAGGGCGAACGATGGGGTGCCTGGCACAGCAAGGAGACGCATCCCCTTGTTTCGCCGTAGGTTATGGCTCGCGGTGACATTGCGCTCGCGCGGGTCGGCCCGGCGCTCTCGCGTGCGGCTTGCGTCGCCCGCCCGTCTGCGCTACGGTCCGCCCGGCGAGTCCGGCACACAGGCGAGCGCTCTTCCGCCCCAGGAGCATGTCCGTGCCCAAGCGATCCGTGAGTTACGCCGTAGCGCTGGGCTTGTTGCTGGTCGGGATGGTTGTCCTCGCTGTGGTCTGGCGCGGGCCGCACGATGCCGCCGCACGGAAGGATGTCCAAGGCGGGGCGGGGGATGACCCACGGCCTGACCGGGACCCCGTCGCGGACGAAGTGGTCTGGCAACCGGCGGTCAAACCAGGACCTCATCCCCTGCTGAACACGGCCGATGAGGCGATCGTCGCCCAGAATGAGGGGCTTCGCTCCACGGCAGGGCCGAAGCTTGAGGGGGTCATCGGCAGGCTGCTTCGGGCCGCGCGGGATGCCGGCGGGCTTGCCGCACTGAAGATCGACTACCCGCTGGATGAGTCGGTCTTTCCGCCGGAGATCGTGGCCCCGACGTTTCTCTGGCACGAGTCGGCCCCGGAGGCCGACACCTGGCTTATCGACGTGGCGTTGCCGCAATCCTCGGCCATCTACGTCCTGGTCTCGGGGAGGCCTGCGGCGGTCGGCGAAATCGACCCCAATTGCGTTGACGAGAACCGCGGCCCCTACGAGCCGACGCCCTATCAGTCCAGCGCCAGGAGTTGGACGCCCGACGCGGCGGTCTGGGCGGCCATGAAGCAGGGAGCGATCGAGGCGGCGGCGACGGTGACGATCTTCGGGTTCCGCAGCGACCAACCCGACCGGGTTCTTTCCTCGGGCCGAATGCGGCTCGAGACCTCGAGGGATCCGGTCGGCGCGCCGATCTTCTACCGCGACGTACCGCTCTTGCCGTCGCAGGGCGAGCAGGGTGTGATCAAGCCGCTGGCGGAGGGAGCCATCGCCCTCATCACGTGGCGATTGCGGGACGTTTCCAGGAGCGAAAGCCGCGTTGTGCTCAAAGAGATGCCCACCTGCGCCAACTGCCATTCCTTCTCGGCCGACGGCAAGACGCTGGGCATGGACGTGGACGGCCCGACCGGCGACAAGGGTGCTTACGCCATCGTGCCGGTTCAGGAGCAGATGAGGATTGGGCCGGAAGACGTGATCACCTGGAATTCATTCCCGGACAAGCCGCCGAAACACAAGACCATCGGTTTCCTGTCTCGAGTTTCGCCCGACGGGCAGTATGTGATCACGACCGTCAACGAATCACTCTACGTGGCGAACTTCATGGACCGCACGTTCCTCCAGGTGTTCTATCCGACCCGCGGCATCTTGGCGTATTACTCGCGGGCCACCGAGGGGATGAAGGCTTTGCCGGGTGCCGACGATCCGGGGTACGTGCATTGTTCCCCGGTGTGGAGCCCGGACGGTCGCTACGTGGTTTTCTGCCGTGCCAAGGCGAGGGATCCCTACCCGGCAGGCCACAAAGAGCCCACCCGCGCCAACGATCCGGCCGAGCTGCCCCTGCAATACGACCTGTACCTGATTCCGTTCAACGGCGGCCTGGGAGGGACGTGCGAGCCGATCCGCGGAGCGTCGCAGAACGCCATGAGCAACACCTTCCCCAAGGTATCGCCGGACGGGAAGTGGATCGTGTTCGTCCAGTGCCGCAACGGGCAACTCATGCGGCCGGACGGCAAGCTGTGGATCGTTCCGGCCGCCGGGGGCAAGGCCCGCCCCATGCGCTGCAACACCTCGCGGATGAACTCCTGGCACAGCTTCTCGCCCAACGGGCGCTGGCTGGTCTTCTCCTCCAAGGCGAACACGCCCTTCACACAGATGTTCTTGACCCACTTGGACGAGAACGGCAACGACACCCCCGCCGTTCTGATCCCGGGCGCCACGGCGGCGAATCGGGCCGTCAACATCCCCGAATTCGTGAACATCCCCTACGACGGGCTGAAGGCTATTGCCACGCCGGCGGTGGACTACTTCCGGCATTTCAACCGTGCGCAGGAGCTTGCCCGCACGGGCCGGCACCCGGAAGCGGTGACCGAGTTCGAGAAGGCCCTGGTCGGCGAGCCGGACGACTGGCGGATCCATGGCAAGCTGGGTGAATCCCTGGCGAAACTGGGCCGGCTCCCCTCCGCGGAAGCGCACTTCCGGAGGGCCTTGGCAGGCAACCCGAATCGGGCGATGCTGCACAACAACCTGGCGTTGGTCCTGGTGCGAACCAAGCGGCCCCGCCAAGCCGTGACGCACCTCGACGCGGCGGTCCGACTGGACCCGGAACTGGCCATCGCCTGGTGCAATCGTGGGAGCCTGCGCAAGCAGATGGGCGATCTGCCCGGCGCCCTGGAGGACTACAACGCAGCCAGTCGGCTGGACCCGGGATTCCCCGCGTTCTGGTTCAATCGCGGGTCGTTGCGCAAGCTCCAAGGCGACTGGGCCGGGGCCGAGCAGGACTTGCGCAAGTGTCTGGAGCTGGTCCCGCCCAACTCTCCCCGCCGGACGCAGATTGAGGCGCAGCTCCGCGCGATTCGCGCGCGGCAAGGGGGCTCGCGGTGATCGAGATCCGCGGTCGCGGATACTCCCGGGACACCGGGCATGCTGAGGCATCCCGGGGGCATCACATCGAGTTCTTGGGGACCGCCGCCGTGCGCCTCTTGAGCCATTCGGCCCATCCCCCATGCCTCCGAGAACTCCCGCTTGCCCCAGGCAAGCGAGTCTCCTATCTCCGAGGCCCGATTGCCCAGTTCATGCTGAACCAGTACAGTCCTGCCTGCCCGGCCTCTGGCGTGTCCCGACGGCCCTGAGTACAGGTGAACGCACCATGCTACCTCCATGCACAGCCATCCGCCGCCTCGTGCTCGCACTGTGGGCGATCGCCATCGCCGCAGGGGAACCTCCAACCACGCACGGAGCCGACATGAGCACGCCGAAACAAGGCAGAAAGAAGGGAAAGACCGGCCCGAGACTCGTAGGCGTCTCGTGCATCTGCTATGGCGCCAGGGCCAGCATGAAGGACATGGGGAAACACATCGACACCGCCGCCCTCGACAAGCCCGACATCATTCTCCTCACCGAAGGCTGCATGCACAACTCCACGAGAACGGCCAGCACCAAGGTGAAGAACGACAAGTCCGAACCGCTGCCCGAAGCAGGACCGATCACGAAGTTCCTGGCCCGCAAGGCCAGGCAACACAACACCTACATCATCGGCAGCTACTGGCGGAAAGACCCGAAGGGACGCGGAAGGTACAACAGCGCCGTCCTGATCGACCGCAAGGGGAAGGTCGCCGGGTTCTACGACAAGGTCTTCCCCACCATCGGGGAGATGGAGGGCGGCGTCCTGCCTGGCAAGGGTGCCAAGGTGTTCGACACGGATTTCGGGCGCATCGGCGCCCTCATTTGCTTCGACTTGAACTTCCAGGAGCTGCTCGCCGAGTACAAGAAGCAGGGAGTGGAACTTCTCTGCTTCCTGTCGGCCTTCAGGGGCGGGTCCATGGTGCCGTCCATCGCCTTCAGGAATCAGTGTTTCATCGCCAGCGCCGTCCCACACGAGAACGGGGTGATCGTCGATCCGCTGGGACGCACCCTGGCCGAATCGAGCGCCTATGGACGAATCATCTTCGCGAGGATAAACCTCGATTCCCAGATCGTCCACATAGACTACAACGTCCGCAGGATCGGCGCCCTGAAGAAGAAGTACGGCGAGCAAGTGAGGATTGAGACAGCCAGTCCCGAGGCCGTCTACTTCCTCTCCTCCCTCCACCCCGAGAAGTCCATCCAGGACATGATCGAGGAGTTCAAGCTCGAGACGCTCGACGACTACCTCGACCGCGCAAGGAAGGAGCGACAGAAGCACCTCCTGAGCGACTAGCACTGCCACGTGCCATCAACACGAAAGGCATGATGCCATGACGCCGCAACAGCAGTTCCCTTCAACGCCTCACTTCTGGTATCGCCTCCAGCCGGAAGGCGTGTACGTCGACTCGCAGCGCGACAACAAAGCGTTCGGCCATGCAGACGGCAAGGTCCTGCTGTCCGAAGACAACGCCCACACCTGGCCGCACAGCCTTGCGTTTCCCAACGCCCACAACATCACCTTCAGTTGCATCCTGAAGAACGGGAACATCCTCTTCAGCACCCGCTCGAAGCTGTTCCTTAGCACGGACAACCTGAAGACGGTCGAGCCCGTCACGGTGAAGGACACCGATGGCTCGGACTACATCCCACACACGCCGCAGAACGC
>CBFCZU010000288.1:0-5019 GCA_965602635.1 uncultured Planctomycetales bacterium | reverse complement strand
GCAATACTCCTATGCACAAGAACGTCATAGGTACTTCCTGAAAAAGTATTTATATGATGCCAGCGGAACCAGTCGCGGCCAGTAAGAGAGTTTGTTGGGCGTGTCCGGTTTTCAGCCGTAACGCGCCGAGGTAGTCCAGGAACGCTATGTTGAGCCATAGGGACATCTTACGAGCCTCTTGGCTCCGGCATGGCGACCATCGCGGGTGCTACCGGCGTGTGTGTCCGGTCTGCGGCGCGGTGCTCTACGCCAGCCGCCCCAAGGCGACGTACTGCCGGGCTGCCTGTCGCCAGCGAGCGTACCGCAGGCGGCTACGGCTTCGGTGGGAGGCAGCTTCGATGGCCGCCGCCGTTGCTCGGCATGGCGTGACCGACGTGAAGGTGTGAACGAGATCACTGGTCCCGGGCGTCACGGTGGATGACCGGGTGGACGAGCCGGCCAAGGCCGGCGGAAGGAGACAAGGTCGTGGCATACAGCATGGAAGCTTGGCGTAGCTCGATGTTCGTCAACACGCCCCGGAACGCGGATGGGAGACGCCCGGTCTGGCGCCCCTCGCGACCGGGCCGCTGTGGGGCTCGCAGGGAGAGTGCGACGGCGGTCGGCGGAAGGAAGCCCGCCAGCGAGGTCCTCCTCATCACGAAACACGAGGCGGCCGGGCTCGTGGCCGTCTCGGCCCGAACGCTTGACCGGCTCGTGTCGCGTGGGGAATTCCCGGCGCCCATCCGGCTGGGCGGCATGCGGAGGTGGAACCGGGCCGACCTGGAGCAGTGGATCGGGGACGGCTGCAAGCCCGTCCGGAACGCGTGACGGGACAGGGCAGATTCTCTCGGAATCCCGCCCGATTCTGCGGAAAAGCCCTTGAGTCCTTCGCGCCGGTCGAGGCTCAGTGCCAGACCACGTTAGGCAACCGATGGCACTGCAAGGAGACGAGAATGCTTGTGAAGCGACGGCACAGTCGGCCGATCCCGCCCGAGGCGGAGATCATCGAACGCGACGGCAGGAAGCACGCACGATGGGTCACGGCCCGGGGTAAGACGAGGACGATGCCGCTGAACCGCAGGGGCGACCGGATGGTCCAGGAGTCGCGGTGCTGGTACGTCCGCCTTCGCGACCCGGACACGGGCAAGTGGCTGGAGTGGAAGGGGTACACCGACAAGGCCTCGTCGACCGCCAAAGAGCTGAAGATCATCAAACGCATGGAGCGTGGCCAGGCCGGTCTGGCCGACCCTCTGGAAGCGCATCGGCGGCGGCCTCTGGAAGGGCACCTGGAGGACTTCGCGACGTATCTGGGCAACAAGGGCAACACGGTCGACCATGTGGATAGGACGGTCAGCCGGTGCAGGAAGGTCTTCAACCACACCAAGGCCTTCACCGTGGCCGACGTCACACCCGGCCGGATCGAGCAGTGCCTGGCGGAACTGCGGCGGGGCGGGTTGAGCGTCTCCTCGTCCAACCACTACCTGCGGGCCCTGCGGAACTTCTTCCGGTGGATGCTGCGAGATCGCCGTCTCCGCGAGGACCCCATCGCCGGCATTCGCGTCCTGAAGCTGACGGCGGCCGACAAGAAGCGTCGTCGGCGGAACCTATCGGACGAGGAGATGGGCGCCCTCGTCGCCGCGGCGCGGCGCTCGCCCGAGCCATTCATGGGCCTGTCGGGGCCGGACCGGGCGATGCTGTACATCGTCGCCGCCAACACGGGGCTGCGGGCCAGCGAGCTGGCATCGCTGACGCCGGCGTCACTCGATCTGACCAGCCCGATGCCCACCGTCCGCTGCCTCGGCGCGTACACGAAGAACGGCGAGGAGGCCGTGCTGCCCTTGCGGGGCGACGTAGCCGAGATGCTCCGGGCTTGGCTGGCGGGGCGCCCGGCCGGCGAGCGTCTGTGGGACGGCGACTGGGCCAGCCGCCGGCAGGGCTCGACCATGATCCGCGTGGACCTGACGGCAGCGGACGTCGACTACGAGGACGATACCGGGCGCGTCGCCGACTTCCACGCCCTGCGCCACACCTTCATCTCCAACCTGGCCCGCGCCGGGGTGCATCCCCGCAATGCACAGGCCCTCGCACGGCACAGCACCATCGACCTGACGATGAACGTCTACACCCACGTCGCCATCGCCGACCTCGCCACCGACATCCGCAAGCTCCCCGCCGTGCCGGACGCGATGGAGGCGGCGACGGACGAGCCGGCGGAGCGGACATGACGGCCAGCATCTCGGCGCCTACAGCCCGGCCTGCTCCAGGCGTCGGAGGAAGCTCGTCTTCCTGGCGTGCCTCTGGCGAAGCTCCATGACATATTGCCCCAGGGCCTCCGGGTTGCCAGCCAGCGAAGCAGCGTCGCGGAGGTCGATCAGCAGCCCGACGGCGCGGTCGTAGCCGCTCTGCTGCCTCGTCTCGACGAGTTCCCCGATCTCGGCTCGGACGGCATCCTGCCTCCCGGCCAGGTCTTTCAGATACGCCTTCCGCCTCGCGGCGGCTTCGCGCTGCTCGCGAGCCCGCTCAGCGGCTTGGCGCTGCTGACGTTGCTTGAGGTACTCATCCCGGGCGTCGAGCAGGGCGTTGACGGACCGGCGGCTGGAGGCATCGGCCGCCAGCCGCTGATCGCGACACTGGCATGACTTCCGGAACTGCGCCTGGAGTTCCCATTGCACATGGCCGTCGCCCCGGGCAACGCGGCAGAGCAGGGCGGCCTTCTCGGCCTCGGCCAGCGACCGCACCCAGGCGGCAAGTGCTTCCCGCGAGTCAGGCGTCTGCTCCGGCATCGCGTCACTGGCGTCGGCTGCGGCACGGACGAGGTCTTCGTCGAGACGCAGGAAGTCGGCCAGGCTCTTCAGTGGGGCCGACAGGTCGCCCAGTCCGGCCGGCAGGGGCGGCTCGCAGTCCTGTTCGACGATGGCACGCTGGAGGTCCGCGAGCCACGCCAGGTACGGCGCGCAGAGGTCACCGCGGAGAATGTCCGCACGGAGGGAGACTAGGCTTGCCAGCCAGCCCTCTCCCTCCTCCCAGCCGTCGGGCTCCACGTCGGAGCAGAAGCGGAGGACCGTGTGCCGTTTCCGGCGGGAGATCGTGAAGCTCTCCGGCGTCTTGTAGGCCTGGAGCTCGCCAAGGTCGATCGCGTCGGTGGGGACGCGGAGGCCCAGCCAGTGGCTGCCCCAGTTCGCCACGTACAGGAACGCGTCGAAGTACTTGTCGAGCAACTGCCACGGGTCGGCCTTGAGATCGCCCCAGTTGTACGTGTTCGTGAAGCTCGTAGCCGTGATGGTCGCGCGGGTGGAGATGGCCCTCAACTCGGCGATCTCTCTCTCGTCGAGGGGCCGATCGATGGTCTGGAACTCGTAGTATTGGTACTCGCTCATAGCGGTGCCCTCAGGTGTAGACGTTCCAGACTTCCACCAGCCGCCACCCGCGGCGGGTTCGGCCGAGGCAGCCGGAGATCGTCCAGCCGGGCTTGCAGGCCTTGGCGGCCCTGGCCGGCACGGGAACCGTCGCCTCCACGTTACCGAACAGGTCGGCCAACGCCAGGGAGGACGTGCCCACGGCGCGGACGTGGAACTGGCCCTCGACCTGCTCAGTGAAGGCACCGGTCGTCGCGCCGGCATAGTCGTCCAGCGTCTGGGCCATCGCCTCAGCGGCGGGCAGGTCTCTCGCGGCCCGCGCGCCCCTGTCCTTCATCCGATCGGCGGTATCGCCGTCCACATAGCCCTTGTCGGCCAGCCACTTGCTGAGCTTCTTGGTCACCGTCCCGGCCGCGCGGAGGAGATCCTGCCCGCACATCACCTTGCGAGGCATGAACCACCCGAGAAACTCCCCGACGTTCTGGGGGATCTTCTTCGGACCGAAGACCTCGCAGAACTCCTTGTGGTCCGAGCCCTTGGCGTCGAAGAACCGCTTCCAGAGCGCGGTCTCGGCTTCGTCGAGGCCACTCGGGCCGTAGTCGTCCATCGAGTGCTCGAACAGCTCGATAACCGACTCGTACCGGCGCAGGGTCGCAGGCTTGAGCCTCTTGGCCTGATCGGCCAGGAACTCCTCAAGGACGGCCTGGATAGGCCTGGCCGCCAGACCGATCTCTCGCTTTGCCATAGTCGCCTCCTGGTTGGGGTCGCCGAGTGGCCGAGCCTACAACGTCGAGCACAACTCCATGAAACGCTCCACGGCCACAGACCACCCGATCGGTCGCTGCGGGATGGTGTTCAGCCTCGCCTCGATGTCGCCGAGATCCACGTGCCCGGCCTCCTGTATCTGCTTGTCCGCGTGCCACCGCAAGTGATTGATGAGGTCGGTCATCGAGCCCAGCACGCTGCGGTCAGCCGTCTTGGTGACCAGTACATGCCGGTACTCGTTGGCCACCTTCGCGAGGACCTTCTCGTCGGCTACCATGTCGTCCAGGTGCAGGAACAGCCGTTCGAGCATCCGGTTCACAAGGGCGTCAATGGACGTCGCCAGCCGGGCATCGACGAGAAGCGTGTAGAGCGACCTGGCGTGCACGAAGACGAGGAATCCCTGGCGACGGCGGGCCGAGTAGTTCACGTACCAATCCCCCAGCCCGGCATCGGGGGCGCACAGCTCCGCCTGTCGTGGGCGCTGGTGGAACAGCCGGAGGACTCTATGTGTGCAACGAAGCAATAGCATCGCATCAAGCTAATCGCTCACGCCCGGGCGAACAAGAACGCCGAGGCGCAGCGCGCCACGCCGCGAGGGATGTGCTGTCAGCCCCCCATCAGCTTGCCGACATTGCCAGCGTGGCAGCAATCCATCCATACGCCGTTGGCCCGATTCCGGCAAACCTCGAATGCGGAGACGCCCATGTGACTGGCTGGTTTTGGCGCACAGAATGGCGCACACTTTTTTGTCTCGGCCTGACGGGACATGACGCACGTTGGCCCGTGTTGGCGGAGGTCGTGCGGGACTCTTGGAACGTACGCAGCCACGGCGGGGTTGGCACACGGGCGAACGTGTCGCGTCCCGACGCCGCTTGTCGCGGCGTGTCCACGAATGCCGGAGGTGGGACTCGAACCCACA
>CBFCZU010000287.1:0-5036 GCA_965602635.1 uncultured Planctomycetales bacterium | reverse complement strand
CCGCGGCCGAGAAGCCCACCTATGAAGGCCGCGAGATCGTCCTCGGGCCGCGCGCAGGTAACTACTATCTCGTCCGCAGCGGCCTGACCGAGGGCGAGCGCGTCGTGGTCCGGGGCAACTTCAAGATCGACAGCGCCCTCCAGATCCTCGCCAAGGGGAGCATGATGTCCCCCGAGGGGGGCGCCGCCGGGGGCGAGCATGCCCATCACGGCGGCCCCGCCCCGCCGAAGCCGGGGGCCGAGAAGGGCAAGCCCAAGGTAGAGCTGCCTCCGCTGTTCCGCCACCAGGTCCGGCAGGTCCTTGCGGCCGCCGAAAAGGTCGCCAAGGCGGCCAGGAAAGGACAGACCACCCTGGTGGTGAAGCAGGCCTTCGCCGAGCTGGGGCAACGACTCTCGGCCGTGGACGCCGAGTCCCTCCAGGGGCATGGGGCGATGGTCTGGAAGGAATACGCCATGCGCCTCTCGAACGACGCGGCGGAAGGCAAGGCGGCGAAGACCCCCAAGGACATTGCCCGCGTCGTCGCTTCACTCCGCGGCAACGCCGACGCCTTGCGGGTCCGGCTCGGCCTGGCGCACGCACAAGTCGCGGCCGCCGCGGCTCCGTTGGATCCCAAGTTCGTGGCACAGCTTGACGGTGTCTATACCGCTTACCTCGCGCTTCACAAGGCGCTGGCCTCTGACCAGGCCGACGAGGCAACCCAGGCCGGCAAAGCGATCCTCACCGCCTTGGAGAAGGTGGACATGAAGCTGGTCAAGGGCGCCGACCACATGGCGTGGATGCAGTTCGCCGGCGAAGCGCGGAAGACGCTCAAGCAGATCGCCGAAGCCAAGAAGCTCACCGAGGCGCGGAGCGGCTTTGCCTTGCTGAGCGAGCAGATACTCGTCCTGGCGAAGCGGCTGGGCCCGCCCGCGGGGACAACCTTCTTCGAGATGAAATGCCCCATGGCCTTCGACAACCGCGGCGCGCGGTGGCTCCAGTCTGACAGCCGGGTCCGCAATCCTTACTTCGGCGCTGCCATGCTCCAGTGCGGCGAGGTGGCGGAGGTGATCAAGGCTCGCCCGACGGCCCAGGAGGAAGGCGGTGACGATGGCCACGAACACCACTGACAATCCCTACTCCGAGCCGTCACCGCAGCAGCGGTCTCTCATCGGGAGGCTGCTGCTGTGGTGCCTGACGAACAAGCTCGTCGTGGGCCTGCTGGTGCTTCTCGTCATCGGCGGGGGCATCATGGTGGCCCCGTTCGACTGGGAATTCGCCGGCATCGAGCGGCGCCCGGTGCCCACCGACGCCATTCCCGACATCGGCGAGAATCAGCAGATCGTCTTCACTCAGTGGATGGGCCGCAGCCCCCAGGACGTGGAGGACCAGATCAGCTATCCGATGACGGTGGCTCTCCGGGGCGTGCCGGGGGTCAAGACCATCCGCAGCTACTCCATGTTCGGCTTCTCGACCATCTACATCATCTTCAAGGAGGACGTGGAGTTCTACTGGTCCAGAAGCCGCGTGCTGGAGAAGCTCAGCAGCCTTCCCGCCGGGACGCTGCCCGAGGGCGTCCAGCCGGCGCTGGGCCCGGACGCCACCGCCCTGGGGCAGATCTATTGGTACACGCTGGAGGGCCGCGACCCGGACGGCAACCCCGTCGGCGGCTGGGACCTGGAAGAGCTGCGCACGATCCAGGACTGGTACGTCCGCTACGCGCTGCTCTCGGCCGACGGGGTGAGCGAGGTGGCCTCGGTCGGCGGCTTCGTCCGCGAGTACCAGGTGGACGTGGACCCCGACGCCATGCGGGCGTATCACGTCACGCTGCCAGAGGTCCACGCGGCGGTCAAGGCCTCCAACATCGACGTGGGGGCCAAGACCATCGAGCTGAACCGCGTGGAGTACTTCGTCCGCGGCATCGGCTTCATCAAGCACGCCGACGACATCGCCGACAGCGTCGTCAAGGTCCACGAGGGTGTGCCGATCCTGGTCAAGCACGTGGCGACGGTGACGCTGGGGCCGGCGCTGCGGCGTGGCGCCCTCGACAAGGACGGGGCCGAGGCCGTCGGCGGCGTGGTCGTCGCCCGCTACGGCGACAACCCCCTGGCCGTCATCAAGAACACCAAGGAGCGGATCGAGGAGCTTTCGCCCGGCCTGCCGGCGAAGGTCGTGATCGACGACAGCGCCGCCGGCCCCGATGAGGTCCGCACCTACGCCCGGCGCCACGGCTTCGAGGCTTACGCCGGCGCCGAACTGAAGCACGACGCCTGGGTCAAGCACCTGCGCTCCGTCGCGAGGGACCAGTGGCCGGCGTGGGCCAACATCAGCCAGGTCACCGTCGTGCCGTTCTACGACCGAACCGGGCTGATCTACGAGACCCTGGGCACCCTCAACGACGCCCTCGCCCAGGAGATCCTGATCACATTCATCGTGGTCATCCTGATGGTGATGCATCTGCGCAGCAGTTGGCTGATCGGGTCGATGCTTCCGCTGGCGGTCCTGCTGTGCTTCATCGCCATGAAGACCTTCGGCGTGGACGCCAACATCGTCGCCCTGTCCGGCATCGCCATCGCCATCGGCACCATCGTGGACATGGGGATCGTCATCTCCGAGAACATCCTTCGCCACCTCGACGAAGCGCCCCCCGAGGCGCCGCGCCTGGAGGTTATTCATCGGGCCGCCAGCGAAGTGGGCGGCGCGGTCCTGACGGCCGTCGCCACGACCGTCGTCAGCTTCCTGCCCGTCTTCGCGATGATCGGCGCGGAGGGAAAGCTCTTCAAGCCGCTGGCATACACCAAGACCTTCGCGCTGATTGCCTCCATCCTGATCGCCCTGACGGTGCTCCCGCCGGCTGCACACATTCTGTTCTGCGGCCGGATCTCCGGTCGAAAGCTGCGGGCCTTCCTGTTCGGCCTGATCGCCGCCGCCGGTGCCGCCCTGGGCGTGTACGGAATGACGCTGGGGTCGTTCCTCATCACGGCCTCGGGCGTGGCGCTTCTGCTGTTCGGCCTGTACAACATCTTCAAGGAATCGCTGCCCCAGCGGCTGGACAAGGCGGCGCCCTGGACGGCCACCCTGGCGATCGTTCTCCTGGTGGGCTACCTGCTCAGCGTCTACTGGGAGCCGCTCGGCCCCGAGCGCGGTCTGATCCGGAACTTCCTCTTCGTGGCCATTCTCGTCGCCGGCCTGCTGGGCTTCTTCAGGCTCTTCCAGTTCGCCTATCCCTCGATGCTTCGCTGGGCGCTGGCACACAAGCCGGCATTCATGGGCGCCGTGGCCGTGGTGCTTGTGCTCGGCACGATGGCATGGCTTGGGTTCGAGAACGTCTTTGGGGGCCTCCCGGCGGCAGCGGGGAAACTCGGCGTTGACCCGAAGACGTTCCGGTCCACGGCCTTCTGGGTCAAGGGCAGGAAGGCGCTGCCCGGCCTGGGCAAGGAATTCATGCCGCCCCTGGACGAGGGGTCCTTCCTCTACATGCCCACCACGATGACCCACGCCTCCATCGGCGAGGCCATGGACATCCTCGCCAAGCAAGACATGGCCTTTGCCGCGATCCCGGAGATCGAGTCGGTGGTGGGCAAGATCGGCCGGGCCGAGACCCCCCTGGACCCCGCGCCGGTCTCGAT
The DNA here is from genome assembly GCA_965602635.1 of uncultured Planctomycetales bacterium. Classification (GTDB taxonomy): domain Bacteria; phylum Planctomycetota; class Phycisphaerae; order SM23-33; family SM23-33; genus CBFCZU01. Next base: position 1,431 of record CBFCZU010000287.1, on the reverse strand, counting down.
GATCGAGACGGTCATCAACTACAAGCCTGAGTACCGGACCGACAAGTCCGGCCGGCGTGTCAAGTACCGGCTCGCCTCGCGCGGACAGCCGTCCGTCGCCGACGAGGCCGGCACGAAGTTCGCCGCCGGCGCCGACGGCGAGTTGATCGCCGATAACGGCGGCAGGCCCTATCGCCAGTGGCGAAGCCACATCAAGGCCCCCGATGACATCTGGGACGAGATCGTCAAGGCCGGCCAAGTCCCGGGCACGACGTCGGCGCCCAAGCTCCAGCCCATCGCCGCCCGCATCGTCATGCTTCAGAGCGGCATGCGCGCCCCCATGGGCGTGAGGATCAAAGGCCCGGACCTCCAGACCATCGAGGACGTGGGCCTGGCGGTCGAGCGGTTCCTGAAAGAGGTCCCCAGCGTCGAGCCATCGGCCGTGATCGCCGACCGCATCGTGGGCAAGCCCTACCTGGAGATCACCCCCGACCGCAAGGCCATCGCCCGCTACGGCGTGAAGATGAGGGAGTTCCAGGACATCGTCGAGATCGCGATCGGCGGCAGGAGGATCACCAGCACCGTCGAAGGCCGGCAGCGGTTCCCCGTTCGCGTGCGGTACGAACGAGAGCTGCGCGACCAGGTCGAGACGATGGGACGTATCCTGTTGCCCGGCAAGGAGGGAACGCAGATTCCACTGTCGGAGGTGGCGGAGATCAGTTACGTCCGCGGCCCGCAGGTCATCAAGAGCGAGGACACGTTCCTCGTCGGATACGTCCTGTTCGACATGAAGCCGGGCCACGCCGAGGTGGACGTGGTCGAGGAATGCGACGCCTATCTGGAGGCCAAGCGCCAAAGCGGCGAGCTGGTCCTGCCTCCGGGCGTGAGCTACAAGTTCGCCGGCAGCTACGAGAACCAGCTCCGCTCTCAGAAGACACTGGCCATCGTTCTGCCCCTGGCGCTGTTCATCATCTTCATGATCCTGTACTTCCAGTTCCGCTCGGTTCTCACCACGCTGATTGTCTTCTCCGGCATTTTCGTGGCGTGGGCCGGCGGCTTCATGCTGTTGTGGCTGTACGGCCGGCCGTGGTTCCTGGACTTCAGCGTCTTCGGGGTGGAGATGCGCGAGCTGTTCCAGGTCCACCCTGTCAACCTCTCCGTGGCCGTGTGGGTGGGGTTCCTGGCCCTGTTCGGCATCGCCTCCGACAACGGCGTGATCCAATCGACGTACCTCAACCAGGTCTTCAGGCAGCGCCGGCCGGCGACGCGGCGGGACATCCGCGAGGCGACGGTGGTCGCCGCCCTGCGCCGCGTGCGCCCGTGCCTGATGACCTCGGCCACGACGATCCTCGCGTTGATACCCGTCCTTACCTCCGTGGGCAGAGGCAGCGACATCATGGCGCCCATGGCCATCCCGTCCTTCGGCGGCATGCTGGTGGTGCTGCTGAGCAT
>CBFCZU010000286.1:0-5070 GCA_965602635.1 uncultured Planctomycetales bacterium | reverse complement strand
GCGTTGGTCACCTCGTACTTGCCGATCCTGTAGGCGTAGGGCACGGCGCCGAAGGTCGTCGCGTCGGCCTCGTTGCCCGGGTTGCCCACAGGCACGGTCTTGGGAGCGCCGGCTTGCGCCAGGCCAACGGCCAGCGCCAGCAGTAGGAGACTCAGATTCCTCAGGGCTTTCTCCTCATTTCTCCTCGGCAGGACGCTTCGCAGTGGCCGGTGCTTTCGGGCCGCCAAGCAGCAGCGCAGTCAGCGCGACTGCCGCCAGGAACCGAATGCGACTCTGCTTCATCGGGCACCTTCCTTCGAGGCCTCCCCGCTCGATCCCGGCCTGGCGCGCCTAGCCAGCCCTTGGGACGATGATTGTAGTTGAGGCTTCCCGCGACGGCAAGCATCTTCGTCATGGGTCGCTCAGGAGATGAGATCGAGGGGTGTATCCCTGCCGTTTCCCGCTGCTGGACCCGCCCTCCGAGCCCATAGCGGCCGGTTGCGTCCTGGGGCAGACCCGGCCCGAATGCTCAGTGCGCCGTGGAAAGGCGCCGGCTCCATAGCGCCTGCTCACCGACGCCCTCAGCACAGTCCTGCTGGTGCCGTTCGCCTGCCTGCGCGGTCACGTCTTCGGCGGGTCGTATTGAGGCACCCGCAGCGTCTCGCCGTCCTTGAGGGCGGACTGGTGGGCGATGATGCCCGGCACGGTCATGGCCAGGGCCTCGTAGACGTTCACCAGCGGCTGGCGGTCCTGAAGGATGGCCGTGATGAACTCGTGCGACAGTTGGCCGTGGGAGCCGCCGTGCCCGCCTGCCGGCACGCCGGGCGGCAGGGTCGGGCGCGAGATGTCGGGGAGCTTCTTCGCCGCGCCGCGGTAGGTCGTGCCGTCCATCCACCCGCGCTCGCCGAACACCCGGCCCGTCTCGGCGACCCGGCCGCGGATGCCCTTGCACATCAGCATCCGGGACGCCCCGCCCTCGCTGGTGCGGAACAGGGCGATCTCGTTGGCGAACCTGTTGTCGTACCGGTTGGCGCCGGGCTGGTAGGCCTGGATGGTCCCAGGGAAGCCGATACACGACACCGACGTGAAGCGCTTGCCGGTCACACCGACGTAGTACGCCGTCGAATGCGTGGGATACCACAGCGGAGGACACCCGACCCGCCAGCCCTTGAAGGAAGCGATCGGCTTCGTTCCGTAATGGTAGTACTCGCCCTCGGAGTAGATCAGCCGGCCGAAGCCGCCAGCCTGGTAGACCTGCCGCATCGCGTGGCAGTCGGCCCGGTAGCAACTGGTCTCGGCCATCATATGCTTCAAGCCCGTCTCGCGGACGGTCTCCACGAGCTTCTCGGCCTGCTCGATCGAGCCCCACACCGCGGGCACTGCCGTCATCACGTGCTTGCCGTGCTCGAGGCACTCGATGCAATGCCGTGCGTGGCTGGGCGCGTCGGTCGCGACGAACACCGCCTCGATCTTGGGGTCCTTGACCAGCAGCTCCAGCGATTCGTAGGACTTGTCGCACCGGCAGGCCTTCATCAGCCCGTTGCGACGCTCGGGGATGAGGTCGCTGACGGCCACGATCTGGACGTTGGGATGGTCCTGGAAGCCGAAGGCCGCGCCGAACCGGCAGACGCCGTAGCCGACGATGCCGAAGCGGATCTTGCGGTCGGAGATCGGCGTCCACTTCCTGGCGGGCTTGGGCTCAGCGGCAGCCAACTGGCGGGGCGCTGCCCCTGCTCCCAGGGCCGCGGCCAGTGAGGCAATCCCCAGCGTCCCCAGCAGCTCTCGTCGGTACACGGCATCGTCGGACATAGCAGTACCTCCTGTTCCTCGATGTCTCCCAGATACACGCCTGCCCACGCCTGCCGCGAGCCATCCTGTCTAGAGATACACGATTTGGCCGCAGCGTCAAGCCACGTTTGAGATCACAGCGTCGGCTCCTCCCTACTCACGTCACTCGCCCCACGGGACAGCCCACGCGCCGGCGGCCCGCTTTGACAGGCAGCGAGCAGCCGGTAGAATCCCTATGTCAGCAAGCGGACGCCTCGTCGGCAAACGGTAGCAGGTAACCAAGCGTTGAGTTGACCCGATTGGACCGATTCTGCCGGAGTGGCAATCCGGCCTGGAAGAACCAAAGGGCTTCAGAATGCGAAGAACTGAGCACCAGCACAGGATCGTCACGTCGCTCTGCCTGACGGCAGGCGCCCTGCTTATGGCGGCCACCGGCCATCCATGCCGTGCCGGGGACTCCCTGCCGCCGCCGGTCAAGTCGGCGCTCGATAAGGTCAGGGGCAGGCGGGCGGAGATGTATGATCTCTTCGAATCAAACATCCTGGGCCGCATCGCGAGCCCGGCGGAGATGGCCTCCACGCAGAGGAGTCTGCGCAAGTACTACATGACGCCGGCCCCCCGGCTCGAGTGGTCGGCGGCCCGCAAGCAGCAGCTCGGCGCCCTTCACGGCCGGGTATCCTTGTTCGGCCGCCCGCGTGCCGGCAAGTCCTTCGCGCTCGGCATCACGGGCGCGCACGTGATCGATGTCCAGGGGAGACCGGAACTGGTGGTGACGCGCGTTGACCCGCAGACACCGGCTGCGTCGGCGCTGAAAGAGGGCGATGTCATCATCGGCGCCAACCAGCGTCTGTTCCCCGAATGGGAGGATCCCAGGGTCCCGATCGGTTACGCCATCGCCGCCGCGCAAACCAAGGCCTTCGACGGCATGCTGACGCTGCATGTCGGTCGAGACGGCACGCTTTCCTCGGTGCACATCAAGCTCCCCGTTGATGCCGGCTACAGCGCGACCTGGCCGTTCCATTGTGAGAAGTCCAAGGCCATCGCCGCCGCGGCGGTGGACTACATCCTCGAGCACGGTGACGACACCTTCTGGCGTGACCTCTTCCTGATGGGAGTCGGTGACGTGAAGGCCATGGCCCATGTTCGGGACAGCTTGCGCAAGGCCCAGCGGAGCGGACCGATCGGGAGCAACTGGCATGGCGGCTACAAGCTGGTTTGCCTGGCCGAGTACTATCTGCTGACCCACGACCCGGAAGTGCTGCCCGCCATCCGTGCTCATGTGAAGGGTCTCGAGGCGAACCAAATGGCCTGTGGCGGATGGGGCCACGGCGCCCCTGGCGGGTATGGGGTCATGAACCAGGTGGGGCAGATCTGCTTCATGGGGCTGGTCCTGGCCCGTGAATGCGGCGTCGAGGTGGATCCCAAGGTGTTGGCCCGTGCCGTTGGCTTGTCCGGCAGGTTCATCGGGGCCTACGGCGCCTACGGCGACCATGCCCCCGGGGTCTGCCGATACGGCAAGGCAGCGCCCTTCGACAACGGCATCGTTCCCGCGCACGCCGTGTTGTTCGACCTGCTCGGCGAGCAGGCCGTGGCCAGGCGGTCCGCGCGCCGCGCCTGCTACTTGTACCGCACGCGGATGGGCGGGCACGCCGAGCTCATCTTCGCCATCGCCTGGAGCAGCGTGGGCGCCCGCTTCGCCCCCGAGCCGGAGTTCAGGATGTATGCCGACAACATGCTCTGGTACTACGAACTGGCCAGGCAGCGCGACGGCTCGCTGAACTGCCTCGGCCACACGCGCTACCGGCGTTCCACGGCGGCCGTCGCCATGGTCTTCGCGCTGCCCGAGAAGAGGCTGCGCATCACCGGCGCGCCGCGGCGCAGCAAGCCGCTCTTCCCGATCGAGGCGTTGGGCCCCGCTCAAACGGCCAAAGCGCAGCCGCTGCCGCGACCGGCCGGGCCCGCCAAGGCCAGCATCCCCGAGACATGGGACACCCTGGTCGCCGCGGCCGATGCCGAGTACCGCTGCCTGGCCGCCGACCAACTCAAGCCCGCTCAGCAGAAGGCTTGGTACGGCCCCGGCTGTGACGACGGCGAGTGGAAGCGCATCAAGTCGGGCGCAAAGGCAGGCGACACCGCCATCCTGCTGCGCCGGAGCTTCGACTGCGCCAAGCCCGCTTACACGACACTGCGGGTGACGCTGCCCGCTGGCGTCGGCGGCGAGCTCTTCCTCAACGGCGACCGCGTGGCCGTGTTCTCAACCTACCGGCCGCAACGAGGCAGCAAGGGGCCGCAGACGCTGGACCTGGGCCAGCGGGCGGCGGGCGCCCTGCGCGGCGGGGAAAACCTGCTGGCCGTCCGTCTCGAAGGCGCAGGCAACCGCGCGATTGCAGTCGGCCTGGCGGCCGGGCCGGGCGTCGTCGGGAAGCGCAAGCTCGAGGCTCATCCGCCGAACTACGGTAACAACAATCGCAACGGCTGGGTCGGCACCTACGAGCAGCACCACCAAGGCGTTGCGTGGTTCTTTGAGGACAAGTCCCCGGAGCAGATCGCGCGCTACCTGGCTTTCCCCGACTGGATGGGTGCCCAGGCCGCCTACCAGGCTCTTGCCGCGCACGGCGCCGCAGCGGTGCCATTGCTCACGCGGCTGGTCGGGGACTCCCACGCCGGTATTCGCGTCGGCGCCTGGGATGCGATCGACGCGATGAACGGCCGAGGACTGCTTCCCGAGGATGCAAAGCGCAATCTGTCCGCCCTGGCAGCAGCCCGCATCGGAGCGGAGGACCCCGTGGTCGGCGAGGCGCTGGGCAGAGCGGCGGCGCCCATGGCAAAGGGCGAGGACCTGGCGAAGATCCTCGCCGGGATCGCTGCCAAGCCGGACATGAAGGCCCGCCAGTTTGCGGTGGATAACGCCCGACGGGGCCTCGCGGACCGCCCGGAGCTCATGATCGAGGTGTTGAGAGTCGTCGCGGCAAGCGGCCTCGATCACAATACCATCCGGGTACTGGCCGGCGCCATGGGCGGCATCTCCAGACACGCCGACCTGCCCGGGGCTCGCCACGCCGCCAAGGAGATCGCGCGGGTGCTCGACGAAGTCGCGCCGGACATGCGAGGCATGTTCACCGACGGTCTCATGCACGGTGGGCTCGCCGTCATCGACCAGCACCTCGATGCCGAGCTCGAGAAGACGCCGAAGCTCGTCTCCGGGATGACGCGGTGTTTCATCAAGGTCCCCGACACAGACTGGCCGGGCTGGGCCTTCGCCAATCTGTACTTCCGGCGGCAGATCTACCGGCTCGGCGCCGG
>CBFCZU010000285.1:0-5152 GCA_965602635.1 uncultured Planctomycetales bacterium | reverse complement strand
ACACGTTTGCGCGCGCAAAGGCTTCCGCGCACGGTAAGGGTGGAGGGGGCGCGCTATAGGTGTGCGCCTCCGAAGCGCCTGACAACCGAATAGGCGAGGGCGGAGCAGCGAGTGCGGAGTGCAGAGTGCGGGGAGCCGAGTGCGAAGTGCGGAGTGCTGAGTGCGGCGGGCACCCTAGGAGCCCATTTCCCCTCTCCGTTGGGGTTGCTCGCGGCGCAAAACAGGAAATGCATTGTGCCACAAGGACTTACGGATTTCAGGGCGGTCGCGAAACGTTCCGTTTCGTTCCAAAACTTTCCGAAACTTTCCGTTTCGTTCCGTTCTGTTCCGCCCCATTCCGTCCCGATCCATCGGGATTCCGGGTCGTTCCGGGCGGCTCAGCGGGCGAGCTTCTCGGCCTCGGTCGCGGCGCGGCGGAAGGCGGCGAGGTTGTCACGCAGCCGGGAGGGCTTGCTGCGGGCACGCCACAGGGCGGCGAAGTCGTCGGCCATGGCCCGGAGCCCTGAGCTGATGGCCCGCAAGGTCCGCCGGCCGACGCGCTTGCCGGCCCGGTAGTCGCGCCCGGCCAGCGCCCGCTGGCAGCCCAGCAGGTCCATCCGCCGGGCGAGGTCGAACTCGGCCAGGGCGACGGCCTCGAACTCGTCCCGCCCGCGGGCGCGCGGGATCCGCAGCTTCCGCATCGCCTCGAGGCGGCGGCGGACGGCGGGCGTCTTGAGGCTCGGGCTGTCGATCGCCGGCCAGCCGAGCATGTACCGCGCCCACGGCTCGGCCCGGTCGAACGGCTCGATGATCGTGTGGTAGAGCCCCGAGCCCGGCATCGCGCCGAGGGTCTTGATCGCCGCGGCGAGCCGCCCGGTGGTCTCGCCGAAGGCGTGCAGGCAGAACCGCCGGGTGAAGGTCTTCTCATCGACCCTGGCCCCGCCCCAGGCGTGGGCGGCCCCATGGGCGAAGCTGTGGAGGCTCACGCCGAGCGTGTTGCGGTGCCCGCCGTCGCCCCAGTCGGTGTTGAGCAGCCCCTCGGCCCCGCAGCGGCGGGCGATGCGGGCGAACTTGGCGACGTTGGCGTTGGCCTGGGCCATCCGCGTCCCGTGCGACTGCCAGGCGTTGGTCCCCGGGCAGCACACCAGCGGCAGGGACGCCTCGGCGAACTCGCCCGTCCGGTCGATCCGCGAGCCGTTGGGATTGTAGTCCCAGTTGAGCATCACGATATCCTTGGGGATGTCCGGGATGAGCTCGGGATGGGCGAGGATGATGTCGCCCCAGATGTTCAGCCGCTTGCCGTGCTTGAGGCAGAGCTTGTGGATCTTGAGGACGAATTCGAGGTACAGCCGTCCGAGGCCGATCGTCTCCGCCCGCTTGCGGCTGCGGCCCTGGCCGATCTGGCGGGTCTCGTCGCAGCAGGCGTTGAAGTCGTCGGCCTCGAGCAGGGGCAGGAACTCGCCGTACAGGTCGGCCAGGAAGGCGATGCTCGCCGGGTCCGTCGGGCACAGGTCGCCCCTGGAGTCGTTGCGGAAGTCGAGCGACTCGGCCAGGTGGCGGTAGGCCGGCAGTGACAGGATCTTCTCCATGTGCCCGAAGCTGGCCAGCGAGCCAACCAGGCGGACGTGGTTGGCCTTGCAGTGGGCCTGGACCGCGAGGATGTCCTCGGCCGTGAAGGGGCTGTAGCCGACCCCGATGGCGGGGTGAGTCTTGTAGCGGAAGGTGTTCTCGATGTAGAGTTGGAGCTCGTTGATCTTCCAGGCGGCGAGGCGGTCGATGAGCTGCTTGAGCGTCTTGACCTTGGGCACCTTGCCGCGGGAGCAGTCGAGGTACACGCCGCGTCGGGCCAGGTCGGGCGTGTCGTCGATCCGCACTGCCGCCAGCGACTTGCCGCGGGCGGCGAGCAGCTCGCGGAGTGTCTGGATGGCGTAGAATGCCCCGGCCGCGGCCGAGGCGCGAATCTGGATTCCCGCCGGGCGGACGGTCAGTCGGTAGGCCTCATGGCCGGCGATGGTGCGGTCGCGGTCGATGCGGACGGCGGTGCCGTCCGGGCCGCCGAGGCGGGCGCGGACGCCCAGGCCCGCGAGCGTCCGGGCGAGCAGTCGCAGCGCCGGACGGTCGGCGGCCTCGGTGGCGTGCAGCACGGCCGGGGCGGAGAAGGTGAACTTGCCGGCCAGGGGCCGCCGATGCTTAACGGGTATCAACAGGTCGCGGGCTGTCATGGCACGGCTTCCTTCCAAAGGGGCCTGATGGCTCGGGCGAAGATCATAGGTCGCCCGCAATCGCCGGGCAAGGGCCGGGAACAGGCAGTTGCCTGCCGGACCGGCTGCGCCGTAGAATGATGGCGTCGCATGACGGGAGAGCCATGAGCATGTCTTCGTCACTGGAGTGTGGTTCGAGGAGCAGCGCGCCGCGGCTGCCGCTGACTGCGGTGGCGCTGCTGTGTCTCTGCGCGGCGGCAGCCTGGGGCGGCGCGGGTAAGCCCGCAACCCGTCCGGCGGCCACGCAGCCGACGGGGTACCGCGTCATGGGCGACCGCTTCGAGACGCCCGACGGCTGGTTCCGCCTGCCGGATGTCGATCGCCCGGCCCTGCCCGCCGAGGTCACCAAGGCGTTCGTCATCCCCATCCACGGGCCGATCACCAACACCACATTCAAGTCCGTCCGGCGAAAGGTCATTCGCTGCAAGACGGCTGGGGCAAAACTGGTCGTCTTCGACATGGACACCCCCGGCGGGCGAACCGATGCCATGGAGGCGATCACGGAGCAGATACTCGACGAGCTGCCGGGCGTGACCACGGTGGCGTACGTCAATCGCGATGCTTACAGCGCCGGGGCCATAATCTCCCTGGCCTGTCACGAGATCGCCATGGCGCCGAGGGCGGTCATTGGCGACGCCATGCCCATCCTGATCGGCGCGCAGGGCCAGCCCGTCCCCCTGCCCAAGGCGCTGCGGGCGAAGATAGAGTCCTATGTCCTGGCGGAGGTCCGGCTGCTGGCGCAGGAGCGGGGCCACAACCAGGCCCTGTGCGAGGCCATGGTGACGCTGGACATGGAGCTATGGCTGATCCGCAACGCCAAGACGCGCGAGCTGAACGTGGTCGAGGCGGAGAAGTGGCGCGGGAAACTGCCCGGGGCGCCCGGGGACGATACGGCGGGCCTGTTCGGCACGAACGACACGGCCTGGGAATACGTCCGCAGGATCCACCGCGAGGACAAGCTGGCGACCCTGACCACGGACGAGGCGCTCAGCGCCGGGCTGGCGAGGTATTTCTTCAAGGACACCGCCGCCCTCAAGGAGCACTACAACGTCGTCGGGGAGCTGGTCGCCCTGGAGGACAACTGGTCGGAAGAAGTGGTGGCCTTCCTGACCTCGCAGGCGATGATGGCGTTCCTGATCTTCGTGGGGATTCTGTGCGCCTACGTGGAGATCAACAGCCCCGGCTTCGGAATTCCCGGGGCGGTCGCGATCTTGTGCTTCGCGATAGTCTTCGGCAGCCAGTACCTCGCGGGCATGGCGCAGTTTTGGGAGATCGCCCTGTTCTTCGTGGGCGTGGTGCTGCTGCTGGTGGAGGTGCTGGTTATCCCCGGCTTCGGCGTGGCGGGGATCGCCGGGATCCTCTGCTGCTTCGCGGCGCTGCTGGCTATGCTGGTGGCGAACGCCCCGACGGAATTCCCCTGGCCGGACACTAAGGGGGCGTGGGCGATGTTCACGACCGGAGTGTTGTGGCTTATGGCGACGTTCGTGGGGGCGATGGTGGCAGGTGTTGTCCTGGGGCGGTACCTGCACAGGGTTCCCTTGGCTGGCCGGCTGGTGCTCGCGGCGCCCGACGCGCGCGACACGGCCCCGACCAGCGAAGAGGCCCCCATCCGGCACATTCGCCCCGGGCAGACCGGCAGCGTCATCCAGACCTGCCGGCCGGTGGGGAAGGTTGACATAGGTGGCGAGCTCGCCGACGCCATCGCCGAGGGGGCGTTCGTGGAAGCGGGCAGCGAAGTGACCGTCCTGCGCGTCGAGGGCAACCGGGTGGTGGTCGAGGCGAAAACATGACCGGCCCGGCCCCGCCGAGGCGGCGCCGACGCCTGTAATGATGGAGAAGAGATGGGCACGATCTTGCTGATACTGGTCTTGCTGGTGGGGGCGTTGGTGCTTTTCGCGGCGGAGATCTGCACGCCGACTTTCGGCCTGCTGGCGGTGGCGGCCGTCGGCTGCCTGGTCGGGGCAGTCTACCTGTGTTTCACCATCAGCCCGGTCCTCGGCGTGGTGGCCATCGTGGCGCTGGTCTTCCTGATCCCGGCGTACCTGTGGGCGATGATCAAGTACCTGCCTCGGACCGCCCTGGGGCGCATCCTGCAACTGAGGGCCCAGAGCAAGGACCCCGGCGAGGGGACGCCCGACGCCGCCGAGCTGGAGGCCCTGCTCGGGCGGACGGCCGTGGCCGAGACGACCCTCCGCCCCAGCGGCGCCATCCGCATTGACGAGAAGCGGGTCATCGCCACCGCTGAGACTGGCTTCATCAAGGAGGGCGCCACCGTGAAGATCATCAAGGCCGTGGGTATGAACGTGGTGGTGAGGGAAGTGGACGAGCAGTGACCTCGCCTGACCCGGCTGGCTGGAGGTGTTCCTTGCGGCCGGCCGGCGGGGCGGGTATAAGGTAAGCATCGGATAGACAGGATCGTTTCGGCGAGAATCCTCTTAGCGAAAGGGGCTTGAAATGTTGGCAGAGACCTGGGTTTGGGTAGTGGTGGCGATACCGGCGCTGATCGTTCTGGTGCTGCTGCTGATCGTGGCGCAGTTCTTCGCGCTGTACATCCAGGCGCTGTTCGCCCGGGCGAAGGTGGGCTTTGGCGAGCTGATCGGCATGAAGCTTCGCAAGGTCGATCCGCGGGTGATCGTGCTGAGCAAGATACGCGCCGTGCAGGCGGGCCTGGCCGTGACCACGCGGGACATGGAAAGCCACTACCTCTCCGGCGGGCGGGTCCCCAACGTGATCACCGCGCTGATCGCCGCCAACCGGGCGAACATCGACCTGACGTTCAAGACCGCCACCGCCATCGACCTGGCCGGGCGGGACATCCTCGAAGCGGTCCAGACATCGGTCAACCCCAAGGTCATTGACTGCCCCAACCCCGCCGTAGGCAAGGCCACCATCGACGCCGTCGCCAAGGACGG
>CBFCZU010000284.1:0-5174 GCA_965602635.1 uncultured Planctomycetales bacterium | reverse complement strand
CCAAGGCCTCTCCCGCGCTCACGGCCGGTAGTCCCACCGTGTGGGCTCGCCCTGCCGCATGGCCTCTCGCATGAGCAGGCGCTCGGAGCGGCTGCGAATCATGTCCTCGGCGATGGCCGCCGGGTCGAACCACTCGAGGATGGCGGCGTGCAGTTCGCTTTGGACGTCGGCGAGTTCAGGCCGCCCCGCCAGGTTGTTCGCCTCGCCCGGGGCGGCGGCCAGGTCGAAAAGCTCCCCCCCGTGGCCATGGGCGCAGGTGTACTTGTACCGGCCGCGGCGTACCATGAAGCACGGAGCCGGCACCCCCTCGCCGTGATATTCGCTGATGACCGCTCGGTCCTGGGCGGGCTGGCCCGCCAGCAGCGGCATCAGGCTCCGCACGTCTGGGGCCAACCCGTTCATCGACCCGGCCGCCTGGCCGGCGTTCCTGAAAGGCCTGGAGGACAATGCCAGGCAGCTTTTCGGCGGCTGAAGGAACTCCCGAAGCTTGCGCTTCCGGCTAGCCCGGATGTTGCACGACGGGCGTGTAACATCCGCCCCGCGGGCTTCGACGCCGCAATGACATTGGTCTTACTCGCAAGATGATCTGGTTTGACAAGGCGTAACAACATTGCCTCCAAGAGGAGAATGAGGAAGATCGTCTGACAAGGGCGTCGACCCGACTGACGCCGGTCACGCATGACGTTCGCCAGAAGATCGCAACAGGGACCGTCAATGATCCAGCTTTCTTGCAGTCACTCCTTCATAGAAGCCGACGCCGGGTACGATGCCTGGGGGGCCATGGCTGTGGGTGACTTTGACTGCGATGGCAGGCCCGAGTTCGTCACTGGAGGCAAAGGAGGCGGGTTCTTCTACCTCTACGACCTCAACATCCAAACAGGGCTGTGGGACCGCTACGTCATAACCCGCGAGCTCTGCCCCAGCGTGAGCGCCGCCGCAACCGACCTTGATGGCGACGGGCGGCCCGAGATCGTCTGCGGCGAGTGGGGGCCACGGCTTTTGTGGTTTGCATGTCCCACAGGCTGCCTTGCCCGCTGGGAGTACCACCCCGTTTACGAGGGCCTTACCAACCCCCACGACCTGTTCGCTGCCGACCTCGACGGCGACGGCCGAGATGAAATCGTTGTACGCAACAAGGACGGCTCACTGCTGCTCTTCCGGCCGCCCGCCGATCCGACGGAGACCTGGCCGGTACAGCTGATTGCGAACCGGCTTGGCGGTGACGGAACGGTGGCGGCACCTATTGCACGGCCGGACGTTCTCGACATCGTAACCAACGTCGGCTGGTTCGAGAACGCCAGTGGCGACGGTTCCACCTGGGCCCGCCACCCGTTCGCACCGAAAGAACTCGGTCTCCATCCCGAATGCCGTGTGGTTGTGGGCGACCTCGACGGCAACGGCACCCCGGTTGCGGTAGTGTCCGAATCAGAGATTCCTAATGCGCGCATGTTCCTGCTGCGCTACGTCGGACCTGAGAAGCTGTGGGAACCGGAGCTTCTGATCGACCGGTCGGAACACATCTGCGGCATGCACAGCCTCCAGTTGGCGGACCTGGACAACGACGGCAAACTCGAGATTTTCACCGCTGAGATGGAGAATGGCCGTACCGATGGTGTGAGCACCAAGCCTCGATGGTGGTACCTTTCACAGTCTGCTGATGGTTCATGGCACAAGCATGTGCTTCTCGACGCTAACCTCGGGTCGCATACGGCGAGTGTGGCCGATTTCGACGGGGATGGGAGCCTTGAGATTGTGGGCAAGGTGTGGCGTGCCAATAAGGTAAACGGCGCGGGCGGGAAGAATCACGTGGATTTTCTGAAGCTGTCGACCTGACTGCGTTCAATATAGACTGTTTCCAATGGTGTCCATCCCGAGAATTCCATCCGCCCAAGAAGCAGCGGCCAAAGCGGACGCCGAATGCCCCCCCGCCGAGATAGAGAAGTGCTTGTTCATTCACAGGACCGCGGTAAGATCGTCGGAAAGGCCCACGACCGTCGTGGTCTGGAGTTTATCTGGGAGATCCCGGTTGAACACCGTGAACGTCTGCCCCTCCCCATCCACGCATTCCGAGCAATCGGCGGTTACGAAGGCCCTTCCGTTTGGCCGGGATGGGCAGGCTCAACAATGAAAGCAGGGACGTCTATGACGAGGAATTACGATGTCATGGTTGCAGGCCACCTTTGCCTTGACATCATTCCGCGATTCCCGGACATGGGCGCGGTCCGTTTCGACGAACTCTTTACCCCGGGAAGACTCGTCCTCATGGCCGGGGTGGCCACCGGCACGGGCGGACCGGTGTCCAACACCGGCATCGCCATGCGCAGACTGGGCAACCGAGTAAGCTTCAGCGCGCGGGTCGGCGACGACGATTTCGGGAAGTTGACCGTTGATGCCCTCACGCGGCACGGTTGCGCCGACGGAGTTCATGCCGTTGAGGGGGCGACCAGCTCCTACACGGTCGCGATTGCGCCGCCCGGGATTGACCGCATCTTCCTGCACGATCCGGGCACAAACGACTCGTACGGCGCGGACGATCTGGATCCGGCGCTGATCGCGGACTGCCGTCACTTCCATTTCGGGTATCCCCCTCTGATGCGGCGCATGTATTCGGAACAGGGAAAGGAATTGGAGCGGGTCTTCCGGATTGCCAGGGAGGCCGGCGCCACGACGTCCTGTGACATGGCGTTGCCCGATCCTCAATCCGAGTCGGGCAAGGCGCCCTGGGGCGAGATCCTGGCGCGGGTCCTTCCCTACATCGACATCTTCCTGCCCTCCGTGGAGGAATCGCTGTACATGCTCGAGCCCGAGCGCTTTGTCCGCATCAAGGAAGAGCACAAGGGCGAGGACCTCATCAACCATCTGCCCGCCCAGCACTTCTCGGAACTTGCCGAGAGGCTGCTTTCGCTGGGCGCGAAGATAACGGCCCTCAAGTCGGGGCATCGGGGCTGGTACATCAAGACCGGCGGCGAAGACGGATTCGCGGCCATGGGAGCGGCCCGCCCGGGCGATTCGGAAAACTGGGCGAACCGGGAATTGTGGTGCCCGGCCTACCATGTCGAGCGCATCGCCAGCGCGACCGGCTCGGGGGACTCGTCGATCGCCGGATTCCTGACGGCACTTCTTCGGGGTGAGCCCATCGAGAGGGCACTCAAATACGCCGTCTGCCTGGGCTGGCAGAACGTCCAGGTGCTCGACGCGGTAAGCGGGATTCGCCCCCTCGATGAAGCCGCGCGGTTTATCGCTCGCCAGGAGCCCCTGATCGACCCCGGGATCACATCAGCCCAATGGACGTGGCGGGAAACACACCGGCTCTGGTCGGGGCCTGGTGACCGGCTTCGATCAGCCGGTTACTGATCCGGACACACTGGGAGATGCGTTCAATGGACAAGACCGTTCGGGATTTCTTCATGTACGGCACGCAGTACCATCGGGCGCCGACGCCTCTGCCCGGGGAATGGGAAGAGGACCTGATCAACATGGGCAAGGTGGGATTGAACACCATTCAACTGCGCACTCAGTGGCGCTGGCACGAACCGCGGGAGAACGAGTACCGGTTTGACGAAACCGACAGGCTGTTCGACCTTTCCGCCAGGCACGGCAAGAAGGTCATCTTCAACTTCCTCATGGACTGCGCGCCGGACTACGTATTCCAGACCTACGGCGGCGCCCGGAAGGACATGAACGGGCTGCCCATGAATCCCGGCGCCCACGGGGCGTACTACGTGGGGGGCTGGCTGCCCTGTTTCACCAATCCGCACGTGGCGCGGAGAGCTCAGGCCTTTGCGCGGGTGTTCGCCGAGCGCTACAAGGACCGCGAGAACCTGCTGGCCTGGAAGGTCTGGAAGGAGCCGCGCTCACGGCCCATCGGGGATTGCGGCTGCGAACACTCGATCCGGTCCTACCGGGATTGGCTGAAGGAGAACTACGGCACGATCGAGGCCTTGAACGACGCCTTCGGCAAGCGATGGGGCGATTTCGAGACGATCGTGCCGCCCGCCATGCCGTGGGACTACACGGAGCTGTTTTTGTGGCGGAAATGGGCCATCGTGGAGGCAACGAAAAAGATCCAATTCATGTACGAAACGGTCAAGGCCATTGACGACAGCCGGCCGTTGATCAGCCACGTGGGCCAGTGCAGCGTGGTTCAGGATATCGCCTGGTCCGGCTCGGACGACCTGGTGAACGCCAGGGTCGTGGACTTCTTCGGCACCTCGCTGCCGACGGCGATACCGGCCCTGACCAACATCATGGAAGAGGCGGCGCCCGCCATGATCTGCGACTGGCTGAGAAGCGTCTCGCCGTATTACTGGGTAAACGAACTGTACACCGACTGGGGCGACTGGAACGAGCCGATTTCGGTCGAGGATTTCCGGTTCAAGGTCTGGACGACCATCGCCTGCGGGGCCAAGGGCATACTGTACTGGCAGTACCGGGCCGAACGGGTCGGGAACGAGAACGACCTTTCGGGCATGGTGGACATCGACGGCAGCTTCAGGCCCATCACCCATGAAGTCGGTAAGATCGCCGAGGTCATTGAGAAGCACAAAGACATGTTCCTCAACGCAGAAGTAGAGGAAGCTGAGGTGGCGATCCTGTACAGCCCGGATAGCGACATGATCAACCGCGTCGAGAACACCGGCGGGGACGACTACTGGGACTTTGTTCTGACCAGCGGCTTCCCCTACCTGTACAAGAAGGCGCTTTTCGGGACCTACGCGCTGTTCAGGGAGCTGGGCGTGGCGCCCCGCTGGATCGACGTCAGAACGTTGAAAGAAAGCCTGGACTCAGTGAAACTGCTTTACCTGCCGGAGTGCTTCATGGTTCCGGACGGCGTGGTGGACCTGCTCGAGGCCTTTGCCGGGAGGGGCGGGTGCATCGTGGCCGAGGAAGGGTTGGGACTGCGCGGGGAGAACACCTGGCTCAATCCCAGATGGCCCGCTGAACGGCTGTCCGATCTCTTCGGGGTCCGGGCCGCAACCCGGCGCACGGCCAGGCGCGGCGTCGTGTACGCGCGCATCTCCGGCGAAGCGATCCAGGGCATCAAGGAGGACTACCTGACCATGCCCGGCGGCACGATCGAGGGCGTGGGGTTCAATACCTACCTCGAGGTGAAGGACGCGGTGGCGGTCGGTTCATGGCAAGACGGACGCGTCGGCGCGACGCGGAAGGGCAAC
>CBFCZU010000283.1:0-5234 GCA_965602635.1 uncultured Planctomycetales bacterium | reverse complement strand
CGCTGGACGCGGCCCTGGCAACCTACGCCGACGCGCCGGCTGGACCGGCGATCGACAAGTTCAACGGCCCGACCCCCGAAGAGAGGGATCTGATGGCCGTGGCCGCTCTGGGCATGCGCTCCATGCCGCCATATCCGGAGATGTTATCGCAGGAGTCGTATAACCCCAAACACACGCTGCCCGAGGACCTCGAGCAGATGCGCCGGCGCATGGCGCTCGTGGTGCAGCCGCGGGCCGACGTTCCGGGGCTCGACGGTTTCGGGCTCGGCTGGCATCCGAAAGTCTGGGGGTTCTGGGAAGGCGTGCCGCGTCTTGACGGGCACCAGGGGCGGCGCAACACCGAAGCGAACAAATGGGGCGGCGCCCGCTTCGACGCGGCCATGAAGAAGCACAATGCCGACCAACTGCCCGAAGTTCAGAAGAAGGAGCTCGGGCGGTGGCAGGGGGCGCGGGCCTGGGGCTCGATCCTGCCGCACGCCTTCGCGGAATGGTTCGCCGACGCCCGCCGGATGCGGCCCGGGCTGACTCTGCACAACACGAAGCCGACCGGCTGGGGCCACGGTGGCGTGAACTACCCGCCGGCGGCTTACGCGGGCCTGTCGCACCGCGACGCGCTCGACTACAGCGACTACTGCATCCAGGCCTGGCAGAACTTCATCGTTCCTCCCATCCTGGGCATGGGCAACCAGGCCAAACAGAAGCTCTCCATGTCCTTCTTCAACCACGACATCCGGGCCGAGGAGATCCCCATCGCCTTCGGCGCGGCCGGCCGCGGCCTCGACGGCTTCTCGCTGAGCGCTTCTGACCATCCTCAAAGCGAGAATCTCCTGCGGATCTTCGCACGGTTCGGTTCGTGGATCGCCGCGCTCGATCCGCTGCCGGACGTCGCCGTCTACTTCAATGACAACGCTGGGATCCCCATTGCCCTGCACGATCTGGCGCGACTGCGCCGGCCGGGAATGGCGATCGCGCCCGAGGACGTGCTGGCCGGCGAGCTGTTCAGGTACAAGGTGCTTCTTCTGCTCGGGGTCCAGGCGTTCGAACTGCCCGAGATCGACAAGGCCGTCCGCGACTTTGAGGCCCGCGGCGGCGTCATCATCAAGGACGACGCCTGCCACGAGAGGATACCCGGCCGCAAGCTCGGCTTCGTGTACGCGAAACACAACCACGGCGCCTGGCACCTCTCATCCAACGGCGAGTGGCCCTTCGCCGTCATGTGGGACGGCTTCAAGAACAAGCGCGAGAAGATCCTGGTCGAGGCCTTCGCCGAGACCCCCCGGCCTCCGGTCACCACACCCGATGCCAGCGTGATCATCTCGCCCCTGGCGGGGAAGGAGTCGATCCTGTGCTTCGTGATCAACCAGACGCTGGTGCCGCTGGAGATCAAAGGCCGATGGCGTCAGTACGTTGTACTGCCGAAGATCGGCGAACTGCGGGTGGAGAAGGGGTGGCATGTCCACGACGTGCTGGCCGGCAAGGCCGCGCCTGTCGAGGAGACTCCGCAAGGCCAACGTGTCGCTGTAGATTTCACGCGCCTCGAAGGCGCGGTCTACCTACTGACGAAGCGCGAGCCCAGGGCCATGGCGATCAAGGCCGAGCGCACAGGGGCGACGACGCTGCGGCTCACCGGCTGGCTGGCCGATGCCGGGGAGAAGCCGATGGCCGATCCCATGCCCTTCGAGGTGACCTTACGGGGGCCGGATGGCGCGACGCTGTTCCACAAGTTTGCCGCGCTCGGCCCCGAATTGGCGCTCGACGTCCCCGTGCCGGCCTTGTCCGGGGAAGCCCGGCTCGAGCTCGCCGTGCGCGACCTGGTTCTTGGGTCGACCGCCACCCAGGCAGTCGCCCCCGCCGCCCCTGCCGCCGTGGAAGCCAGGACGACGCCCGACCTGATTGGCGGCGCCGCCGCGATCAAGGCGTTTCTCGCCGAGCGCAAGGGGCCGGTGACAGTGGTGTTGGACGAAAGACAGGAGGTGTTCCGCCCCGCCGCGGAGCAAGTGGCAGCGCTGTTGAAGAAGTCCGGCCGCGAGGCGCGTGTCGTCACCTGGGACCTGGCCGACATCCGGCCGCTGCACCTGCGCTGGAAGTGGACGAGGGATGACCTCGATGTCCTGGACAGCCTGAAGGACGGCAGTGCCTGGGCCTGGCGGATCGCCATGTCGTCCTGGGCGGTGGAGAAGGTGCCCCACGATCATCCGAGCTGCGGCTACGACGAATACGGGCCGCGGCTGCGGCACGACGCGGACGTGGTTCTGTTCGGCGCGCCGGCAGACCATCGTGCCCTGATGCAGCTCGAACCGTACCTGCGCCGCCTTCCCACTGACGACTATCCGGCGCCGGGTGGCTACTTCGTCCACTATCTCTATTCGCCATTCCTGGGCGGGTACGACGGGCTCTACGTGGGCTGTCACGACGCAGCCGGTGCCGAGGCGGCGGTCGCCTGCCTCGCGGCACTGCCACCGCCCGAGCCCGCGGCGGCTCCGAAGATGGACGCCAGGCCGGTCGTCGCCCGCGGCGGCGCCCTGACTCCGCTGGAGAACATGGTCGACGGCAAGTTCGGAGTCTACATCCTCGATGCCGTCTTCGCACCGAGCGGGAAGCATCTGTTCGTGACGACCACGTCCTACGGTGACTGGTTCTACGTGTTCAGCCCCTCCGGTGAGATCATCGAGAAGCGGACGCCGCCCAACACGCCGGGTTTTCCCAACTGGTATCAGTGGGGGCGGGGAGGGTTGCGGCCCGAGAGCGATACCGCGCTGCGCATCCGCCTGTGGAATGGCGAGTACCTCTACGATCTCGAGCGGGGATACGTCGCGAGGTCGGCCGGGGAACCGCCGCACCATCTTCCCGGTCCCGGCGATGGCGGCGGGCCAGTCGTCAGGGGCGCGACCCGCCTCGAGGACTACAAGACCGGCATCACCTACGTCGGCGGCATGGACCGCGTGACGGCCATGGACAAGCAGGGCCGTTTTCTTTGGCGTTTCGACGACAGCGAAGTCTCCGGCAACATCGCCTTTCCGCGCGGCACGTTCACGCGCGCCCTGAGCGGCGACGGACGGGTGCTGCTGGTCTCCGCGTTCGCCGTCGCGCAAGCCCTGTATGCGACGCGTCTGGTCCACCCATCGATCATGGGCCTGGACACGGCGACCGGCAAGCTGCTCTGGCAGCGCCAAGGCGTGTTTCTGAGCGAAGGCAAGGCCGTTGCCCTCGATGACCGGTTCATCGTGGCCGCCGACAACGGAGAGTCCTACGAGATCATCGCCGCCGACGGACGGCAAGGCAAGGGCATGAGCGCGCTGACGGGCAGTGCGGACTGGGTCCTTCAGCTTCCGGGCCGCAAGGAGCTGTTGATCGTCGAGAACTGCCATTTCAGTCGGCGTGAGCGTACGGCCCGCGTGTATATCCGCCGGCTCGACGGCAGCGGGGAGCAGGACCTGGCAGTGCCCGGCCGCGTTGCCGACGCGAAGTTCGCCCCGGACGGCAAGTCCTTTGTCTTGGCCTGCGCGCGCGGCCGGACCCTGTGTTTCGCGCTCGACGGCAGCCTGCTGTGGGACGCCGAGACTCCCGCCGCGCGGTTGGCGCGCTTCGCGCCCGACAGCCGCACGGTGGTGATCGGCGCGTACGACGGGGTGGTCCACTTCCTGGACGCCGCCAACGGAGAGGTCGTGCGCCGCGTGGACCTCAACGGCTCCAACGTCATTACCGGGGAGCAGTTCGTCAACCAGGAGTGCATGGTGGGCGAGGTGCCGCAGGATGTCGCGCGGACCGTGCCTCCTGGGCCGCCCGAGCCTTCGTATCTCACGTCGCTCGACCCGAAGAAGGTGGCGTTCGGTCCGAACCTCGCGCCGCCCGAACGCCTGCGCGCGCGGCTGAAGCCGGCCAAGCCGGCCGCGTCCGATCCCGCCAAGCCTGGATACGTTGGCAAGCTGACCGGGCCGGTCACGCTGACCCTCCAGGTCAAGGCAGGAACGACCTATCTCGTCGAGATGCTGAATGCGGTCGCCGACCCGGACGATTTTGCGCCGCTGCTGCGGCTTGAGGTCGCCGTCACGGGCACGAAGCAGGAGAAGTTGAAGAACCTCCCGTACACGGCGCGTCTGCCGCTGGGAAGGTCTCTGGCGCGCCGCCGGGCCGCGTTCCGCGCCGACGCGGCCGGCGAAGTGACCCTGACCCTGCGCGCGGTTCTGCCCCACACCGTCGGCGAAGGCCGGAAGGCCAGCACGACCTACGAGAAGGCCCCGGCCAGCGGGATTCCAGCGCTGCTCGGCGACGTTGTGGTGTCCGCCATCCGATTCCCGGGGCGGAGCCTGTTGTTTGACGGCGGTCCCACGGCCCGTTCCAACCCCTCCGGCACATTGACCTGCACGGCGTATCCGTGGCAAAACGGCACGAACACCCCCAAGACGCCCTACGACAACCCGCGCGCTGCTCTGAGACTGGTCAACGGTATCATTGCGAATCAGGAGACGGCCTGGGCCGGGGCCGGAGGGGTGGAGTACGCGGACGTTGTAGCGGAGTTCGAGAAGGCCCGGGAACTTTCGGCAGTGGCCATGTACGAAGACGCCTCCGGACCGGTTCCCGGCCGGGACAGCGTGAGAGAACGCGCTTCGATGCGGTACAGCGTGCACGTCCGCAACGCCGCCGACCGCCGGTGGACGCGCATCGGCCTCGTTCACGACAATACCCAGCTCATCAACATATTCGAGTGCCCGGCGTTCGAGATCGACCGGATCCGCTGCGTGTGGTCCGGCCACCACGACTATCTCCGAGCGGCGCAAACGGACGGCAGCGTCCGCACGGCGCAGATCGAGGCGTATGCGGCTGACGAACTCGTGGATCTGGAAGACGTCTTGAACGACAAGGATGACGGCCTCCGTCTCGACTGACGCCTCTTGCCAAGCGGAAGGGACATGGCCATGCAGCGGCTATCCAATGGATTCCCACTCGCCTGCGGTTGGGCGGTTGCGATTGCCTGCGGCCTGCTGCTCGCGGGCGCGTCAGCCGTCATGGCGGACGACCATGCCGAGGCGCGCTTCCGCGTCACGGGAAGGGCCGACCCTATCCGGATCGCGAATGTGACGTGCAAGCCGGCCGGCATCAAGGGCGCGGGCGCCGTCACATTCGACCTCGCCTGGAACCAATCCTGGCGGGCGGCCTGGGAGGTGAGCGAGGAACAGCATGGCGGAAAGGGCACGCTGAAGCTCGAGAACTGGGACGCAGCCTGGGTGTTCGTA
>CBFCZU010000282.1:0-5247 GCA_965602635.1 uncultured Planctomycetales bacterium | reverse complement strand
TCCGAACCGGTCAGAATATCTGGAAACAACCGGTCATAATATTCGGAACCCACACCTACCCCCACTACTTCAATCTGATCGATTTCGCACCGGACCCAATCGTACGTAAGCGGGCCAAAATGTTCATGGACGTCGTCTTGGTGGAATCTGCCCAGATGTCAATCTCGGATCTGCGTGGAGGCAGCAAGGGCCGGGCAAAGCGAGGCGGAATGGGCGACAGGTGGGATCCCTATCAGGCCATGCTCTACGGGGAACGCGGCAGTACTTTCTTTCTGACTATGCCGGCAGACAGCAGCTATCAGGTTCCTGAACCGGCGCTGCTTCTACGTAAACTCGGGAAGACGACCAAGACCTACGAAATCATCAATGATCGTTCCACCGGTGGGAGCAGCAAGGAAGAAGGCTTCTATAAAGACTGCAAAGCCATCAATTACGCCTGGTGCACTCCTGAGTACGTAACGGGATGCGGGATGTACGATCCTAATGGGCCTCGCAGCAACGGCGCCATGGGGCGCTGGAGCGGCGTGATCTTCCGTAATCTCGCTGCGATTTCCCTCGACGCGTACACCGGCGAGAAATGGAATGTCCAGCACAAGGACGTGCGGATCACTCAGATGTGTTCGGACGGGCCCTATGTTCCTGGGGACACTCGGATTGCTTTTGAAGCTCTGAACGGCAAGGTCTCCGAAAAGCGTGGGTGGGTCTTTGTAGACAATCAGGAAGCATACGCCGCGGTCAAGGTTGTCGACGGCGGATATTTCTGGATGGACTCGCTCAAGCGGCTGCTATACACGAACGACATCTACTCTCCCATCATCATCCAGACCGGGAGAGCTGCGGTGTATGGTTCCTTCGATGCGTTCCAGGAAGCCATCCTGGCGGCGCCGCTCGGCTACAGCGACGGCAAGCTCGAATACCGAGGGCCAGACTCCGCGAAGGTCGAGTTCTTTGCCATGACTCCCCAGGTGCGCAAGGAAGGGAAGCCGTACACCCTTCCCAGGATCGACGGCAAGACCGTGGACCTCAATCCCCAGTACGCCTACAATAGCCCCTACATGCGGAACAAGGCCGGCAGCAGCGTCGTGACCCTGCTCTACGGCAAGAGGAAATGGGAATACGACTTCGAGAAGAACACTGTGACGGAGGTGAAGGAATAGTCGTGAAGAGCATGCCATTGTCAGTGCTGGTGGTTGTCACGGTAGCGAGTTGCATATCAACGGTGCTTGGTGCAGGAGCCAGCGAGATGCAGGAAGAGGACCGCAGGGCGTTCGAGCAGGCCGATTCCGGCAAGTCGCGCGAGACCTGTGAACGTCGGTTGAAAAGCGCGACGGCTCGCGCCGCTGGGACTACGACTTCGCAAAGAACACAGTTGCCGAGCTGGCGGAGTGATGGGTTCACATGAAGAAAAGCCTGTCCTCCCCAGGAGACCAATCTGAGATAGCACAAGCAATGGGGCCGGCCACAAGGGACCTGCGAGAGCCAGCCCAAGGAGGCGCCATGCACATTCCGCAGAGGAGCTCAATTGTGCTGCTCCTTTTCGCCTGGACAGCAACCCTCGCGGCCCCCGCGAGGGACAAGGACATGAAAGTCAACCTGGTGCAGGACCTGCCGTGGACGACGTCGCACTTCGCGATGACCAACTGGTTCTACAAGTACAAGTGGGGCGAGCCGGCCACCCAGATTGCGATCCTGGCCGAGCGGGGATACGACGGCGTGATGCTCTCGCTCAAAGACGACCCCAAGCGGTGGAAGATGCTGCCCGCCTACCTGGCGGCCATGAAGAAGCACAAGGTGCGCCTGGCCGCCATCCACGCCCGCTTCTACATCGAGGACGGCACGTGCACGCAGGTCATCAGGGACAACCTGCCGCTGCTCAAGGGCACGAAGGTGGTGTTCGTCCCGTCGGTCGGCAGCCGCAAGAAGATGGACCGAAAAGACCCCAAGGCTGTCGCGATGGCGGTGAAGATCCTCCGCGAGATGTCCGACGACGCGGAGAAGTATGGCCTCGGCGGTGTGGCGCCCTACATGCACATCGGCAACTGGATCGAGACGATCGACGACAACCTGCGGATCGCCAAGGCCGTCGATCGGCGCAACGTCGGTGTGATGTTCCACCTGCACCACTGGCAGGCCGTCGGGAACCGCGACCAGGACAAGCTTCGCGCGGACCTGATTCGGGCGAAGCCCTACTTGATGATCGTCGTCATCCAGGGCACAGACAAGGACAAGGCCACGCACAAGATCCTCGGTGAAGGCAGCTTCGACATGGTCCCGCTGGTCCGCACGCTGGATGAGATGGGGTATCGCGGTCCTCTGGGGACGATGGGCTACACACAACGCGGCGACATTCCCGGCAAGCTGAAGCGTGCCTATGAGGCGTGGCAGAAGATCAAGCAGGCAGCAAGGAAGGCTGAGCCTGGTCGATGACCTGTTGACCGCCGCGAATACGGAGGTGTTTGGGAGAGCCTTCGGTCGGGATGTCGCCGTGATCGACGACGACGAGCACGATTCAGGGCGCTGCGGCGCGCACCCCAAGATCCGGGGCCATACTGCGGGCCCCTCCCTCCCCAACTGGCAGCGGCAAGGGCAGCCATGTACAATGTCGGCCGAGCGCGAGGGGATGCGCCCCCAGATCAGCGGCGATGCCTCCGCCCAGGCGATGCTTGGGACGATGGGTGAGAAGAACCACGAATGAGCACGAGTGGGATGGAGAGCAAGGCCAGGTGATGATGTACGACAGACGACCGATGGCAGTCACGTGGCTTGCGCTCGCGGCAACCATCTTGACCTGCGGCATCGCCGCAGCGGGCGAGGGCTCGTTCTACAAGCGCCCCGCGCTCTTCTCCACCCGGCCGTCGGAGACGAAATCGCTCCAGACCATCGCTCGCTTCGGCCCCGTCGGCATGGGGATCGACCTGGTCCAGCCCGCCTTCACGATGCGGATCAAGAACATCGAGGAGGGCTCGCCCGCCGAGGCGACGGGCAAGCTGAAAGCCGGCCAGATCATCGAGACCATCAACGGTCAGAAGCTGGCCGACATCGACCCGCGCATCCAGTTGGGTCAGATCGTGAGCGCGGCGGAGGCGACCGATGGCGTCCTCAAGTTCATGGTCAAGGAGAAGGCGGGCGCCGCGGCCGAGGAAGTGGTCGTCAAGATTCCCGTGCTCGGCGCCTACAGCAAGACCTGGCCGCTCGATTGTCCCAAGTCGGACAAGATCGTGCGCGGCTTTGCCGACTACCTGGCCAGACCCGGCAGCAGTCCCGGCTTCGGCGGGATCGGGATGCTGTTCCTGCTCTCCACCGGCGAGGAGAAGGACCTGGAGGTGGTGCGCCGATGGGCGAGAGGAGTGTCCGCCTTGTCGGGCCACGCGTCCTGGTACCTGGGCTACGGCGGCATGCCGCTGTGTGAATACTACCTGCGCACGGGCGACCAGTCGGTTCTCCCGGCCATCCAACGCTCGGTGGACGCCGCCGAGGAGCATTGCTATCTCGGCGGCTGGTACGGCAAATCCCCGGCCATCGACGAGGAAACCCTGGCCAACGATTCAGCCATGCAGGTCATCGGGCGGCTCAATGCGGAGAACGTCGACATCGAGACACTGCGCTGCTACGCCCACCACCAGGACCACGGCATCCGCAGACACGCGGCACAGCGGGCCGCCGGACTCGCTCAGAACCACATCGGCTGGACGGTGCGGAAATCCGCCAAGCCCGTCGGAGACGGCCGACTGATCGTCGAGCTGCTCAAGTCAAAGGATGCCCGCGTCCGCCGGGCGGGTGTGTCCAGCATTCGCATCCTGCCGCAGACATTGTTGACCGACGAAGTGTTCGCCCTGTTGGTCGGCATGATCTCCGATCCCGAGGAATCCTGGTGGGTCGTGGACGGAGCCCTGGAGACGATCGGGCTGGCCTCGGCGGACAGGGTCGCGCCGCACGTCGACGCCATCCTGCCGTGGCTCAAGCATGACGACTGGTGGCTACAGAATTCGGCGATTCAAGCTCTGGCCCCCGTGGCCGCCGATGGGCGATGCTACAAGAAGATCCTTCCCGTCCTTGGCGACGTGACGTTGCCCAAGGGCATGGAGAACTGGTACGCGCTCGACTTCGATCCCGCCAAGGCCGGTTGGAAGAAAGGGAGGGGCGCTTTCGGCCAGTACGAAGGCAAGATCCCCCAGCACCCAATTGGAAGATGCTCGGACACGTGCATCGGACCGGGCTGTTACGGCGCCACAAGAGTGAACACCTTGTGGGACAAGGAGGTCTCGCTCCTGCGCGGGACGTTCAGGATTCCTCCGCGAGTTCACTCCCGGGAAGCAGATGAAGGCCGGTCGCGCCCGGTTCGGTAAGAGGACCTTCAAGGACGAGGGCCGGACCGACAGCGTGATGTGGCTCTGGTCGGGCGACACGCTGATGGACCTGACGCGCTATCAGGCGCTGAAGATGGAAGTCAAGGCGGTTGGCGGCGAGGACTACCTCTTCATCGAGGCCGGCGGATTCAGCCCCAGAAATCCCGTCGGCTGGCAGTCGCCGTGGCATGTAATGAGGAGACGGACGAAGTGAATTCCCAATGTTCCCCAACTGAAGAAGAAAGGCACACCAGAACGTTGAAGAACCGCCAATGCAAGACCGTGTTTTGGGTTGCTGCCCTCGCGACGGCGTTGCTGGCCCTTCCCGCCGCCGCGGCCGACGGCCCGGCCCAGTTGCCCGACCCGGACAACAAGGCTCCGGATACGAGGAAACCGATCAAGGTCTTCATCCTGTCGGGCCAATCGAACATGTGTGGAATGGGCAGCATCGCCAAGAGCCTGGACCCGCTTGTGAAGAAGAAGGGGATGTTCCAGCATCTGGTGGACGACGACGGCAACTGGACCACCCGGAATGACGTCTTCTACATGTACAACCTTGGGAAGGCTACCAAGACCAAGGCATGTGCGTTGAGCGTCCACGTGAATGGCCGGAACGTAGGGCCCGAGTTGCAGTTTGGTCACATCATGGGACATGTCCATGATGAAGTGGTGCTGGTCATCAAGGCTTGTTGTGGCAACCGCTGCCTGGCCTATGACGTCTTGCCGCCGTCGCGACGGGAAGGCAGATTCAGCAACGAGAAATGGCCCCTGGGCTGTGAGTACGACAACTGGTTCATCAAGTACACAAAGGGCATATTGAAGGACCTCTCCCGGGTCTATCCTGATTACAAGGGGCAGGGCTACGAGATCGCCGGCTTTGGCTGGTGGCAGGGACACAAGG
>CBFCZU010000281.1:0-5266 GCA_965602635.1 uncultured Planctomycetales bacterium | reverse complement strand
CCCTGTTCTTCAACGCCGGCCGGGGCAGCACCGTCGACACCGACGCTATGGTCGAGGCCCTCCGCGGCGGCAAGCTGGCCGGCGCCGGCCTGGACGTGGTCGATCCCGAGCCGCTCCCGCCGGGCCATCCGCTGTGGACGCTGCCCAACGTCCTGATCACGCCCCACTACTCCGGCGCGGTCGCCGACTACCAGGCTCGCGCGGAGCGCGTCTTCCTGGCGAACCTTGAGCGCTACCTCGCCGGCCGGCCGCTGCAAGGCGTGGTTGACAAGCAGGCCGGTTACTGAAAGCCAGCGACCGGAGGGCCAACCGCGGAAAGGGGCGGAACGAAACGGAACGAAACGGAAAGTTTCGGAAAGTTCTGGAACGAAACGGAACATTTCGCAACGGGCCCGAAATGCGTAAGTCCTTGGGCGATAAGGGCTCGCGAAGAAGGCGGGCCCAATTGACAATTGACAATTGGCAATTGACAATTGACAATTCGCTCCCGCACTCCGCACTCAGCACTCAGCACTCCGCACTGGCGTATTCGGTTATCAGGCGCTTCGGAGGCGCACACCTGAGGCGCGCCCCCTCCACCCTTACCGTGCGCGGAAGCCTTTGCGCGCGCAAACGTGTTGCCATAGAGGGGCCTCTTGCCGTAACTCCCGGCCGGGCCGGGATCCGAAAATTTCATTTTCCGGCGATTTCGCCGGGAGGGGGGGTACAGATTGCGCGCGCAAACGTGTTGCCAAAGCAGACTCGACACAGAGCGACAGAGGAGCGAAGCGCATAGCGGGGTTGCAGAATCGGCTGAGGGCTGGTATACTGGGGGACGTCAGCATTGGGGCGGCCATCCCGGGGGCCGCTGGACTCTTCCGTTGCGCTGCGGCAGTCGGCGTGCGCCGGCAGCCAGGGCGTGGAATGGAAAGGAGCGGCCAAATGAAAGGCAAACGGATCGGTTTCGTGGCGGCGTGTGCCTTGCTCGCGGCCTGGGGAGCAACTGTCCAGGCCGGCCCCCCTCCGCTGACCTTGTGGACCACGCAGATCGGGACCAGCGAGTCGGACCTCGCCTACGGCATCGCCCTGGACGACAGCGGCAACAGCTACATCACGGGTTACACGGAGGGCGACATGGGCGGCCCAAACCAGGGGGGCAAGGACGCCTTCGTCGTGAAGTGCGACAGCGCTGGGACAGTGCAGTGGATGCGCCAGTTCGGGACGATCAGTAGTGACTATGCTGAGGGCATCGCCGTGGACGGCAGCGGCGACAGCTACATCGCCGGTCACACGTTTGGCGACCTGGCCGGCCCAAACCAGGGACGCTCGGACGCCTTCATAGTCAGGTACGACAGCGGTGGGACAGTGCAGTGGGCCAGCCAGATCGGCAGCAGCACGTGGGAATACACCTCCGACATCGCAGTCGATGGCAGCGGCAACAGCTACATCACGGGCTGGACGTGGGGCGACCTGGGGGGGCCAGACCAGGGAGAGGTCGACGCCTTTATCGTCAAATACGACAGTGGCGGGACGGAGCAGTGGAGGCGCCAGATCGGCACGGGCGAGTGGGACAGTGGCGAGGGCATCGCGGTTGATGCCGGCGGCAACATCTACATCACGGGCAACACGCGCGGCGACCTGGGAGGCCCGAACCAGGGCTCGATCGACGTCTTCATCGCCAAGTACGACAGTGGCGGCACAGAGCAGTGGGCCCGGCAGATCGGCACCAGCACGTATGACGAGGCCGACGGCATCGCTGTGGACGCCAGCGGCAACAGCTACATCACGGGTCTGACGCCGGGCGACCTCGGAGGCCCAAACCAAGGCGGCGACGACGTCTTCGTAGCCAAGTATGACTACGCCGGGACGCTGCAGTGGGCGACCCAGTTCGGGTCGAACAAGATTGACAGTGCCCAGGGCATCGCCGTTGACGGCAGCGGCAACAGCTACATCACGGGCTGGACGTGGGGCGACCTGGGGGGGCCAGACCAGGGAGAGGTCGACGCCTTTATCGTCAAATACGACAGTGGCGGGACGGAGCAGTGGAGGCGCCAGATCGGCACGGGCGAGTGGGACAGTGGCGAGGGCATCGCGGTTGATGCCGGCGGCAACATCTACATCACGGGCAACACGCGCGGCGACCTGGGAGGCCCGAACCAGGGCTCGATCGACGTCTTCATCGTGGCAATTGGGAGTCAGTTCGCCGCTGACGGCGACGCCACGCTCGACGGGTGCGTCGATGGCCTGGACTACGTCGTCTGGTCGAGCAATTACCAGACCGGCACGTGGTGGGTGCAGGGCGACTTCAACGAGGACGGCATCGTTGACGGCCTGGACTACGTCATCTGGTCGAGCAACTACCTCCAGGGCTGCCCGGCATCGGTCCCCGAGCCCGCCTCCGCGGTCTTGCTGGTGTTGGGCGCTTTGGCGATCAGAAGGCGGAGGCACTCGGCCTGAGCTGTATCCGTAGGGATGCTACGGCGTGGCAAGCCACAACGTGGTTGCTCCGCTGCGCTCCGCAAGCCACGGCACCCGGCTGCGCTCCGCAAGCCACGGCACCCGGCCCGGCCGTCAGCCGGCGGCCCGGGCCTTGAGCAGGCGATCCAGCAGCGTGTTGCGCCACTTGTCCATCTTGCCGACGTCGTCAACGGCCGTCCAGAAGTCGCTGACGGTGTCGCGCCCGCCTCGGGCGCGGCTGGTGGCGGCCTCACGGAAGATCTTCTTCAGCACCGCCATGGCGGCGGGGTCCTTGGCGAAGGCCTTCTGGTACGTCGCGATGATACGCCGGTCGTCCCACGCCTCGCGCATCCCCTCGAAGCTGGGGGCGGGGATCGTGTCGAACGGCGTGTGCCAGGCGTACATCCAGTTCGACCCCACGGTCGTGTCGAAGCCCCGGCCCCAGTTATAGGCCCAGCGGAGCGAGCCCACCGAGCCGAACGCGGCGAAGTAGAACCCGTAGCCGTAGCGGGCCTGATCGGGGATGCTCCCGCCGGAGTACTGCCAGAAGGTCTTCCCGGCCGCGCGCACACGGTCGCCGATCGTGGCGTCTTCGTGGATCGCATTGGTGCAGAACAGGTCGATGTCCGGAATGAACACCGGGCCCTCGTCCTTCCCGCTGCGGTTTACGTGGTGGATCGACCCGTAGATGCGGACGTCCGGTGCGCCCTCGCGGATGGCCGCACAGCCGTCCTTGAAGTAGGGCTTGATCCACGGCCCGGTGCCGATGGTCTCGGGGGTCTGCTTGTCGGAGCGCCTCTGGACCCACTTGGCCGGCTCGTCGAAGGGCGTGAGGATCACCTCGGGCCAGTTGTTCTTCTTGGCGTGGGTGGCGACCTGGCGGACCCACTCGACGACCAGCTCGCGGTCGCGCTTCATCGGCTTGTCGCGGTACTTCTCGGAGGCCTGCTTCGTCATCCAGGCCTTGACGCCGAGGGGCTTGTTGCCGTCGCGCGTGTCGATGACGCCCATCGTGCGGAAGATGGTCATCGTCCGCGGGAACCCGTAGGGGTTGCCGCCCAGGAACCACACGTTGCCGACCAGCCCGCGCTTCCGGGCGGCGGCCATCCACTCGTCGAGGATGGTGAAGTCGAGATGGAGCTTGTTGTCCTTGATCGACGCCGCCGGCTGGACGCCGGAGAACCACAGGTTGATGCCGTTCTGGTTATAGTCCACGGCGAACTCGAT
Source organism: uncultured Planctomycetales bacterium (assembly GCA_965602635.1). Taxonomy (GTDB): domain Bacteria; phylum Planctomycetota; class Phycisphaerae; order SM23-33; family SM23-33; genus CBFCZU01. The sequence goes on along the minus strand of CBFCZU010000281.1, from coordinate 1,603 downwards.
GTCGTGCGCGGGCACCAGCCCGGTGACGCAGCCGCCCATGAACAGCCCGGCCTCGTCCATCGTCAGCAGGTCCAGCGGCAGGACCTCCACCTCGACCGCCAGCGACGCCTTGCCCTGGTCGCAGGTGATATCGACCTTGCCCTTGTACGTGCCGGGCTTGGTCTTGCCGCGGTGGGTGCGGAGGTTGAACACGAACCAGTGGCTGTGGTTGGCGGCGATGTCGGTCTTGAACGCGGGCCAGAGGCGCTGTGGCCACCATCTGAAGCCCCTGCGCCGCTGGACGAGCGCGTACTCGGCCGTGCGCGGGATCACGTCGGCCACGAGCTTGCCGCCCGGGCCGGTCAGCTCCGAGACGCTGTACCGCACGTTCGTGAGGGCCTTGCCGTTGGCGAACACGCCGAACGCGCCGCCCTCCAGCTCGTTGAGGCACATGCGGATCTTGATGGGCTTGCCCAGGACCTCGGCCTTCGGCTGGGCGTTGGGCAGCACCGGCACGAGCGTTGACCAGGCGAAGGCGACCACCGGCCCGCTGGCCTCGGCGTGGCGAATCTTGAGCGGCTCGACCTTCAGCGGCGTGGCCTGGCGCTTCTTCGCCTGCACCGTCGCCACCCACGCGCGCGTCTCGGCGTTGTGGCGGGCCTCGTCGGCCGGCGTCGCCAGGCGGACCTTGACCGACGCGACGGGCAGGTCGGCGTCGGCCCTGAAGCCGATGGCCGTCATGCCCTTGTTGCGGGTCATCCGCATGAGCTGGTCCCACCCGGCGCAGACCACGGCCGTCTTCCACTTCCCGTCGCCGGCGCCGCCGAAGCGATGCACCTCGCCCGGCTGATGATACCGGACCAGACCGCCGTAGCTGTAGGCGATCACCGGCGTCGAGGCCGTGTCCTTGTAGCGGACCTCGAAGGCGTAGATCTTGTTCTCGGGCGGGCGGAGCGAGCCGCCGGCCCACCAGACCTTGATCGGCAGCAGGCGCATCCGCCCGGCCTGGGCCTCGCGGTACTTCACGTCGCCGTCGGTCTTGACCTCCGACCAGCCCCCGCCGGGGCTGACGGCCGCCAGGTCGATCGTCGGCAGGTCGGCCCGAACGGACGTCGGGCAGGCGATCGCAAGAAACGATGCGGCGATCACGAGTGTCTTCGGCAGCGATCTGGGGGACATGAACGGCTCCTTTCCATCTTCCGGCCCTCGGGGCCCGTAGGCGGGTCACAGTATGAGTTCCCGGCCACTTCCGCAAGGGCCAAGGCGGCGGGGCGCAGGTGCGCTGCAGGTCGCTCGACCGGACGCAGTTGCCCTTGAATCGAGCGGGTGGCAGCGGGTATCATTACGCTGACGGCAATGTGAGGCCGTTTCATTGAATCAGACAGCAGCGGGCACGTGAGGGCGGCCGGCCCGTCAGGCGGATCAGACAATCGCTTGGCGGTCCGGTCGCAGCTTCGTCGCGGCAGCCCGTCCAAAAGGAGAGGCACCCGTGAGAAGCCGGCAGCGGCATCGAACGCGGGGGCCCGGGGATCACAGGTTCAATCACCATCGGCGTCGGCGCAGCGCCCGCGGATGGGCTCTGTCGGCGGCGGCAGTCGCCCTGATGCTGGCGTCGGCGGCCGGC
>CBFCZU010000280.1:0-5311 GCA_965602635.1 uncultured Planctomycetales bacterium | reverse complement strand
ATGCGGTCGATGTGGCACCACTGGCTGTGGGGCTGGATGATGGGCGCCTTTTTCCTGGCCAATATGGGCAAGTGGGTGCAGCGCTCGAGGGTGATGACGGGGGCCGAGTGGATGGCGACGCGGTTTGGCGTCGACAGCGCCGGTCGCGCGGCTCGCATGGCCTACGCCGTCATGGCGGTCATCACACAAGCGGTCTTCATCGGCTACGCCTTCCAGGGCATCGGGAAGTTCGTCTCGGAGTACGTCGCGCTCAGCCCCGCCGCCTGCGCGCTGATCATCTTCGCAGCAACCACGCTGTACGTCCTCCTCGGCGGCCTCTACAGCGTGGTGATCACCGACGTGATCCAGACCGTCGTGCTCACGATCGCGAGCGTGGTCATCGCCGTCGTGGCCTACCGCGCGCTGTCCCACCAGGCGCTGAGCGCACTGCCGGAAGGCTGGGCCTCGCTGACCCCTGTGTGGCGTATCCCCGAGATGGCGGCGGTGAAGGACTACGCAGGCTACGAGCTATTCGGCGCACTGGTCATCGTGTGGGTGCTCAAAGGCCTGCTGATGAACGCCGGCGGGCCGGCACAGATGTACGACTTCCAACGCTTCCTGGCGGCCCGCACCTCCCGCGACGCGGCGAAGATCGGTGCGACCTGGAGCCTGTTCCTCATCGTCCGCTGGGCCATGTGCGCGGGCATTGCGCTGCTCGCGCTCACCGCGGTCCGGAACGTCTCCGACCCCGAGAAGGTGATGCCCGTGATCCTTCGGGACTTCCTGCGGCCGGGCGTGCGTGGGCTGGTCGTGGCCGGGCTGCTTGCCGCCTTCATGTCCACGTTCAGTTCCACGGTCAACAGCGGGGCATCCTACCTCGTCCGCGATCTCTGGCAGCCCTACTTCCGCCCCGACGCCGACGAGGCACATCTGGTTCGCGCGTCCTACATCGCGACTCTGGGCATCGTGGCGGTGGGAGTCGCCATCGGCGCGCAGTACAGCTCGATCAAGGACATCTGGAACTGGCTGATGATGGAGATCGTGGCCGCCCTCGTTGTCCCCAACCTCCTGCGCTGGTACTGGTGGCGGACCAACGGGTGGGGGTACGCCCTCGGCACCCTGGTCGGCGTCGTTCTCTCTACCGTGCGTCTATTCACGGCCTGGCCGCTGTATGTCACCTTCCCGGTCATCTGCGGCGGCTCGCTGATCGCCTGCGTCATCGGCACCCTGGCGACCCAGCCGACCGACGAGACTACCCTGCGCTGCTTCTACCGCACGGTTCGGCCCTTCGGCGCGTGGGGGCCGGTCCGGAGGCTTACTGAACTGTCGCCCGCCGAGCGTGCGGACCCTGCGGAGAGACCCTGGCGGGCCATCGTCAACGTCGTCCTCGGCATGGTGGCCATCACCGGGCTCTACCTGTTCCCCATGTACCTCGTGGGCCACTGGCACGCCTACGCCGCCATCTGCCTGGCCGCCGCGCTCGCCGCCGCGGTCGCCCTGGCCTTCACGTGGTACCGCCACCTGCCGCGGGACGATGAGGCCCCGCCGCAACGTGCGGTCACCCCCTGAGGCCGCCCGCCCCGCCCTACGTCATTCCGAGGGAGCCTGTGCCGCAGGCGACCGAGGAACCTATCAGGGACGCGGCGTGCGATCCATGGAGTGGGCTCTGCTAGGCCGGTGCCCCCCGCGGAGTGGTTCCTCGACGGGGCCGGGGCGGGGCCAAGCCTCGGAATGACGGCGTGGGGCCGCGGGGCGGCCGAGCCCGCGGACGACGGTGTGCGGGCGCGGAGCGGCCAGGTTTCGGAATGACGGCGTGGGTGTGGACGGAGCGCTCAGCGGGAGCCGAAGTAGAAGATCATGAAGCCGAGGAAGAGCCTGTGGAGCAGGGTCAGGCTGTCCTGGATCTGCGCGTGGTAGCCGGTGACGTAGAGCGCGACGAACCCGCAGCCGACGAGCACGCCGAGGAGGGCCTTGAGATGCTCGAAGACCGCGGAGCCGCCCGTGGCGTCGCCGGCGATGGCCCGGAGGATGAGCTTGAGCAACTGGCCCGCGAAGAAGGCGAGGACGAGGACCAGGGCGGTGGACTTCAGGAGCCGCTGCACGCCGCCCTCGTGGATGAGGTAGCCGGCGAGGCCCAGGAAGGCCATGACCATGAGGAAGCGGACCGTTCCCCTGGGCAGGAACAGCGGCTGCCATTGCCGTGCGCCGGCCCGCATCGCCTCGACGCGCTGCCGCTCCGAGGACGAGAGGCGCGTCATGGCTCGGCTGGCGAAGTAGAAGGCGAGGGTCATGAGGAGCGCCTCGGCGACCTCCGTCGGCACCGTCTCGCCCTTGACGCTCAGCCAACAGGTCACGAACACGACGCACATGGCCAGGAAGGCCCGCACGCTGCCGGGCGGTAGCCACAGGGGTCCCAACATGGTGGGCATCCTCCTCAGTTGCCGGTCCCACGGGGTGTCTGCGGGGATACTACCACCGCGGGGCACGGAGGTCAAGGGGCGCTGGCCCCCCGTCAGTCGCGCTTCCTGTTCGAGTCGCCCTTGGGAGGGTCCGGCGCGATGCCCTTCGTGGTTCCCTCTGCCGGCTTGCCCTTGGCCGAGAGGACTGTCTCGTGTTCGAAGGTCCCCGGCAGGCAGACGAGGTACTCCAGGCTCCCCCTGGAGAGGCACACGGTTGCATCCAAGCGAACTTCACGCTTCTTGATGTCGGCTCCAATTCCCGACGTCTTCAGTGCCTTCCCGTCCAGCGCGTCCCCTTCTTCGCCCGAAGCAATACGACCCATCGCGCTGCCGACGATCAGCAGCGGAAGCAGAGGCCATCTGCCTCTACCCACCCTGGTCGTACTCATCTTCACGCTCTCCGATGGGGATGCCCGTCTGTTCGTTGTTGCTCTTCTTCCACCGTTTGGATTCACCTGTTGCCAATAGGAACATTGCAGAAGGTGAGGGCGGCGATGCCGTTCTCACCATGCAGCAGGTTGTCGACGCTCCACTTGGCGCTGTCGAGATAGGTGATCCTCTGAGCGGTCGTGGGCCCCTTCAGCTTGAGGGTGATGACCTTCCCGGACACCGAACCCGAAACCACTTGGTTCGCAGCCCCATCCAGGTAGAACTGCGTCTTCAGGGGATCCGCCCAGGCCATGGGTTGGTCGAATTCCAGGGCGATCTCATCCCTCTGGACGCCGGTGCAGAACGCCCTCTTGAGATCCGGCGGGGTGATCGCCTTGGGAAAGGTCGCCCCGTAGTTGTCCCGCTCTACCAGGGGGCATACCAGGCGGGCCATTTCCGCGTAGCCGGCGGCGGGGTAGTGGCAGGTCCCGGGAGGCTTGATGCCAAGGGTCGACATGATCCCCATGTTGGAGAAGCAGGAGGGCAGCGTCCGCTGCACTTCCCGGAGCATGTTGTCCGATCCGTGGATGCCCATGGAGCAGGCCTTGGGCCAGATCTGGAAGATGTAGTAGTGCTGGATGTTGGGGTAGTCCTGCTTCCAGGCCGCTGCCAGCTCGATGAAGTACTTCTGGTACGTCTCCCAGCCAAAGCCGCCGTCGGGGCCATCCGCGCCCTGATCGTTCTCGCCCTGATGCCACAGGACGCCACGGATGCCGTGCGTCAGCCTGGCCCGCTGCACGCGCCACAGAAGCCGGCCATAGATCGTCGTCAGATCGGTGGGATTCTGCGGGTTCCGCTGGTGCTGGTCGATGCGGGATCCCCCCACCGCTCCGTTGATGATGCAGATGGGAATCTTGTGGCTTTCCACCAGACGGTTGGCCAGATCGATCGCCCAGTAGCCCACCACCAGGCGACCCCCTTTGCCTCTGCGGACCGCGTTCCCCCACTGTGCGCTCTTCGGATTGCCGCCCATACTGCCATAGCTGCGGATCCATTGGCTGCTGAATGCGTGGTCCTCCTTGCCGAAATCCGTCGCGACCGCGTTGGACTGGCCGTCAATGAGGTACGCATCCCCGCACACCAGATTGGGCGCGGCATGGAGCAGCGTCTCGCGGCCCCCGCTCGTGGACACCAGTTCCACCTTGTACTTGATGAGGCCCGGCTTCAGCTTCACGGAGAACGCGTAGGCGTTGTCGGCTGTGGGCTTGCTGGTCTCCGTCTTGAAGAGCTGCTCCCCGGCATAGACCTTGAGGACGACGGCCTCGGCGGCTTCTTTCAGCGTGCCGTTGCAGAAGAGGGTGCCTTCGTTGTTGCCGTCGCGGGCATAGAACTGACTGTCCTCTGGCTTCTCGTCCCTGGCGGGCGTCCGTTGCACCCAGGCGTCCTTCCTGGGCTCCTTGACCAGGATCGTGGTCGCGGCGGTCACCTCCGCGCCGCCGTTGTGGATGGCCGCCGTCACGGTCATCCGGCCGCTGTTCTGTGCCCTCAGGAGGATCAGCTTCCCGGGCGCAATCTCCTTGATCACGGCCATCCCCGAGACGGTCCAGGTGGTCTTCAGTTGGCCGGTGCCTCTGGCTTGCATCTCGGCCAGATTGGCGATCCGCGGCACCACCTCGATCGTCTCCCGGCCGTCCCAGGTTGCCGGCGCTTCCAGGGTGAAGACCGGCTCCGGGATGTCCTCCTTCACTGCGATGGGGACGTCCCGGGTCTTCACCTCGCTGGCGTAGACCGCCTTGAACTGGAGGGTGAGCGATCTGTCGCCACCCACCCGGCCGGCATCGAACGTGAACGAGAGCCGATCCACGGCGGCGACTCGTTCGCGGCCATCCGCTTTCACCACCCAATAGACCTTCTGCGCGCCGCCGGCCTTGGCCGTCACCGTGGCGGCCTTGCCCTCCGATAGGGTGATCCGTGTCGGCGACACCGAAAGCTCCGTGCCCGGTTGCACCGGGTGCCCGACCAGCGTTTGCATGGGCTTCTGGTTCTCGTACTGAAGCTTGACCCAATCCGCTGAGCGTGCCACCTTGGAGATCCGCACTTCGTCGATGTCGCCGGCAAAAGTGTAGTTGTTGTACCAGCCGCCGATCCACAGCCGCGCCGGGCTCTTGATATTCAACGGCGCCCCCGGGGTGATCGAGGCCCCGTCGAGGACGCCATTCACATAGAGCCGCGAATCGCCTTTCTGATAGGTATGGACCACGTGAGCCCATTGGCCGATGGGGATCGTGCTGCCGTTCTCAACGTTTGCCCCTGAAAAGTAGCAATCCATGCGCACGTGCGGCGGGCTGCGGTACTGCATCACCACCTTGCCCTGCGCCTGCTCGTTGCCCCAGCCGAGGATGGTCACATTCGGCTTCTCGGCCCGGAACCACGCTCCCGAGGTGTGCGAGCTCGCGCCCGACGGATAGTTGGGAATCTTGTCGCCGCAGAACACCCCCTGCCTG
>CBFCZU010000279.1:0-5351 GCA_965602635.1 uncultured Planctomycetales bacterium | reverse complement strand
TGCGAGTCCTTCGCGATATTCTATTCGGGCATCGCCGCGACCTCCGGGTTATGAGCGGGATATGCTCGGAAATCGTAGGTTCTTGTCCTGGAAGGAGTTCCCGTCTATCCCTTTGTCGGGCAGGGCGTTGTCGAAATCGGCATGTCGTGCATGCTCGGTATGTTGAGCGTCGTTTTCGCTACATTTCGCTACAGTCTGCTACAGTTGAGACGGCCCGATGGGGTGCCTGAAGCACAGGCCATCGTAGCCCATGGGGGGCACTCCCTGGGAGCCTCGACCAGCCCACAGCATACCCTAACAACGCGGAGGGCGCAAGAGGTGACTGGTTAGAATCAAGCCCGGGTCTGGCCCATCCGGTCACGAGTTCGGGCAGACGGGATAACGGTTGGCGGCGACAGTCGGCCGCACGCCGCAGATGCCTTCCAGCAAGGCCTTGCTCAGCCCCTACAGGTTTCGTCCGAGCACCCTCCGGTCTCCTGAACGACCAACCTGTCGCTCTGGGACGATCCAAAGAGCAGAGCAGTGTCTTTGGGAACTTGATCGCACGTCGGCACGGCCGTATCATCTCACTATACTCGTACTGGCAAGATCTTACCCAGTGGGATGGCGCAGTCAAGGCTCCTTGTTGTTTGGGCTGTGCAAGGGCACCGAACTCGCTGGTCCGGTTCACAAGCCCCTGCAAGAACAGGACATCGAAGCTCCGCGGCCCGATCCCGGCCACGCCGGAGGTCCTGCCGGACGGGGAAGCGCCGCAGCCACTGCCCCCTGCGAAGACTCCCTCCGCTGCTTCGCGCCTGCGGCATCACTGGCCGTCTCCTCCGTCGCCGGTAAAATCGGCTGCAGACGGCTTACCGACCCTCTGCCGTGATGGCGGAAGCCGTTGCCTGTGAAGAAACCCTGGCTTTCTCTGCTAATTCTGCCCTTTGAGCGGCAGTCCTATTGTGAGATGACAGGCGACCCTTCCGACACCTCGAACGACCACGCTCTGCACGTTCAGCAGTTGTTTGTGCGGCATCAGCAGACGGTGTTGGGCTACGTGTTGTCGATCGAGCCGAACTTCGCCGACGCGCAGGACATCGTGCAGCAAGTCTTTCTGGCTGTCAGCCGCAAGGCCCAGACCTGGTCGGCCGGCACCGACTTCCTCGCGTGGGCGTGCACCGTGGCGCGGTACGAAACGCTTCACTTCCAGCGTACGCGCGGGCGCCGCGCCGCTCGTCTGGATGAGGATGTGATCGAGTTGGTGTACGCGGACGAGGCGGTGGACGAGTCCGAATGGCAGCAGCGCGTCGACGCCTTGCGGCGCTGTCTGGGTCGTCTGGCCCCCCGGGCGGAAGAGCTGGTCTGGCGGCGCTACCACGGCGCGCAGATGCCGGGAGAGATCGCGACGGCAATCGGCTGGACGGTGAATGCCGTTCGCGTGGCCCTGACCCGCGCCCGTAACGCGCTGCGCGAGTGCATGGAGAAAAAACTGAAAGCCGGGGGTCAACCGCGATGAACATCCAACGACTACACGAACTCATCGACGCCTGGCGTGATGGGGAACTCACCGAGGCAACGGCCGCCGAACTCAGCCAACTGCTTCGAGATTCCGAGGAAGCACGCCGGGTCTTCCACGCAGAAGCGCAGATGCACGGCCTGCTGCATCTGGCCGCGATGGCGGAGGCCGTCGAGAAGGCGGCACGCCCGGAGTCGTGGCGGACGCGTTCCGCCGCGGCGGACGAGGCGGAGAAACCGCGGCGGTCGGGGGCCCGCATCATCTCGAGGAAGTTCCTGCTGGCTGCGGCGGGTGCGCTTGTGTTGAGCGTCGTGACGGTCTTGATCTGGCTCCACGTCGCGGACCAGCCAGAACCGCCGAAGCATTTCGCGACGTTGATCCGTGCGGTCAACTGCGTTTGGGACGGACCCACACATGCCCAGCCGGGCGATCGACTGACCGCTGGTGCCTTGAAACTCCGCGAAGGGACGGCCGAGATCAGGCTGGCCAGTGGTGTCGACCTCCTGGTCGAAGCGCCCGCGGACCTGGAACTCGTCGATGTCGGCAACAGCGTGCTTCACACGGGGCGACTCGTTGTGCGAGTGCCGTCCACGGCCAGGGGCTATGCCGTCGACACGCCCAAGGCAAGGGTCGTCGATCTGGGCACGGAGTTCGGCGTGGATGTTCAGGCGGACGGCGAAACAGTCGTGCAGGTCTTTGCCGGTTCCGTGGTGGCCGAACTGAAGAAGCCGGACCCATCCGGCAGGAGAAGTCGCCGGCTCGCGGCCGGTGAAACCGTGCATATCGCCGCGTCCGACACGGTGGAGCTTCAGAGGGTCGCGTTCTCGCCCGAGCGTTTCCTGCGCACGTTCAGCACGCCGAGCGTCCATCAGGGGGACGTGCTGATCCCGTTCAAGCCGAGCCAGATCTCGTCCCTGGACATCCTTGCCGCCCCCGGTCAGGTGACCGTTGACGGCGATCTGGCGGACTGGGACCTTTCGGGCGGGTTCAAGGCCCGATGCGCCGAGTCGTTTGCCGAGTCCTGTTACGTCCGCGGCAGCATGATGTACGACAAGCGATACCTGTACGTCGCGGCCCGGGTGGGCGATCCGATGCCGATGCGGAACGTCATCGACCCGAGAACCGACCCGTGGTCCGCGTGGATGGGCGGCAGCGTGCAGCTTCGCCTGTCCACGGACCGGACCTTCGGCTGGCCCGTGGGAGCCATGAAGCCCTCCTGCCGCCAGGGCGAAGCCGACCCGCAGGACACCAGCGATCGCATCGTCCATCTGACGCTGTGGTACTTCCAGCCGCGCGATGAGCCGTGCCTTGAGATCCGCTACGGGATGGACTTCGATCGCGGGGTGGTCAACCCGCCCGGTTGGCGGGGCGCCTTCCGCAAGGCGCCGGACGGCAAGGGCTACACCCTCGAATGTACCATCCCTTGGACGCTGCTAGGGGCCGGCGGCGATCCACCGCGGCTGGGCGATGAGCTGGGGTTTAGCTGGACGGTCAACTGGAGCGACGCCAGCGGAAAACGCTGGAAGGGCCAGTTGGTCGAGATCAAGAGCCCGGCCTACGCGGCCCGGGGCAAGCAGTTGACGCACATGTACGCCGAGACGTGGGGCAAGGCGGTCTACAGATGATCAGGGCCGGCAAGAGGCAGTTGCGGGCCAGGGCGAGTGGAAAGGAACGGCTTGCGATGATCTCCAGGCGATGGGGCATCCTGGCGAGCATGATGTGCCTGATTCTCGCCGCCCGCACTTCGGCGGCCGTGCGCCCGAAGAAGGCCGGCGTCCGAGACTTCTACCAGCCAAGGGCCACCTGGTGGGAGACGATGATCGCGTCGCGCGAGGCCCTGGCCGAGCAGGAGGCCGCCGCCGAGCGCCAGGCCGAGGCCGAGCGCCGGGCCGATCCCGCGCTGCCGGTGTTCGCGTCCCTTCGCACGCGGGTGAGCAACCGGCAGGAGCCCCGCAGGATCAAGCTGCGGATTGCGGGGATGAAGCGGCTCTACCTGGGCTGTGCCGGGCGCGCCGAGGTCTTCTTGGGCGACCCGCAGTTGACCGGCGGGGACGGGCAGCCGACCGCATTGCCGCTGGCCGAGGCCCGCCTCACCGGCGGCCGCGGATGGGCCAACAGGAAGGCCGGCGATTGGGCGCAGCGGGAGTATAGCACGGGCGTCCTGCTGTGGGATAAGGAGATTTGCGTCGAGCTGGACGGCCGGGCCGAGTGGCTCGAAGGATGGGTGGGAGCGCGGAACTCCAGGGAAGACCGGCACGGGCAGTTCTGGGTCCATTGTCGCCCGCTGACGGACGTCGTGGCCAAGGGGGCAGCCTCGCGCCAGGCACTGGTTGAGGCGGTTGGCGAGGCGTTCCCGTCGGCGGTGGAGTCCCGCCAGCAGTTGCTGGAGGCTTGGCTCGGCATCTGGAGAGCCGACTGGAAACCGGGCGACCTGTGCGACCTGGCTGCCCGCTACGCTGCCGCATGCGCCTCCGGCCAGAAGCAAGCCGCCGAGGCAATGACCCGGCGCTGCAGGAGCGGGGCGGAGTTGAAGGCCGTCCGCGGCCTGTTCTACGCGCAGTACACCGGGCCTCGATTGGCCCTGGCGCGCAAGACGCTGGAGCTGGTCGAGCGCACCGACCCGCGCCCGGAACTGGCCGCGGAGCTGACGGCGCTGGAGAAGCAGGTTGCCGACGCGAAGGACGACCGCAATGCCGAATCGCTCTACCTCCGCGCCTGCGCCCTGCGGCGCCGGATTCTGCTGTCCCATTCATCCCTCGGTTTTGCCCGGCTGCTGATTACCAAACGCTCAGGCTTCCTGCCCGGGCACCAGAGCCTTCAGTACCTGGGCCGCCACAGCGTGCCGGCGCCCGGCCTGGTGGTGCTCGACGACTGGAAGGGCAAGCCGCGGGTGACGGTCCTGCTGGCCGGCAAGCTGCCGCCGGGCGGCACGCTCCATCCCGACTTGTCCTATGACGGCAAGCGCGTCCTGTTTGCCTTTGCCGACTGTTCCGAGGACATCCAGCGCGATTTCAGGGCGTACTACATCTACGAATACTCGTTCGAGAGCGGCGAGGTGCGGCAGATTACCGGTACGCCGGACGACCCGATGCAGGGGAAGGGGGGCAGGATGACCATTCTGATCGAGGACACGGACCCCTGCTACCTGCCGAACGGCGACATCGTCTTCGTCTCGACGCGCGCCATGCAAATCGGGCGCTGCCATTCCGGCGCCTACAAGCCGGGGGCGGCGCTCTACCGCTGTGGCCCGGACGGCTGCAATATCCGCCCGATTTCGTACAACGAGTCCAACGAGTGGTTCCCGGCCGTGCTGTTCGACGGCTCGATCATCTACACCCGCTGGGACTACATCAACCGCAGTCCGATCCCATTCCAGAGCCTGTGGGTCACGCGTCCGGACGGCACACAGACGGCCCACTTCTTCGGCAACTTCTCGGAGAAGCCCACGCTGCACGGCGAGCCGCAGCCGATTCCCGGCACGCGCAAGGTCGTCATCACCGGCGCCCCGCATCACGGCCAGACCCTGGGCACGATCCTCATTGTGGATCCCGACAAGGGGCAGGACGGGGGCAAGCCGATGACGTGGGTAACGCCGGAACTCGAATCACCGGAGGGTGGCGTGCCGGGGGATGTCCAGTTCACGCCCCTGCCGCTGGCCGACGACCTGCGCGAGGAGCGGACCGTCCACGGCCGGAAGTACTACAACGGCCTGGCGGGCACGCCGTGGCCGATCAGCGAGGAACTGTTCCTTTGCACCTACCAGCACGGCAGCGGCCGATACTCCATCTACCTGATCGACGTGCTTGGCGGGCGGGAGCTGATCTACGCCGACAGGGACATCTCCTGCTTCGATCCG
>CBFCZU010000278.1:0-5365 GCA_965602635.1 uncultured Planctomycetales bacterium | reverse complement strand
CCGTGGCCCAGCGCATGTACCTCCCGCCGCCCTGAAGGTGCATGGTGGTCGCCTTTGAGTTCGAGAAACCGGCCTTGCCGTCTTCGCGCACGAGGCGGTCGAGTCCGCGGAACGATTCCTCCGCCGTCTGGATGAACTTCTTCTTCTCGGCCGGGTCTTCCGTTAGCTCGGCCGCGGCCATCATCGACTCACACGCCAGCAGCGACCAGCCGCCCCCGCCCCGCCGTCGGCGGCCGCTACTGCTGCGGCGAGCCATCCGCGACTGAATCGCCCTGCAATACTTGAGGTATGAGTCGATCGAGTCGGCGTCCTTGACGCCGCGCTCGGCCTTGGTCTCGATCAGCCGGGCGAGGCTCTTGAGGTAGAGGCAATACTGCCATGCCTCGCCGCGGCCGGGGGCCCTGCCCGTGCGCTTGGTCACCGCGTCGAAGCTGGCGGCGGCGGACGCCTTGTCGCACAGCTTGAGGTACTTCTCGTCCCAGGTCAGCAGGTAGGCGTCGAGCAGGATCTGCATGTTGTTGCCGGTATCGCGGTTGGGCGCGCCCATCTGGGCGAATCGCCCCGTGCCGATCTTGAAGGCGACGCAATCGCGGACGTCGTTTGCGGCGTCGAGCAGGTGGCGGTCGCCGGTGAGCATGCAGGCCAGCAGTATGCCGCGGTTGCGGAAGTGGCCCGACTCTGTGCCCCCGCCCCTGCCCCACGGCCATTCGAGCAGGCCATAGACCTCGTCCCGCGGCGAGGCGCGGTGGGTGCTCCTGCCGGCCTCGACTCCGTGGGCGGTGTGGGTGAACGTCCCGCCGTCGTAGATCGTCGCGAGGTCCGAGCGGGTGTGATAGATGTCGATGTCGGCCTCGTGCCAGAGGGCCTCCATGCCGAGCTTCCACCAGGCCCGGGCGAGCTTGGGGTCGGCGTCGGCGGCGCGCATGGCCTGCTCGAGCATGCCGAAGCCGAGGTCGTACTCGTTGTTGTAGTGGCTGACGACCGGCAGGCCGGTGTGCGGGCCGCTGGTCTTGTCGGATTCGTTTCGCGCCCAGGTGTCGCCGAAGTGCCGCCAGCCATACTCGTCCACCTGCTCGCGCTGGGTGAACAGGTTCCTCTGCGCGCGGACGGCGGCGGCCATGACGGCCTCGTATGCCGCGAACCGCCCGGCCGCGACGGGGACCAGCGGGTCGGTGACGTTGGCGTCGGCGTAGGCGCGGGCCGAGGCCCAGACCATCGGGCGGACCAGGCAGGCGGGCATCAGCTCTCGGGCGAGCGGCATTGCCCGGCGCTGACCGCCTGTCCGCCGCCGGTGGCGGAAATAGAGCCAGAACTCGTGCGTCTTCTGCTCGCCGCCCTGGATTTCATGCGGGCCTCCCGGACGCTGCGCCCAGAGCCCAAGCTCGATCGTCCCGTCCGCGGCGGCGCCGAGGCTCTTGGCGAAGTTCTCCCAGAACGCGGGGGCCGCCATCGACACCGCCCACTGGCTGTCGGAGACGTCCACCCAGGGGCTGGCGCGAAGGGCCTTGTGGATCTCCCGCCGGCCGGAGCGGACCTTGTACCCGCGGAAGGTCAACGGGATCTTGTTCTCGGCGTTCACGTGCGTTCGGTGGAACCAGTTCTCTCCGCCGCTGGAGTCCTGATAGACCGACATCGCCTCGGTCAGGGGGATGCGGTCGAAGATCGTCCCGCTCTCGGGCGAGAGCGTCACGCGGCGCAGGCCATCGGCGAAGCGCACCGGCTGGACGTAGCGCAGCGACTTGAGCTTCACCGCCCCACTGTGGCCGAGGGTCCAGCGCGAGCCGTCGTCGGCCCGCCCGGCCGGGCGCGGGTTGTGAATGGTCAACACGACGCGGACCAGCGACGAGCCGGCGAAGGTGTGCACCCGCATGGCGTAGTTCAACAGCGGCGCGGCGTTCGGGTCGTCGGAACGGAGGTCGCCGTGAAAGGCGACCACGGAGTGCATTGGCCCCGAGCGCTCGACCTCCATCTTCCGCACGCGCCCGAACCCGCTGTTGTGCGTCGTTCCCTTGGCGTCCACGGCCACGATGCCGGACTCCTTCGTCTCGGGTGCGATCAGGTCGGCGTTGCCGAACCGCCCATCGCCGGCGATGTCGAGGAATGCCTGCGAGATGCCGCGGAATCCGTGGCGATTGAGGCGAATCCGGAGGGGGCCTGTGGTGACGGTTATGTCGTTGGTGTCGGGGCGGGTGCGCACGGGCTGGGGCGGCGCGGGGGCCTCCTTTTCCGCGTCGCTCACGAGCGTGTAGTGCAGCTCGGTCCACTCCGGCCCGATCCGCCGCGTGGGCCGCTTGGCGGCGATGAACGAGACGAGCAGCCACTTGGCGCTCCCGTCGGCCCACTTTGCCTGGACGTCGAACTGTGCGGGGACGGCCTCGCCGCTCGCGTCGAGCAGGCGGAGCGAGTCGGTCTTCTTGACGGCCGAGAGCGGCAGGGGCACGCCGGTCCACACCGGCATGGGCGGCACGGGCCTGTCGGAGAAGCTCCTGACGGCCAGGGGGATCTTCACTTCGGCCGCGGCCTGCGGCGCGCATGCGCCGGCCAGAAGCGACACCACGGTCAGGAGCATGCCGGCCCGCCGCATTGTCAGAATGCCACACGTCATCTTTGCGCCTCCTAAGGGGCCGGACAGGGTAACCGGCGACGCCGCCCGGGGCAAGCCCGCCGGGTGGGCGGCATTTGGCTATCCTTCGACCACCGCCAGTGCGAGCCGGCAGCCCATGAGGAACTCCTCCACGTCGATCCACTCGTCGGGCGTGTGCACCTCGTGCGGGCCGAGCCCGAAGGTGACCGTGGCGATGCCCTTGGCCGTCAGATTGTTGGCGTCCATGCCGCCGTCGTTGCTGACCGTCGCCAGTTGAACGCCGGCCGCTCGCCCCGCGGCCAGGGCGGCTGCGACAACCGGCGCGTCGTCCGGCAGGACGAACGATTCGTAACGCGACAGCGGCCTGAAGCTCACCTTCGCCGCCTGGCCGTCGCGGCTGGTCGTCTCGCCCGCCGCCCGCTCGAAGGCGCCCCTGCAGGTCTCGAGGATCCGCTCGCGGAAGGCGTGGTCGTGGCTGCGGGCCTCGGCAAGGACCGTCAGCCTGTCCAGGACGACGTTCGTGCCCGAGCCGCCGCGGAGCGTGCCGACGTTGGCGCTGCCCGTGCCCTCGGGCCTGTCGATGGGCCCGTGCCAGCCGTTGTCCGCGAGCCAGGCAATCGCCCGCGCCGCCGCCACCGCCGCCGACACGCCGCCGCCCGGATTGGCGCCCGCGTGGGCGGCCTTGCCGTGCACCGTGATCTCCAGTCGCGACGTGCCGATGACCCTGGTGACCGCCTCGCGGGGGTCGCATCCGTCGAAGTTGAAGCCCAGGATCGGCCCGTCAAAGCCGAGGGCGGCCGGGTCGAACTCGCGCGAGCCGACCAGGCCGACCTCCTCCTGCACGAAGAACACCAGGGCGACCGCCGGTCGGGGCCGGTCGGTCTCGGCCGCCAGCGCCCGCGCCACCTGTAGCAGCGCCGCGCAGCCCGCTCGGTTGTCGCCGCCGAGTGCGGCGTCGGGGTTGTCGTTGACGATCCGCCGGCCGGCATCGCCCTCGACCAGCCGGGGCCTGCACCCCACGGCCAGCGCGACGGTGTCCATGTGCGCCGTCAGCAGCCGCGCCGGCCCGGCCGAGGCCCCCACCGCGGGGAAGCGCACGATCAGGTTGCCGCGCGAGCCGCCGTACTCGCTCCCCTCGAAGGCCCGGTCGCTCGTGATCGCCGAGCGCTTGACGCCCCGCTCCAGCAGCGCCGCCTCGACGTGATCGGCCACGGCGTTCTCGTTCGTGGACTCGCCCCGAATCGCGAGCAAGACCATCAGGTCGGTGATTGCGGCTTGTGCATCGACGTCCATCGCTACTCGCTCCCTTCGACTGTCCGACTTCTCGCCGCGGCCGCGCGCTCAACGCGCGCCGATCTCCGCAAACGACTCTGCCAAAATCGCCGCCGCCTGGTCGATCTGATCGGCGCTGACCGTCATCGGCGGCGCGATGCGGATGGCGTTGCCCCAGCGGCCGCCCTTGCCGATCAAGAGCCCGCGCTTCTTGGTGGCCTCGAACAGCGCCGCGGTCAGCGTCGGGTTAGGCGTGCGGTCGCCCGCGGTCTCGTCGGCCACCAGCTCCATCGCCTGCATCAGCCCCATGCCGCGGACGTCGCCGATGTTGGCGGGGTGCTTGCCCTGCAACTCCTCCAGGGCCGCGCGGAGCCGGGCGCCGACTTTCTCGACGTGCCGGGGGATCTTCCGGCCGATGATCGCGTCGATCGTCGCGCACGCGGCCGTGGACGAGACCGGGTTGCCCCCGAACGTGGCGATCGTCACCGTGTCGTCCCAGGCGTTGGCGATCGCCTCGGTCGCGACCGTCGCGCCCATCGGGAACCCGTTGGCGATGCCCTTGGCCAGCGTCA
Source organism: uncultured Planctomycetales bacterium (assembly GCA_965602635.1). GTDB lineage: Bacteria > Planctomycetota > Phycisphaerae > SM23-33 > SM23-33 > CBFCZU01. The sequence continues at coordinate 937 of CBFCZU010000278.1, read as the reverse complement.
TGACGTCCGGCACGACGCCGTAGTGCTCGATGGCGAACATCTTTCCGCCCGTGCGCCCGAAGCCGGCCTGAACCTCGTCGCAGATGAACACGCCGCCGTACTTGCGCACGATCCCGACGGCGATCTCGAAGTATTCCTTCGGCGGGACGATGAAGCCGCCCACGCCCAGGATCGTCTCGGCCAGGATGCCGGCCACGCGCCCCGTCGTCGTGGTCAGGATCAGCTCCTCGATGTCGCGGGCGCACTGGACGCCGCACGACGGATACTTCAGCCTGCACGGGCAGCGGTAGCAGTATGGGCTCAGCGCGTGCCTGACCGTGCCGACCTGCGTGGGCACCGGGCGCCAGTTGGAGTGCCCCGCCAGGCTCAGGGCCAGGTGCGAGCGCCCGCTGTACCCGTGCCGCAGCGCGATCAGCTCGCTCTGCCCGGTGGCCATCTGGGCCATCAGGATGGCCGTCTCGTTGGCCTCGGTGCCCGAGGAGGTGAAGAAGCACCTGCTCAGCCCGCCCGGTGCGATGCTCGCGAGCTTCTCGGCCAGCTCGACGATGGGCACGGTGGGGTACAGCGTCGAGGAGTGGTTCAGCCGGTCGATCTGGGCCTTGACCTTGGCGTTGATCTCGTCGTCGGCGTGGCCCAGCGAGACGGTCAGGATGCCGCCGAAGAAGTCGAGATACTCCCGCCCGTCGATGTCCTTGACCGTCAGGCCCTTGCCTTCGGTCAGCACGATCGGCTCGTCGTAGTAGTTGGTCACGCAGGGGAACAGGTAGCGCTTGTGCTTGTCGCGCACGAGTTGTGCATCCATCGTCACGCCTCCCGCCATTGGCTTGTTGCGCGCAAGTAAAACCCCTCATCCGCGAGGGGTATGAACTGGGCGATACAGGGCTCGAACCTGTGACCTTGCGGGTGTGATCCGCACGCTCTAGCCAACTGAGCTAAT
>CBFCZU010000277.1:0-5367 GCA_965602635.1 uncultured Planctomycetales bacterium | reverse complement strand
GATCTTCAGCGTCGCTGCGGCGTGCCTCTCCAGGCGGCCGTAGGCGGCGAGCAGCTTCCTGGCGTACGCCAGGTCGCTGACGGAAGCAGGCCCCGATTTCTCGGCGGTTCTGATGTAGTCGGTGAGGAACGTCCGCAGTTCCCTCCACTTCTTGTCCTTGTAGAGCCGGGCCGCCCTCTCCAAGGCCTTGGGCGGACGCTGGGCAAACACGCTGTCGCCTCCCAGGATCTGGAGGCGACGTTCGGGCAGCCAGAGAAACAGCCCAAAGGCGGCGGTCATGTTGGGGTACGTCCATCGGCTGCCGCGCATGAAGGTGATCCCGCCGTCCCGCGTCCGGCCCATCTCGTACGCCCACCTCATGTGGCTCAGGAAGGCGTGGAACTCCTGCCTGGGAGCCAGCGCCGCGCCCACCGGCCCCCAGGCCGCGCTGAAGATGGCTTCCGCATGGCCGCGTTCACGGGCCATCCACATGTAGCACACGGTTCGCGCCCAGCGGTCGGCCATCTCGTCTTCGCCCAACAGATGGAAGGCGATGGCGGCCATGCTGTTCATGCCGTTATCCATGCGGCCGCCGCGCCCGCTGGGCGTGCCCAGCCCGTAGGGGAAATTGGAGCCGCAGAACTTGCCGAGAAAGCGGATCGACCGGGGCAGCGTGTGGCCGTAGGGCGCGATGCCGCACTGGCGGGCCAGGCACAGCCCGATGAAGGCGCCCAGGCCGGCGCAGTTGATTTCCCCGTACCCGCCGGCCGCCGTGCCCGGGGCGAGCAGGCCCGGGCCGCCGCCGTGCGACCAACTCCCGCTGCGGTACTGCGCCCAGGACAGCGCCTGCGCGTTGTACCGTATCGCCGGCAGCACCGCCGAGTCGCCGGTCAGCAGGTAGTACTCGCACAGGTTGATCAGCCGGTAGCTGCCCACCCAGGTGTGGGCGCCGCGGGCCTCGGGGTACTCGTCCTTCAGGCCCGCGCAGAGATGACGCCTCGCCATCTCCAGCGCGGCTTCGTCGCCGGATGCCATCAGGAACGTGGGCGTCCAGAAGTTGTACCGATGCCACGGGTACTGGCTCATCACGAAGTCGAGCGCGGCCTTTCGGATCTGTCTGGACTTCTCGCAGTCGAACGGCCAGGTAGCGCTGTACGAGAGCGTATTGCCCAGGTCGATCTTCACGTTCATCGGCTTGCGCGCGCGCACGATATGGAGCGTGAGGATGCCGCCCAACTCGGGCGACTGGCTCTCGGCCAGGGCGTGCCCCATCTCCGGTCGGGGATCTTCCGGGTCCTCGAACAGGCGGCCGTTGGCGCCGATGAGGATGTCGTCCGTCTGCAACACGCCGGTGGCCGGTGCATCGGCCAGGACGTGCACCACGATCAGCTCCTTGTGTCCGAGGGCCTCGGTCACATAGGCCCCCGTAATGCCCAGGGGCAGGATCCGCATCCCCATGCGGCCTTTGGCTTTCCTCAATGCGATGGGGTCGAGTGCCGCGGCGCGCTTGATCGTTCGCGCATCGAACCGGATCTCGCGCGGCTCGCCGGCAAGCGGCTTCGGAATGGCCCGGCAACGCAACTGGTGCGCAGCCATCTCCGCCGGCCCGGGCAGTTGGCCCAGAACACTGGACTGCCGCGAGAAAAGGCCCGCCTTTACGTCGCGCACCTCGCGGAGCGCTTGTTCCACTTCGTCCGGTTGCGCCGCCACGGCCATACCGGCCAGAGAGAGAGACAGACAGGCTAGCCATGCTCTCGTGCTGTGCATGTGCTGAGTTCCTTTCGAGTGTTATCACGCCTATCTCGACGTGTCGCTCTCCGCGGTTCGAGGGTGCGTGTGCACGACGAAGCAGGCCCTGGACAGGATTGTCAACAGGCCCGACACCAACGAGGAGTCGGCCCGGCATCCGCAGCATCGCACGCCTCGCGCGCCCCACACGGCGGCGGCGTGCGCGAGGTTGTGAGCAACGATGAACGAATTCACTGGATGGCCTGCACAATGCTCTGAAGTTCCTTGATGCCTTGCCGGATGCTCTTCTCCAGGGTGACGGCACGATCGTGACGCCACTTGGTGGGGGTCGATGAAACCTTGGGCATGGCAAGTTCAATGACCGAGCGAATCTCGGGCAGGGCTTTCTTCTCCCGTTGGATGTGCTCCTGGATGACCGGTGCGCCGCGGGCCCCGGAGCGCTCCAGCAGACGGCCGATCAACTGATTCTGCTTGGGCCAGCCTCTCCGCGTATAGATGAAGCACAGCCGCCTGATCTGCTGCTGGGAGAGTTGCTCTCTGGTGCCGCATTCGATCAGGTCCGCCAGGTCTTTCAGTTCAGCCCGGATCGCCTGGATGTCCTCGCGCTCGCGTGCGATGCGGGCAAGCGGCAATCCACGCAGACGGGCTCGTTGCTGGCTCCAGTGCTTCTCCTGCGTCCCCAGTTCCGCGAGAGCATGAGCCAGCGATTGCTCGTCTGCCTTGATGAACGCCCGCAAGGCTGGCGAAGCTGCCTCGCCCCATCGCTGCAATGTGTCGCGAATCAAGGCGAGCTGGCTTTCATCAAACTGTCGAATGTAAGAGCTGTCTGCGCGAACGAACGCGTATTGTTTGCCCCACGGCCGTTTGACATAGAACCGACAGAGGGTCTGGACACGGGCTGCGGAAGCCTGTCTGGCGCTGCGTGCCTCGATCAGCGACGCCAGTTCCGCTAGTTCGCTGAATCGCTGGTCCGTGTCCAAGAGGGCATCAAGTTCCTCCTGGCGCTTTCGCTTCTCGTGTCGGTGTCCTGCGGCTTCGACTTCAGCCCGTTTGGCAGCTATCTGCTTGTCGATCTCGGCCTTTGGGGACGATTCCCTTGCCGTAACCGCCCGCCGTAATGCTGGAACAACTTTCATGCCCATGTGGGCGAGGTGGTTACGGATCTGTTGACGTTCCCACGCGCCCCAGAGGCGATTCGACAAGTAGATCCCGCACAGCGACGGGATGGCTTGCTCGGGTGGCTTCTGGCCGTACAGGCACTTGACCAGTTCGGCTGTCACCTGCATTTCCCTGCACCAGGTCTCCAGGAACTCGACGGAGTCTTCCCTCCACCAGACGGGCTGCTCATCCTGTCCGGCCTGGATCCGCCTGTAAAGGGCCCGTTCGGACTTGCAGAAGGCGTCCACGATCGGCAGGGCCTTGGGGCCGAGCTCGATGACGATGCGGTGTGGATACTCGATGCAGGGAACCCAGTAGTGATTGAACTTCTCCCGCTTCCGGGCCCCGAAGCGGAGCACGTCCGGCAGGTGTTTGAGGACGAGCGGGTTGTCGTGGTAGGTGAAGAGGATCTTCAGGGAGTTGTTCGGGGGGCCTTGGGAGAAGAATCCGTACAGCATCAGCACTTCAGGGTTGTTCAATGTGTCGATGGCCGTCTGGATGTACGGCTCGCACAGGTCAAGATGGGCTCCCGCGGCCCAGTTGAGGGGCTTGTAATTCGAGGGCACCTTGCTCTTGCTGCGATTGGCGGTGTTGATCAGCTCCATGCACAGCTCGGTCCTGATGGCGGGGTCCTTGATGCCATACCGCACGCAATGGCCGATCTTGGCCCCCTCCAGCCTTGCCATCTCGCGCAGGACCCCGTAGATGTCTTCATTGATGACCTTCATGCTCAGCAGGAGTCCAGTGGCCGCATTCCGGACCCAACGTGAACGGTCTTGGGTCAGGGGTTGGGCCAGCTTGATGATCCCCAGCAGTTCCGCCGGCACGTCGGTGCGGTATTCCTTGGCGTCGGACCGGTACATGCGAGCGAGCGTCGAGAGGGCTCCGGCGCGGATGCCGGGATGCTTGTCGGTGAGCAGCCGCTTCAGAAGCGGCATGACTGTTTCACCGTGTTCCGCCAGCGCCCGGATTGCGCCACCGACCACCGAACCGCTGCAATGTGCGAGGAATCCGGCGATCTGCTCCGCCGTCATCCCCTCGAACCCCTGCTTGTTGACCCCTGCGATGTAGTCGGGACTGTGCGCAAAGCCGTTGTCAACGCCCCCGGTGGCCAGCTTGAGCGATCTGACGATTCCCTTTTCGTTGACCAGGGGCTGTGGCTTCTCGACACGCCGATCCTTGAGTTTGCCACCACCCAACTGCTCGCGCAGCCGGGCGGCTTCGGGCCGCTCCTCGCCAAGCAGCTTGGCCAGCAGGTCGAGTTGAGTCTTCGCGGTCGCCTGCATGCCACCCCGAATGGATTGCTCGATGATCCCCAGCGTTGCCGTGGCGTGCTCCTCCAACCGATTGTAGGCGCCAAGCAGTCTTCGGGCGTACCTCAGGGCGTTGGGGGGAGTATCCTTTGAGTTCTCGGCGTTCTTGATGTAGTTGTCCAGGAAGGCTTGCAGTTGCTTCCACGTCTTGTCCTTGTAGAGTTGGGCCGCTTCCTCCAATCCCCTGGGTGGGCGCCGGGCAAAAACGCTGTCGCCTCCCAGGATCTGCAAGCGACGCTCGGGCAGGTAGAGGAACAGGCCCATGGCCGCGGTCATGTTGGGGCCAACCCATCGCCCGCCGCGCATGAAGGTCAAGGCACCCTCTCGCGTGCGCCCCATCTCGTACGCCCACCGCATGTGGTTCATGAATGCGTGAAATTCTTCTTTGGGCGCCAGCGCGGCGCCGACCGGCCCCCAGGCTGCGCTGAAGATGGCCTCGGCGTGGCCACGCTCGCGCCCCATCCACATGTAACACACCGTCCGTGCCCAACGGCGGGCCATCTCGTCTTCGCCCAACAGGTGGAAGCCAATCGCGGCCATGCTGTTCATCCCGTTGTCCATGCGGCCGCCAAGCATCCCGGGATTGCCCAGTCCGTAGGGGAAATTGGTGCCGCAGAACTTGCCGAAGAAGCGAATGGACCGCGGGAGCGTGTGGTCGTAGGGCTCGATGCCGCATTGCCGCGCGAGGCACAGCCCGACAAAGGCGCCCAGGCCGGCGCAGTTGATTTCCCCGTAACCACCGTCCACAAGTCCCGGGCCGGCCGACCCCGTACCGCCGCCGTGCGACCAACTGCCGCTGCGGTACTGCGCCCACGCAACGCACTCGGCGTGGTGTCGGATCGCCGGCAACACCGACGAATCGCCCGTGAGCAGGTAGTACTCGGAAAGGTTGATCAGCTTGTAGCTCTGGTTCCATGTGCGGGCGCCGCGGCCTTCGGGATACTCGTCTTTCAGGTCGGCACACAGGTGGCGCCGCGCCAACTCCAGGGCAGCATCGTCGCCGGACGCCATGAGGAACGTGGGCGTCCAGAAATCGCGGCGATCCCAGGGATAGCTTCGGATCACGTGATCCAGGGCGGCCCGGCGGATCTGCCTGGTCTTCTTGCAGTCCACGGGCCAGGTGTCGCTGTAGGAGAGCGTATTGCCCAGGTCGATTCTCAAGTTCACC
>CBFCZU010000276.1:0-5367 GCA_965602635.1 uncultured Planctomycetales bacterium | reverse complement strand
CTGCCATGGCACGTAGGCGGGCCGGCGAAACTCCACGGCGTCGATGATCACCTCTTGCTTGGTCATGGCCAAGATGCTAGCACAACCGAAGCGCGGCGCGAACCGCCTTTGCCGGCGGGCTCATCGCGCGGAAGTTCGCCCCTGCGGGTCCTGCCCCCACGCGGTGCAGCGCGAGGCGAAATGCTTCAGGGCGCCGCTCTTGACGATGATCGCCTCCGGCCTGAGGACCGTCGCGTACATCGTCAGCAGGGCGATGACGTCGAGCAGGGAGCGATACCCCGACAGCCCAGACATATCGATGTAGATCTTCGTGAACTGCTCGCCGAGCCGCAGCGCGGCGCGGACGTCGAATGCGTCGAGCACCTCGAAGCGGATGCCGGGATGCTTCTGCCTGGCCCGCTCGATGCATTCGCCGCTGATGTCAACGGCCACCAGCTCCTTGCAGCGGGGGGCTATCAGCACGCTCGTGGTGCCCCATTCGCAGCCGATCTCCAGGACGACGTCGTCCTCGTCCACCCACCGGTCGATGGTCTCGCGGAACTCCTTGACGTTGCGGGTGGCGATGAACCGGGTTTTCACTCTGAACTGATTCTCGTTTGCCATTTCAGGGCAAGCCTCGAAGTGTTGGAGGTCGGGCGGGCTCGGCCGGCCCCTCCCTCGCGCTGCGGCCTGGCCTCGGGGGCGGGGCGGTGCTCGCCTCAGTGCGTCACGGCGTAGGCGAGTATGTTGACTCCCAGCCGGAGGGCGTCGACGTCGGCGTAGCCGAGGTTGTAGGGGTAGTCGATCTGCTCCCACCCGTTGCCCAGCGAATACGGCGAGTAGATCACCGCCAGGGCGGCGTCGATGGTGATTCCCTGGAGGGCGGGGGCGTTGAGCTGCGGCTCGGCGGCCCTCACCGCCTCGGTGTAGTTGACCGTGCGGATCGTGAACGGCGCCTTGTACAGCGGGTGGTCCAGCGGGATGGTCTTGAGCTGGGCCTTCGGCAGGACGCGTTTGATCTCGCGCCTGAAGGCGACGTCGAATTCGCTGCATCCGGCGGCGGCGTCGGCCACCAGCACCCCGCCGCTGGCCAGGTACGTTCGCAGGCGCGCCACCTCGCCGTTGGTGAACTTGAAGTCCCGCAGCCCGGCCATGTACAGCACCACGTGGTCGAAGACCTTCTCCTCCGACAGGCTGACCGGAACTCGCTTGAACTGCACGCTCAGCGTGGTGTGGCGCGAGAGGTACTTCATCAGGTTCGGCAGCCCGTGGGGTGTGGGGTCCCAGTCGCCGCTATGGACGACCTGCCCGATGACCAGTTGATCGCGCGTCTTCTCGTTCTTCTCGTGGAAGACCTTCTCGGTGGCGAAGGCCCGGGCGTACTTCAGGTTGGCCAGCGTGCAGGTGATGATGTTGACCCCCAGCGCCAGGGCGTCCCGCTGATGGTAGAGCGTGCCGCCCTCGATGGGGTTGCGGACCACGTCCCAGCCGCAGTTCAGGTCGATCGGGGAGAAGATCACCGCCGGCCGGCAGCCGAGGTGGACCGCCTCCAGGTGCGGAGGGCCTGACTTGAAGGGCTTGGAGCCCTCGCGGATGCGCATCTGCGAGATGCGGAAGTAGCTGCGGAACAGTGGCGAGTCGGTGCTCATGGGCGCCAACTGGCGGCGCGGGAACAGCCGGGCGATCTCACGCCGGGCCGACTCTACGAACTCCTTGCGCCCGCACTGGGCGTGGACCACCAGCGTCCCGCCGTCGTAGAGGTACCGCCGCAGCTTGGCGAGCATTTCATCGGACAGGGCCGGCATGGGCGTCCAGCCGGTGATGTACAGCAGCGGCAGCTCCACCGGGTTCCAGGAGAAGTTCTTGGGATTGGTCAGGACGTATCGATAGCGAATGCCCAGGCGGCGGTTTGCGTAGCTGGTCAGCCGCTCGATGTCGATCTGCGTGGTGGGGAAGGCCTCGACCGCGACGCGCTTGCCGTCGCGAATGACGAAGCGCGACCCGCCGAACGTCATCATGCCCACCAGTGCCGGCGGGGCGGGCTGGCGTTTGCGCTCGGACCGCCGCAGCGGCGTGGCCGGCAGCGGCAGCGGGGGTAGCGATTCGCCGGCGCTGCGGCGCTGCGGCTTGGCGCGCGGAGGCGCCTTGGCCTTGGGATTGTCGAACTCGGCGCTGGCGGGAATTGAGGGAATCAAGATGCCCGCCGCCAGTGCCGCCGCTACGATCAGCCTGCTCGACTTGGCAACCATCGTCGCGCTCCTTCCCTGTGCCGGCCGCACGGCGCACAACCCCCACGCAGCCAAACGCTCATCTCGCCCAGTATAACGCTCATCGGCCCGAAGCGTTTCGGAATTCCGCACTTTTGCCCGGGGCGAAGCGCCCGTCGGACGCGGCCGCTATTTCCGCTCGCTCAACTGCTTGGCGCGCCTCTTGGCGAAGATGACGTTCGTCCAGTCAAAAGTCTCCTTCTTGATGACCTCCCTGTAGAGCTTGAGGGCCTTGGTATACTCGCCCAGGTGGTAGTCGTAGGTGACCGCTGCCCAGAACCGGGCCGGGAGCATTATGTTGGGGTCCCACTCCCACGCCCGCCTGTACCAGTGGACTGCTCGGATGTGCTGGCGGAAGTACTCCCTGTAGATTTCGCCGATGTAGAAGGCGCTCTGGGCGATCTTCGTGCTGTTGGGGTACTTCTCGATGAGCTGGCGGAACAGCAGCAGGGCGTGGCGCTGCTGCCGGTAGTTGGTGATTCCCGGCAGCGGCTTGGCGCGCTTGTAGAGCCCCAGCGCCTCTTCGAAGAGCCCATCGGCGGCCTTGTCGTACTGGGTGGGCTTGCGGCTGGGAGGGGGGATCTCCGCGTGCAGGTAGTAGGTGTACACGTACACCAGGTCGAACCGCTGCTGGACGTTCCGCACCAGCGCCAGCTTGAATCCGTGCCCGATCGACTTGTAGTACTCGCCCAGCGCCGCCAGTGCCCCCTGCCAGTTCTTGCGGGCCTTGACCACGGCCTCGACCAGGGCCGGCTCGTTGGCGTCATCCAGCGACTGCGTCGGCGGCTCGGTGACCACCGCGACGCCCTCGAAGCTGAAGGCCTGCGCGTCCTTGAGGTTCTCCAGCTCCTTGCCCGCCCAGGTCTGCTCGTCCAGCGCGCCGGTCTTCTCGTAGTAGGCCCGGAGCACCGAAAGGGCGTTGTCGTACTTGGCGTGAGCGTCCTTCAGCGCGGCCACGGCGGTGATCTCGGCGTCGTCGTCGGGATTGACCGCCACGGTGTCCACTATCTCGCCGTCGGCCGTCGCCCGGGATAAGGGGCGGTCGCATCCCCCGACCATCAATGCCGCCGCGCCCGCGATCGCCCACGCTGCCGCCAGTAGCCAGACCGAGTTAACCTTCCTGGTTGCCATCGTAGATTCCTTTATCACCGGTCCCAGAGGTTCAACTCAACTGCCCGCCGCTATCTCATCCTACCGCCGTCTCCTTCTTCCGGCGAGCTTTCTCACCAGCGTGCGTCATCGAACGGCCCGGCGGGGGCCTTGGGCTTGGGGCGGGGCAGCGAGCCCACCACCGCCGCCGCCAGCTTCAGGTCCGACCTGGTCGTTATCTTTATGTTCCGCGGGTCGCCCCGCACCACGGTCACCGGCTGGCCGGTCGCCTCGACCAGCGCCGCGTCGTCGGTGGCCGGGCCGTTGGCGCCGGCGTACGCCCGCAGCAGGATGTCCTTGCCGAAGACCTGCGGCGTCTGGGCCTCCCAGAGGCCCTCGCGGTCGCTCGTCTCGACGACGACGTTGTCCGGGCCGACCTTCTTGAGCGTCCCGTGCAGCGGGCAGGCCAGGATCGCCGCCCCGGTCCTCTCGGCCGCCGCGAACACCTCGTCGATCCACAGCTCCGAGACGCATGGGCGAACCGCGTCGTGAATGCAGATGAAGTCCGCCTCCTCGGCCACGCCTTCCAGGGCGTTCCGCACCGAGTCGGTCCGCTCGGCCCCGCCCGTCACCAGGTTGACGCCCATGAAGCCCAGGTTGGCCGCGTAGCGGGTCTTGAAGGTCTCCAGGTCTTCCTCGGCCACAACCAGCCGGACCTGGCAGACGTCGTCGCGGTTGACGAAAAGCTCAATCGAGCGGATGAAGACGGGCCGGTCCTTCACGCGCTCGAAGACCTTCTTGCCCTTCCGCCCGAAGCGCTTGGACGCCCCGGCCGCCGGGATGATGACCGCAACCTTCATGCCCGGGCTGCTACTCCGTCACGGGCCTGGTGGCCGGCTCGCCCGCCGGGGCCGCCACAGGCCGCCAGGATTGGATCAGGTACCTGAACCGCGCGCCCTTCCGCCCGTCGATCACGCTGTCGCCCGGCTTGTAGGCGTCGGGGAAATCGTCCGGGAACTGCGCAACCTCGCAGCGGAAAGTCGCCCGCGTGCCGAAGAACCCGCCGCCCTGGCTGTGGGGGATCTTGTCCTTCATGCAATAGTATCCCTTCCGCTGGCCCAGGAAGATCCGGCAAGGCAGCTTGGGCGAGTCGGGGTTCGGCACGGAGATGTTGGTCTGGTAGCGGCTGATGAACTCCTTCGGCGAGATCCTTGTGGAGCAGCCGGCTGAGGCGAGGACCGCCCCGGCTAGGGCTACGCACAGCGTGATTCGAAGTGCCCGATGCATTTCCGTCCCTTTCGCTAGGCGCCTTCGGCTTCGATTTGGTCGTTCCGTCTGCGTCCCAGTTCCGCTGCCCGGATACTACGCCAAAGCCCGCGCCGCCGCAACCTCCCGAAGTCGCCCTTGCGGGAAAACCAGCCTCCCCAACCTCGGCCAGCCGCCACCCCGCGGCCTCGGGCAAGACGCCGCAGCCGCCCGGAACACAGCGGAACAAAGCGGAACGAAACGGAAAGTTTCGGAACCAAACGGAACGTTCCGCGACGGGTCCCAAATACGTAAGCCCTTGCAGCACAATGCATTGACTGTTTTGAGCCGCGAATCCGGCTTCGCCGAGTCGCCGACCTGCCTGCCGGTCAGGCAGGCGCTCCATAGCTATGGCGACGGAGCGGCTACGCCGGACAAGCTACGCGAACGAAGAGGGGAAATGGGTCCCTAGGGTGCCCGCCGCACTCAGCACTCCGCACTCAGCACTCGCAGCTCGGCACCAGGCAATAGGAAGTCCGTTCGGAACCAGACGGAACAGAACGGAACGAAACGGAAAGTTCCGGAAAGTTCCGGAACGAAACGGAAAGTTTCGGAAAGTTCCGGAAAGGAACGGAACGTTTCGGAACGGGTCCGAAATGCGTAAGTCCTGTGACAGCAGGGGCTTGTCCATTTCATGCCGCGAATCCGGCTTCGCCGTCCTGCTTCGCCGGACAAGCCACGCGAACGAAGAGGGGAAATGGGTTCCGAGCGGGACCCTAAAGCCCGG
>CBFCZU010000275.1:0-5393 GCA_965602635.1 uncultured Planctomycetales bacterium | reverse complement strand
GGGGGCAGGTCCGGCCTGTTGTCGATGCCGCCATCCGGCAACGGATGTGCCCTTTCCGCGTCGGGTCCCTTGGGGGATGGGTCCGCGCGCTCGTCCGTCGATGCTGCCATGCTGAAAACATACCTCCGGCGAGGCCCTCTGGCAAGGCAGGGGCACTTCCCCGGCCGGCGGGGTGAGGAGCGGCTTGCCCTGTACTTCGCCTTGGAGATATGGCATAATCCGAACTCCGGACACGGAGGTCCGCGGGCTCCTCCCGAGCGATTGCCGGGCTCCGGCCGGAGCGCAGTTGGTACCTTGGGATTCTGGACAGGAGCGATAGCGGTGGCCAAACGGAGAGCCTCCAGAGCCAAGCAACCCGCCAAGGGCAAGCAGACCAAGCCCGCCAAGCCAGTCGAGAAGGCCGAAGAGCCACCCAAGCCCCCCGACCAGCAGGCTGGCGAGGCCGCGGCTGCGGGGTCCGAGCTGACCTTCGACGGCGAGCGGATCGAGAACCTGCCCATCGAAGAGGAGATGCGGGATTCGTATCTGACCTACGCGATGAGCACGATCGTCGATCGCGCCCTGCCGGACGCCCGCGACGGGCTGAAGCCCTCCCAGCGCCGGGTGCTGATGGCGATGCACGACCTGCGGCTTGGTCCGCGCACCAAGCACCGCAAGTGCGCGAAGATCGCCGGGGACACGTCCGGAAACTACCACCCGCACGGGGGCGAGTCGGTCGTGTATCCCATGCTTGTCCGCCTGGGTCAGGAGTGGAACCTGCGGTACACGCTGGTCGATCCGCAGGGCAACTTCGGCTCGATAGACGGCGACCCGCCCGCCGCCATGCGATACACCGAGGCCCGCATGACCGCCCCGGCGATGGAGATGCTGGAGGACATCCAGCTCGACACGGTGGACATGCAGGCCAACTACGACGACACCCGCACCGAGCCGACCGTCCTGCCGGGCAAGTTCCCCAACCTGGTGGTAAACGGCGCCCAAGGCATCGCGGTGGGCATGGCCACGTCGCTGCCGCCTCACAACCTGGGCGAAATCTGCGACGCCCTGGTGCACCTGATCGAGCAGCCCGACGCCGACATCGTGGCGCTGATGAAGATCGTCAAGGGGCCGGACTTCCCCACCGGCGGGCTGATCTGCGGGCGCAACGGCATCTACGAGGGCTACACCACCGGGCGGGGGCGGCTGACCGTCAGGGCCCGGATGCACACCGAGCAGACGCGCGGCGGCAAGACCAACATCATCATCACCGAGATTCCCTACCAGGTGCTCAAGACCACGATCATCGAGCGGGTCGCCGACGCGGTCAGGGGCGGGCGGATCAAGGAAGTCGCCGACGTTCAGGACCACTCCGACCGGACGGGGATGCGGGTCGTCGTGGAACTCAAGAAAGGGGTGGACCCCAATCTGGTCATCAAGCAGCTCTACCAGTACACGCCGCTTCAGAGCACCTTCAGCATAATCAACATCGCCCTGGTGAACCGCGCCCCGCGGACGCTGACGCTCAAGCAGCTTCTGGAGGCCTTCCTCGAGCACCGCAAGGAGGTGGTCCGCCGCCGAACGAACTTCCTTCTCCGCCGCGCCCGCCAGCGGGCGCACCTGCTGGAGGGGCTGATCCTGGCGGTGGCGGACATCGACCAGATCATCAACATCATCAAGAAGAGCCCGGACGTTCCGGCCGCCAAGGAGCGTCTGATGGCCAGGAAGCTGCGGCTGACCGAGCGGGCGACGGTTCGCAAGCTGCTTCCCAAGGCCTTCGTCCGCACGGCCGGCAGAACCGACCAGCACCTCACCGCCGTCCAGGCCGACGCCATCCTCGCCATGCAGCTCCAGAGGCTCACCGGGCTGGAGATCAAGAAGCTCGCCGAAGACTACTGCGCACTGGTCGAGGAGATTACCGGCTACGAGGTCATCCTCGGCGACGAGCGCCGACTGCTCGACGTCATCCGCGAGGACATCTTCGAGATCAAGGAAAAGTACGCCGATCAGCGGCGCACTGACATCGTCGGCGACGTCGAGGAGTTCCAGATAGAGGACCTCATCGCCGACGAGGACGTGGTGGTCACCCGCAGCCACGAGGGCTATATCAAGCGCATGCCGCTGACCACCTATCGCCGCCAGGGCAGGGGCGGCAGAGGCATCATCGGCTCGGACAAGAAGGAAGGCGACTTCATCGAGCAGCTCTTCATCGCCTCCACGCACGACTACATGCTCTTCTTCATGAACAACGGGCGGATGTACTGGCAGAAGGTCTATGACGTGCCCTCCATGACCCGCCAGTCGAAGGGGCGGGCCATCGTCAACCTGCTCGAGATGAATCGCAACGAGGCCATCTGCGCCGTCCTTGCCGTGCGCGAGTTCGATGATCGGTTCCTCATCACGGCCACGAAGATGGGGCGGATCAAGAAGACCGCCCTGAGCGCCTACGCCAACCCCCGCCGCGGCGGCATCCTGGCGACGGGAATCGACGGGGACGACGTGGTCATCGGCGCCACCATCACGCACGGCGACGAGGAGATCGTGCTCTGCACCCGCGAGGGGATGGCCATCCGCTTCAAGGAGACGAACGTGCGGGCGATGGGGCGGACGGCCGCCGGGGTGCGGGGCATCGCCCTGCGCAAGGGCGACAAGGTGGTGGACATGGCCGTGGTCAACCCCGCCGCCACGCTGCTGACCGTCTGCGAGAAGGGATACGGCAAGCGGACGAAGTTCGACGCCTACCGCGTCCAGTCGCGCGCCGGCAAGGGCATCATCAACATCCGCACCAGCGGGCGGAACGGCAAGGTCGTAGCCGTCAAGAGCGTCGCGGACAACGACGAGCTGATCCTGATTACCAAGACCGGCATGATCGTCCGCATCGGCATCGGCGAGCTCAGGACCATCGGGCGCGCCACCCAGGGCGTCCGGCTGATCGGGCTCAAGGGCGCCGACCGCGTCGTGTCCGTCGCCCGCGTGGCCGAGGATAGAAACGGCCAGCAGTGACCTTGCCGCCGCGCGGCCGGGGCGGGCAAGGGCAGGAAACAGGAGATGCCCATGCGCTGGTTCGCCACGGGGCTGATCTTCCTTCTTGCCGTCGGTGCAATTGGCGGGCGGGCGCTGGCCCAGGAGTGGGACGACCAGGCCGTTGACGACGCCATCAAGGCCGCCAAGGCCTACCTCTGGTCGCGATGGTCCGAGGGACACTGGCCCCCCGAACCCGCGCCCAGGCCCGGGCGCAGACTGGCCCGCGACGACCACGGCGGCAGGACCGCCCTGTGCCTGTATGCCCTCCTGGCCGCCGGCGAGAACCACCAGGACGCGCGCGTCAAGAAGACACTCGAGTGGCTGGCGTCGGCCAAGATGAGGGGCACCTACGCCGTCTCCTTGCGGGCGAACGTATGGAGCATGCTGGGCACCAGCAGCAAGTACCGCCGCAATCTGATAACGGACGTCAACTACCTGGTCAAGGGCGTCGACGCGAACGGGGCCTACGACTACATCCCCCGAGGGCGGGGGCGCCGCACCGAAGAGGGCGCCGGCAGGTACGACAACTCCAACAGCCAGCTCGCCGTGCTCGGCGTCTGGGCCGGGGCCCGAAACGCCGTCGAGGTACCCCGGGCCTACTGGAAGAAGGTCGAGAAGCACTGGCTCGCCGACCAGCAGTCCGACGGCGGGTGGTGCTACCAGCGCACGGGCACCAGCTACGGGTCGATGAGCGTCGCCGGGCTGGCGAGCCTGTTCATCTGCCTCGACGCCGCCCGCGGGAGCGAGTTCATCCTCGCCAAGGGCAACGCCAGCAACCCGCCCATCGAGAGGGGCCTGGCCTGGCTGGACGAGCACTTCTCGCCCGACGCCAATCCCCGCAAGGGCGCCAGCCATTATTACTACTACCTCTACGGCGTCGAGCGCGTCGGGCTCGCCAGCGGGTACAAGTACTTCGGCAAGAAGGACTGGTACAAGCTCGGCGCCAAGGCCCTGCTGGACAAGCAGTCCGAGGGCGGCTGGGGCGGGCCCATCAACAGCGCCTTCGCCCTGCTGTTCCTGGCGCGCGGGCAGCATCCGGTCCTGTTCAACAAGCTCAAGTACAGCGGCACCTGGAACACCCGCCCGCGCGACCTGGCCAACCTCACCCGCTGGATCAGCGGCAAGTTCGAGAGGCCCGTCAACTGGCAGATCATCCACATGGGCGTGCCGGTGGCCGAGCGGCACGACGCCCCGATACTCTACGTCTCCGGCGCCAGCGCCCCCAAGCTCTCGGGCAAGGACATCGACAAGCTCCGCGAGTACGTCCTCCAGGGCGGGGTGATCCTCTCCGAGGCCGCCGGCGACAAGATCCCCTTCACCATGGCCATGAGGCGGATCTACGCCAAGATGTTCCCCGACTACGAACTCAAGCGGCTGGGGGATGATCATCCCATCTACAAGATTCAATTCAAGATCCCCGCCGACGCCAAGAGCCTGGAGGGCATCTCCAACGGCGTCCGCCTGCTGGCCATCCACTCGCCCAGGCAGCTCTCGCTGCCGTGGCAGATCAACGCAGTAAAGACTCAGACCAGCGCCTTCGCCCTGGGGGCGAACATCTATTTCTTCGTCACCGACAAGGGCTCCCTCCGCCGCCGCGGCGTGAGCCACTGGCCCAAGGCCCGGGAGTTCGTGCCGGTCGAGAAGCTCAAGGTGGCCATCGTCAAGCACGCCGGCAATTACCAGCCCGAGCCGCTCGCGTGGAAGCGGTTCGCGATCCTCATGGGCAACCGCCACCGGGTCGAGGTGACTGTCTCCGATCCGACGCCGCCGGCCGGGCTCGACGCCAGCCGTTGGCCCGTCGCCGCCATGACGGGCACCACCGAGTTCTCGCTCTCGGACGAGCAGCGCAAGGCCCTGGCCGCGTACCTGAGCGGCGGGGGGACGCTCATCGTGGACGCCGCGGGCGGCAGCAAGCCCTTCGCCGACGCCGCCCGCAAGGAGCTCGCCGACCTGCTGAGCGATGCCGAGGAGGGGCCGATCGCGCTCAGCCACCCCATCTTCACCAAGGTCGGGCCGACCATCACCAAGGCGACCTTCCGCAGGACGTCGATGCTCGCCGCCAGGCCGCCGAGCAGGCCCCGCATCCGGGCGATCATCCACAAGGGCCGCATCGCCGTCATCTTCAGCCGCGACGACCTGACCGTCGGCCTGCTGGGCTACCCCTGCTGGGGGCTGAAGGGCTACAGCCCCGAGAGCAGCTTCGAGATCATGCGGAACCTGCTGCTGTACGCCTCGGGCAAGACGATCCGCCCCAAACCGGCCAGGTAGACGACCTCCGTGCATACATGGTGAGGGGCTCGCCGTCGCGGAGGCCTCTGGATCGGGACGGAAAGAAACGGAAAACTCCGGAACGAAACGGAACGAAACGGAACGAAACGGAAAGTTTCGGAAAG
>CBFCZU010000274.1:0-5397 GCA_965602635.1 uncultured Planctomycetales bacterium | reverse complement strand
TCCGTGCCGCGCATCGCGGCCAACGTGTCCAGCCCCTCGATCAGGTCGGGGAACTGGAGGAGGACCTTCCCTCGGCCCATGCGGCGCTGCTCGCGGCCCAGGCGCAGGCTGAACTGCCAGTAGAAGTTCTCGGGGTCGTAGTCGAACCGCGCCTCCTCGGGCTCCTCGAAGCACGGCTCGCACCAGCACGTGCCCGGCCCCTCGACGCCCTGGCAGCCCAGGTACAGCGCCAGGCAGTTCGGCGCCAGGTCGGGCGACACCACGGGCACGGCGTCGCCCAGGTAGTGGGTGTGGATGCAGGCGCGGGCCGCCAGGTTCAGGCGGTAGTCGAAGTCGCGGGTCGAGTAGTGGGTCACCCAGCCCTCGGGCTCGGGGAGCGCGGCGATCTTCTCGGCCGGCGTTTCGCGCGGCGCCGTGATCTGCATGGCCGGCCGCCCGATGTCGCCGCCGTTCCACCACGTCGTCAGCCGCGCCCGCACCTCATCCATGTCCTCGCGGTACAGCAGGCCACTCATGCCGTCCCCTTCGTGGTCGGTGTCGTGCTCGCGCCCCAGAGCACTCCGCGTGGCGGGAGCTCGCGCAAAGGGTGCGAACAGGAAGGCGGCCCGAGACGAGAGGATAATGGCGATGGCTTGCCGTGTAAAGCCCGACGGCAAAGCCATGCGCCTGTGGGCCTGCGTGAGTGCGCTGCGCCGCGCACGGCTGCCCACGCCTTCGTCATTGCCAGGGGCCTGAAGGAACTCAACCGGAGCCACTTGACTCTGCGGCCCAGGACGCGTTACAGTGGCCGCCGGGAGGGCTGGCCAACGGGGTCAGCCACATCCAAGTGGGACAGGTCGGTCCGGTGTGCCGCATGTATGACCCATCCTGGGGCCCTCTGGCGAAGGCCGTAGCAGGAGCCTGCATGGCATTGCTGCCAATCGGCGCGGCGGGGCAGGCGCACGAGCCTGTAAAGGGGGAGACCTACACCAACCCGGTCGGAGCGGGGCTGCGGATGGGCGACCCGTTCGTCGTTCGTTACGGGCGAACGTACTATCTCACCGGTACGACCGACTCGGGCAGCGGATTTCGGCTGTGGTCGTCGGCGAATCTGGTCGACTGGACGCCGGGCGGCTTCGCGTACCGGCGCGGCCGGAACGGCTGGGGCGAACGGTCGTTCTGGGCGCCGGAGCTGTTCCACTGCCGGGATCGGTACTACCTGGTCTACAGCGCTAACCGCAAGGATGCCGACGGCGACAAGGCGGGCTTCCGCATTTGTCTGGCCGTGGCCGATGGCCCTGCCGGGCCGTATCGCGACGTCCACGCGCCGTGGTGCGACCCGGGCTATTCCTGCATCGACGGGCACGTGTTCGCAGACAGGGACGGTACGGCGTACCTGTACTTCGCCAAGGTGGGCGTGGTGGAGCAGCCCACGCGCAAGCTCTACGGCCAGATCCACGCGGTGAAGCTCAAACGAGACCTCTCCGGGCCTCTGGGACGGCCCGTGCTGTGCACGAAGGCCGAGCAGCCCTGGGAGACGCCGCCGGCCGGGCGGTCCCTGTGCAACGAGGGCGCGTTCGTGTTCCGCCGGGGCCCTCGGTACTACATGACCTACTCGGCGAACCACTACGCCGAGCCGTTCTACGGGATCGGCTGGGCCACGGCCGCGAATCCGCTGGGGCCATGGCGGAAGTCCTCCCGCAACCCACTGGTCTCGCGGAACGAGCGCCTCGGCGTCTCCGGGCCGGGCCACTGCTCGGCCACCACGTCGCCCGACGGCCGCGAGACGTTCCTCGTCTACCACGCGCACGCCGACCCAAACCGCCCGAGCGGCAAGCGAACAGTCAACATCGATCGGCTGATCGTTACCAGGGACGGCCGCTTGGGGTTGCTGGGACCGACGCGCTCGCCTCAGCCGCTGCCGTCGGGCGCTCCCCCCCGCGGACGCAGGGGCGCGACGGATCGGAACCGGTAACGTGCCGGCCTCGAGGAACGCCGTGACCGCTTGCCGGAGCCCGGTCTGGCGCTTGCCGTGAGCGGGCAGGCACAACCATCACCACAGACGCTCGCCCCAGCCCTGTTGCCGTGAGGCTCGCAGGCAGCAGGCGCTCCCGGAGAACCGCGACGGCACGGTACGGGTGCGGTGTGTGCCGGCACGCCGGCAATGGATGATTGCCCGACGGCCGGCCGGGGCCACACAGCCTGCAAGAGCGCGATCATGGCACTTGCATTCCGTGGAGCCGCGCGGTACGATGGCTGGGGATGGGGGAGGGGCGAGGGCACTCGCATGGCGCGACCGCTGCGGATCGAGCACGAGGGGGCCTGCTGCCACGTCGAATCTCACGATCTACCAGACACAGGGGGGTGAGGGGATCTCCAGCGGGCGGCAGGACGTCCAGCTTGTCACCGTGAACCCCGCCGAGTGACGCATTGGAGGCAACCACCATGCGGTCCACGATGATCGCGCTCGCACTCCTTCTGCTCCTCGCCTGTCCCCACCACGGGTCCAGAGGGGGGACTCCCGCTCGCCCTGGCGCCCGAGGCGGCCTTAGGCAGAGGTTCCAGGGCCTGCTCGAGAAGTCGCGCCAGTCCCTCTCCTGGCTCAGCAACGCGCGGGGCATCGTGGACGAGAGCCCTGCTCTCCAGGAGATGATCGCACTAGGCCCCGGCTGCCTCCCGCATCTGATGCGCGAGGTCCGCAAGAAGACCCCGGACCAACTCCAGTTGATGTGGGTTGCTGCCGACGTGATGAAGGTGTCGCCGGGTCGAGCTGATACTCGGTCTGAGGAGTCCTTCCACGCATGGCTGACGGCCAAGATGACGAATGGCCCCCAATGGGCGTCCCACGAATTCACCACCCTGCGCCGCAAGTGGTTCGACATGAAGCGCCGGGCTGGCACGACGGAGCTGTGGCACGACGTGACCCTGTTGGACCCGGAGTTCCGAACCCTCAGAACACGGAGGCAGTTCACTCCCTTGGGAAAGATCTACGCCGACATCCAGGGCCTGGGCGTGTTCGTACTGCCTCTGCTCGTTCAGGAACTGGAGAAAGGAGAATACGACTTCTTGCCGGTCATCAAGCACCTCACAAGCGGAGCCGCACGCGTCTATGGCGGACGGGCCGCGAGCAGTGCCAAAGTGTGCATCGCCTGGTGGGCGAAGCATCGACGGGAGTGGACAGTGGTCGGGCCGGAAGAGGGACCTGAGCCACCCCCGCCAGACAAGGCAAGACCTTGACCGCCCACTGGATGGGCAGGCCATTCATGGCGTTGTGGATGAGCCTCACGCGCAATAGGGTGTGGCAGACGACGCTCCGGGAGTAGGAGAACGCTGCGTGCAGGCGCGAGGTGTTGTCAGATGTTGTGTTTCGCGGGAAGGGTCCGGCGGCTTCCTTTCTCACTCCGTCGATGAACTGAACTCCTTCCAGGACTTGAGGGATCAGGTCTGAACCGCTGAGGGCCCGCCACCGCTTCTCGGTACACCGGACGAGCTTGAGGACGATCGTCAGGCACGCGATGCAGTTGCCACAGCCCCTCGTGCGGGGCTGTGCGCCCCTCGTAAGGGCGCTCGCCTTGTGAAGGGGCTTCTCAGACAGGACATGGGGAATGGGCGTCACAGAGGCGAAGAGGTGATCCCCGCGGAGAGCCGGAGGGAGAAGCCCAATATCGAACGGGCGAACATAGGTCGGGGGACACCCAGCCAAGCTATCGCCTCGGCGGCCGGGAGCGGGTATGCTGGGGCCATGCCGAGACTCGCGCGCGTGGCGGCGCCGGGCGTGCCCCAGCACATCACACAACGCGGCAACCGTCGCCAGCAGACCTTCTTGTGCGACGAGCACGACGAGGCGTGGCTCGACCGGAGCAGGTGCTCGGCCGCGTGCTCCGGCCGCGCAAGCGCGGCCCCAAGTGCCCGTGGAAGCACAAGCGCAAGCGATGAAGGACACGAGCGAAGTGCACAGGTAGGGTGTCCGCCGAGCTCGACCACACGTCATCCAGGTCAGGTCACCAACCGAGCATGGCGCCCCCAGCCTTGGGGACTTGACTTCAGGTGTGCTTGGTGCTTCGCAGTCGGCTGGCGTAGCGATCGACCTTGCGCTTGATCTCAGAGCGGTAGCGTGACAGGTACGCCTCGACCAGCGTGTTCCCGGCCTCTCCGCCCGGTCGAGCGGCCAGGTGGCCTTCCTCGTGGAGGTAGGCGAGGAAGCGAAGCAGCTCATCGGCCAGGAAGATGCGTGCCCCGGCCCCCGCGACGCTCACGGCGTACCGCTTGTCGCCGAGGCTCTCGATGGTGGCCTTCCCGAACCAGAGCTGATACGGAGTGCCGTACCACGAGAAGGTCGTTGGGTGAGTGGCGAACAGAGGCTTGAGCGCGCGCCGCACCCCTTGCCGTCCGCCGGGGCCACGCAACGTCATCCGCACCGAGTACGCATAAGTGCCTGGGGCGTCTGGGTCGTCGCGGACGTCGACACTCTCGACGGTGAAGCCGCCAAGGGTCTCTCCTGCGAACGGGAAGTCCATCATCGCGCGGAACTTGTTGGCGAATGGCATGAGCAACCTCCACGTCGGCGGCGTAGCGCTGATCGGGGAACACGATGCGGGATAGATGTGCGCCCGGGGGCGCTCTTGTCCAGAACAGCGTTGCGGAATTCAGAAACTGAATAATGCAGTCCTGACCCCGAGGCCCCATGCGAACGCTCGTAGTCACTGTCATGGCACCGTTCCCCCAGGGCTCGAGCGGTAGGCAAGTCCTATCTGCTGTTCTTGCCCTGGGGCTTGAGCGCGGCCCCCTCGAACTTGACCTGCCAGTCCACGACCTTGGTTGCCGACGGCGTGATTCGGACAGAGGCCACCGGCGCCGCGATGTCGGTCTCGACCTTCTCGCCGCTGACGTCGGCGCTTTTCAAGCGATAGCCGGCGGGGACATGCACGCTCATCACATACGGATCACCCGTCACCACGGCGCTCGTGCCGGAGAGAACGCGGCGCTTGGGGTCCCATGCCTCCGCCAGCAGGCTGACGCCGCCTTGGGAGATGTGGCGCGTTGTGGAGATGACCCACGGATGCGGGCGCCTCTCGCGAATGGCAAAAACCTGAAGCCCATTGTTCGTATCTTGCGCCGGCGCTGTGAACGACCCTTTGGATTTGCCCAGAAACTTCTGGGACCAGAACTCGAATACCAGATACTCGCGGTCGCCGTGCAAGCCCAGGTCGGCGAACTTGACTTCTTGCTGCGGCACGCCCCTGAAATGATACACGTGCTTGTCCTTCTCTTTCTCCCCCCACTGGAACCGGGCCAGCACGGACCAGTGGTCGAAGGGCCGCTCGATCTCCTGGAGCCACCAGGGAACTTGACGACGGCCGCTCCCGTAGAGCTGCCCAGGCACGGTGAAGAGCACGGGCGCACTGCGCTTCATGCCCT
>CBFCZU010000273.1:0-5403 GCA_965602635.1 uncultured Planctomycetales bacterium | reverse complement strand
TGAGCAAGAGCGACGTAAGTCGCTCGCGTCGAAGCCCGTGGGGCGGATGTTGCACCAGCATCGTGCAACATCCGGGCTAGCTGATCTCAGGTGACCGCCGGCTGTGGCTGGTCCGCGCGGACCAGGACCTTCTCCAGCGTCTCCCGGCAGTAGTCGCATCGATGGCACTTCCGGCCGCAGGTGCTCGTGCGCTCGAACCAGTCGTCGGGGAAGCAGTCGTTGTCGATGATGAACGGGGCGAAGGCCCGCGAGAAGGTCGGCTCCAGCAGGTCCAGCAGGTTGCCGCGGTGCCGGCCGCGGGTGTAGGCGTCGATCACAGCCCGCGGGCGGTCGTGAATCCGCGTGGCCAGCTTGACCACGTCGAACATGCCTTCGTAGTGGTGCAGGTCTTCGGGGCGAACCCAGGTGTTCGCGAGCACCGCCGGCCAGTTGGCGCGGTCGCGGAAGAACCTCCAGCAGACGTGGGGCGTCAAGCCGTCGATGTTGGCCTCCTCGTCGATCTCCCGATCGTGGGCGACGAGGTTGTCGTGGAATGTCTGCCCGCTGCAGAATGCCAGGCAGCCGCTGTTGGCCAGCAGGTGGAGCCGCTTGCCGTGGGCGTCGGCCCAGGCCTTCAGCTCCGCCAAGGCGGCCAGGTCGCGGTTGTGCTCGCGCTGGACGCAGTAGCCGTCGAACAGGTCGGCGACGTACTCCATCCCCCTGACCGTGCCGATGCGCATGTTGACCGAGGCGCGTACCTCGACCGACGGGCAGTGGCGCTTGACCGTCCGCGCGACGGCCGGGGATGTCGTGGTCACCACGTCGGCCCCGCCGACGAGCGTGCCGAGGTGATCCAGCACCGACACCACCTGGTCGGCCAGGTGGCGGCTCATGGCGTGCCGGCCGTAGCAGTTGGCGTTGAACAGCACGTCCAGCTTGAGGCCCATCCGGCGGAAGCCGACCAGGTCGCGCTCGAGCTGCTGCTGGGCGGACCGGTCGGTGTGGGCGCGGCGGTCCGGCGACGACGCCCGCCCCGACGGCATGTCGGCCCAGGGGAAATACACCTCGGCTATCGCGTCGGCGTAATCGGCGACGACCTCGGCGAACGGCTCCTCGCCTTCACGGGGCAGTTGGTATCCGACCGCGAACTTCATCGCTTCGGCCCTCCTTCTCCCGGCGCCGGAGCGGAGGCGCCTGCCTGGCCGCCCGGCGGCTGCGACCAATCCACGCTCCAGGGCTCGCGCCGGCGGAACGGGCTCTCGAAACGGTTCTCGAGCACGCCGCGCTTCTCGAGTTGGATCATACACGCCCGCATGCAACCCCGCCCGCCGCAGATCGCCTCGCCGGTGTTGTATAGCCTGCGCGGCTTGTGGTAGAAGGGCGTGAACTGGGTGCGGGCGATCTTCCGCCCGAAGGTCGGCTCGTCGTACTGGTCTTCGTCCGGGACGTCGTCGTCGATCCGCCCGCCGCGGAAGGCGACCGTGCAGGCCTTGGTGTCGAGCTTGCCCCACTCCAACGTCGTGCCGCAGAGCTGAAGCTTGACCGTCTCGGTGGCGCTGATGGCGTTGCCCGGGCACTGCTTTACGCACTCCATGCAGCGGTCGCACAGCGTCGGCCCGGCGTAGATCTCGTCGCCCTCGAGCGCCGCCTCGGTGACCACCACCCCAAGCCGCTGGCGCGGCCCCAGCCGGGGCGTCAGGAACACCTTGCTGTAGCCGATCTCCCCCAGCCCGGCCAGGTAGGCGGCGATGCGAAGGTGAATCTGCACGTCCGGGCTGGCTCGCCCGGGCGCCACCGGCCGGCTGTAGCGGTTGTACACGTCGCCGTTCTCGTCGATGGCCCGCCAGTCGCTCTGGTGCCCGATGGGGACGGCCTCGTGGCCGGCGTCCTCGATGAACTTGCACAGGTTGATCACCACCAGCGGGATGTACAGGTACGTCAGCCCGCCGTAGCCCATCGAGGAGTAGTTGCTGAAGAACGTTCCTTCCTCGATGCCGCGCAGGCTGCCGCGCATCACCCGGAACGCCATGGCGATGACGGACTTGGCCTCGGGCATTATCTGGCGCGGGTCCATCTGGACGGGCGCGCCCTCGAAGCGGTCGATCGGGGCGATCCCCACGGCGTCGGCCCCGAGGGCGCGGGCGAGTTTCTTGACGTCCTTGGCTGCTATCACGATGTCCTCCTCTCTGGTGACCACGGCGATTGAACCAAATCGCGGGGGGGAAATGCAAACATTGTGGCCGCGACCCGACAGTCAGCCGGCCGAGGGCGGGAAGGCCAGCCGGTTCCCGCCGGCGGCCTCGAGGTGCTCGGCCACCAGGGCCAGGTAGGTGGCGACGACGGTCGGCTCATCCGTCAGAGCCAGCTTCTCGCGGGCGGCCCCGACGGCGGCCTCGTCGTCGCCCTCGATCTCCATGAACCAGCCCAGCTCCGGCAGCTCGTCGATCTCGACGCGCGCCGGGCCCAGGGCGAAGCTCTCGCGGCGCTTCTCGAACGAGACCGTTGGCTGGTACCCCAGTCCGGCGAGGATCGCCCGTGCTGCGTCGGGCGAGTCGATGGCGATTTCGTGCTCGGCGCGGACCTTCAGCGGGCCCTCCCTGCGCGGGCCTTTGTAGGTAATGGAGGCCCGGCGCCCGCCGCCGGCCGTTTCGGCGGTCCGTATCCTCACGCCGCAGTCGGCCCGCCGCAGATCGCCTTTGGGGGTGTCGAAGAAGGTGTTGTTTTCCAGGGCCATCCCCAGCGGCTCGGCGCCCGCCGCCAGGAGCCGCTGGCGCATCGCCTGCGGGTCGGCCAGGCGGAACTTAGCCTCGGTCTCGATCGCCATGGGGGGATTGTACCTCACGGCCCGGGAATTGCACGCAGGGCTCAGGCCGCCGTGTCGCGTCGTTTCCGGCGTCGCGGGAGCAGCCGCAGCACCCAGGAGCGCTTGGTGGAATTGCCGTTCTTCCGCTGCCGGCGCGCCCGCCACTGGCCGACCGACCGCAGGGGCCAGAACAGCCGGGGCATGACGTTGTTGTAGGCGTTGAAGCGAATCCGCCTCATCACGTCGCGGAACGGCGTGGCGCCGGGGTCGGGCATGCCGATCAGCCAGAGGATCGCCGCCGCCCGAGCGGCCATGGAAACCATGAACGTCAGGTGCCAGTTGTTCCACCGGAAGGGCCCCACGACAATCGGGGCCTTCTGGAGGTAGTCGAAGAGTTCAGCAAGGTGCCCGCCGACGAGCCCGCCGGCGAAGCCTCCGACGGCGGTGAAGGCGGCGGCGGTGGCGACGTACTTGCTCCGCCCCGCGCTCTGGGAGAAGCCCAGTATGATGCCCGTCTGTGCGAGGTTGATCCCGCTCCACATGATCGCACCGAACATGCAGGTCGAGGCGCCGATGAGATACGCCAGCCACAATCCCCCTGGTCCGCAGGGCGGAATGACGAACCAGCCGATGGGGCTGAAGACGACCCCGGCCGTGCAAAGTATCAGCACCGGGCGCCGACCCCAGCGGTCCGTCAGGCGCCCCCACAGCCGAGCCGTCAGCAGCGACGTGATCCCGCCGCAGACCATGAAGACAATGTTCGTGCCGAAACTGCTGTAGCCGATGTTCTCCATGGCGTTGCGGACGAAGAAGAACCCGCCGACGGTCATGGAGAAGGCAATGGTGGCGCCGTAGAGGGAGTAGTTGAGAAAGGTGCGGTCCTTGACGGCCTCAACGAGAAAACGGCCCATGCCGGACAAGCCGGCCTCCAGGGCGGCGAGCGGCCTCTGCTTCTTGGCACCGGACCCATTCAGCAGCGGCGGCGAGACGATCTCACGCATTCGCAGGAACAGCAGCACGTCGATAATCCCGAAGATGGCCCCCACGGCAAAGATGCCACTGATGGCCCAGAGCAGGTACGGCTGCGTCTGGACCGTGAATTCCTCGATAGCGGCGCCCCCCGGGCCCTTCCGCGTCGCGAGGTCCAGGATGAGCCCGGTCCCCATGACGGCCATGATCTGAATCGGTATTGTCCACAGTCGGCGGTTGGCCAGGTACCTGCCGCGGATTCGCCGGGGGATGAGGTCGCCCATCCAGTTGTACCAGGGGGGCATCGAGATATGCGCCAGCACCGCACCGATCGCGTAGATGGTCAGGAACGCGGTGATGGCCCCTGGCCCGGGGCTCAGCACGAGCGGAACGGCGGCGATGGCAAGCCACAACGCCCGGTGGAGGCAGGCGTAGAGAATGAACTGATACTTCCGCAGCCCCGTGCGCTCGATCATGGCGGCGGCCACGAGCTGGGCGAAGTACGCCGCGAAGGCGATCGCCGACATGTACCCGAACTCTTTGTTCGTGAAGCCCAGAAGCTTGCCGAAACGGTTCATCTGGGCGCCGGAGATGCACGACATCCAGACGACGCCGAACATCCAGGCGATGGTAACCGTCCGCAGGGCGCTTCGGAGCGGCTTGCCGCGGACGCTCAGGGCGGGCAGGTCATCAAAAGCTTTTTTGCGCCAGGACATATCCTTTTTCCCTGGCCTACTCACAGGAACAAGTCGGCCATTGATGCGCCCGACCTGCAGAAATTCCATCAGAAACCGGGAAATTCGTGAAGTTTTTGCATTGTAGGCGAGCCGCGGGGAGAGGAGCCGTCAGGGCGAGAGGACAATCACGTCCTCTGGCGGGACGTGGATGGTGACTTGTCGGCCGGGGACGGCCACCGGGCGGGCGGGCATGGCCGCACCGGACAGCTCCGTCCCATCGGCCAGGGCGACACGGAAACGGGCCGAATCCCCCAGGTGCGCCCACTCCGTCAGCCGGGCCGGGAAGGTGTTCTCGCCGCCGGCCTGCTCGCTACCGGCGACGATCCGCAGCGATTCCGGGCGGATGCAGCAGTTGAGCTTCATCCCCGGCTGGGTGGGCGCCCCGGTCGAGCAGCTCCGCAGCCGTCCCAGCGGCGTTTCGAGCATCACGCCCCCTGCCTGGTCGGCGGCCCCGACGGCCTCGGCCGGGATAAAGTTCGCCTCGCCCAGGAATTCCGCCACGAAACGGTTGGCCGGGGCCTCGTAAAGCTCCCGCCCGGTCCCGACCTGGACGATCCGCCCCTCGTTCATCAGGGCGATCCGGTCGGCGATGGCCAGCGCCTCGGCCTGGTCGTGGGTGACGTAAACGCCCGTGGTGCCCGAGGACTTGACGATCCGCCGGATTTCCCACCGCATGGCCGCTCTAAGGGCGGCGTCGAGGTTGCTGAGAGGCTCGTCCAGCAGCAGACACCGCGGCTTCACCGCCAGGGCCCGCGCCAGGGCCACCCGCTGCTGCTGCCCGCCGGAAAGCTCCATGGGCCTGGCCGACGCCTTCTCGGCGATCCGGACCGTTTCGAGCAGCTCGCGGACGATCCGCTTCCGCTCGCCCGCCGGCACGTGGTGGACCTCCGGGCCGAACGAGACGTTCCTGGCCAC
>CBFCZU010000272.1:0-5441 GCA_965602635.1 uncultured Planctomycetales bacterium | reverse complement strand
AGCGGCGTCTCGACGGCCTTGCCGCGGACACGTTCGACGCGGCAGGCCCTGGCCTCGGGGCGGGAGGTGACTACGGCCGCCAGCCTACGGCCCACGAAATGCAGAGCCGCCCCGTCGTCGGCGGCAACGCCGGCGACAAGGACACCCCCGGCCACAAGCCGGCGATACACCCGGCGGCGCCGTCCCTTCGGACTGTCATAGTGCGGACAGGCGCTGCCCTTGAGAAGCCCCAGGCCGTCCTTGAGAGGCGCCAGCCGCCCGCCGAACGAATCGGTGACCGACTGCTCGAACCAGCAGTTCATTCCCGCGCTGACTCCCGCCAAAACCACGCCCGCCCGCCAGGCCTTGCGCAGGATTCGGTCCACCCCGTGCACGCGCCAGACGGCCAGCATGTTCGCCGTGCTGCCCCCGCCCACGTAGATGACGTCCTGTGCCAGGAGGAACTTCCCGAGGTCGCCGACGCCCGCGTGCCTGAAGAGGGTCAGGCTGCTCGCCTTGGCGCGTCTGGCCGGGAAGGCCCGGTGGAACTTGTCCACGTAGCCCGGGGCGTCGCCGCTTGCGGTGGGGATGAAGCAAACCTTGGGCTTCTTTTTCCCCGCCAGGGCGAGCACGTAGTTACCCAGCAAGCGGTTCTTCGGCTCCTCGGAGAAGCCCCCGCCGCCCATCGCAACGATGTTCCTCTTCCTCGCGGCTCTACCTGGCATTTGCTCTACTTCTCCTTAGCGCCCGACGGCGCCGGCGCGACAGCCGGCTTGGCGGCGAGGGCCTTGCCGACGGCGGCGACGATGTCAACGGCCGAGACGATGTTCCTGAGCTTGCCGTCGGGCCCGACGATGGCCACGGCCGGGACCAGCAGCACGCCGTACTGCGAGGCCACCCGCCCGTCGGGGTCGAGCAGGTTGGGCGTGTCGATCTTGATGGCATCGAGCAGGGCGGCGACCTTCTCGGCGTCGTCTCGGCCATCGGCCCCGACGGCGAGGAAGACGCACTTCTTCCCGGCCGCCAGCTTCGCCAGGCCCGACATCTTCTCCAGCGTCCACGCCCTCATGCCCTCGTCCAGGACCGAGACGTAGAAGTACACCAGGACCGTCTTGCCCTTGTGCTCGGTGACGTTGACGACCTTCCCGCGGACGGAGCGGAAGCGGAGGAAGAACGGCTTGCCGATTGACTCGGATTGTGCGATGTCGGCGCGGTACTTGGCGGCGGCGGGGGAGTCGCCGAAGTGGTCCACGCACCGCCGCTTGGCTGCCAGGCACTGCTTGCCGCGCCCGGCGCGGGCGTGAAGCTGAACCAGGATCATCAGCGCCTCGAGGCTGTAGGGATCCTTGGGATAGTCGCGCGACAGCCGCTCGTAGGCGGCGACGGCGGGCTTCTCGGCGCGGGCGTTGAGGTACAGACTCCCGGCCAGGTACAGGCCGACCGGGGCGTAGCCGGTCTTGGGGAACTCCCCGGCCAGGGCGGCGAACTTCTTGGCGAAGGCGATCTGTGTTTTTGCGGCGGCGGGTCGGCTGGCCGAAGCGGTCGCCGGCAGCGTCGCGGGCATGGACGCCTGGGTGGTCGCCGCGGCGAGTCCAACGGCCTCGATCAGCTCGGTCTCCAGCAGGACGAACTTGCCCTTGGCGCGGAACTCGTCGCTGTCGGCGGCGGCGATCAGCCGCTTGGCGGCGGCGACGATATCCGCCCGCCGGATGGCCTTATCGCCGAGCTGCTGGCGCATGATCAGGGCGTCCACGGCCAGGCTCGCGGCGGCGGCGCGGTAGCGGCTCCTGGGGAATCGCTTCTCCAGCTCCGCCATCAGTGCGGGTATCTTGCGGAGGTTTGCGAGCCTCGCCAGCCGCTGCTGGGCCGGGTCGGTGAGTGTCGGGTCGGGGTCCGTCAGCCGCTGGATTTCGAGGACGATGGCGGCGTCGGAGCGTGTTGAGGCGTCGGGCGCGGCGGCGGCGGTCACCAGCAGCACGGCCGCGGCCGCCATGGCCGCACGGGGCAGCTTCATCACTGGTCTCCCCCGGGCCTGCTGGCCGGGCCGGTGGCGGGGGGTGCGGGCGCAGAGCCCCCGGCCGGTCGAGTCGCCGGGCGGGTCGCCGGCGCGGTGCTGGGAATCCCCAGCAGCTTCTCCAGCGTCCGGATCCGCCGCGTCAGCCGCTCGATCTCCAACTGCCGCTCGGCGGCCAGATCCTTGTAGTAGTCCCGCATGCGGGGGGCGCCGGCGACGACCTTGAGCTGCTTGGCGAGCTGGTCGTTGATGAACTCCGCCTGGTTGAGCTTCTCGGTCAGGCGGTCGTTGCGCTTGCCCAGCTCTTCGACCCGGGCCCCGAGCGTGTCGATCTCGGCCTGGAGCTGCTGGACCTTGGTGTCCCTGGCTTCCTCGGGGGGGGCTTCGGGCTCCTTCGACCGGCCCAGCTTCCAGTCCTTCATGTTGCATCCGGCGGCGGAGACGGCGGCGGCAAGCGCCAGGCCGCAGAGCAGGCGTGAGCGGCGCGACGGGATGCCCCGGACGGCCTTCATGTCGCCCTGATGGTACACGACGGGGCGGCCGCAGGCAATAAGATGACGCCGCGGTGGCGGGGCTACTCCGAGGCCGGCCTCGTCGCCGGCTTGGTGGTCACGGGCTTGGGGGCCAGGGCCTTGTCGAGCATCCTCTCAAGCCGCCCGCGGGCGTCGTCGGAGACTACCTTGCCGTCCCTGCCGACCACCCAGATCCTGGGTATGCCCCTGACGTCGTACTTCTTGGCGGTGGGGTCGTCCCACCATTTGCCGCTGTAGGTGTGAATCCAACCCATGCCCTGGGTCTTGACGAACTTCTGGAGCCTGGCCTTGTGGCCGGCCCTGTCCAGGCTGATGCCCACGAACTCCACGCCCTTGGGCTTGTACTTGGCGTAGAGCCGCTTCATGTAGGGCACCTCGTCCACGCAAGGCCCGCACCAGGTCGCCCAGAAATCCACCACGAGGGCCTTGCCCTTCAGGTCGCCGGGCAGGTTGAGCTTCTTGCCGTCGAGCTTGGTCAGCGTCGCCTCGAACGGCTTGCCGACCATGCTGCGCTCCCGCTGGGTGCGGATTTGCCCGGCCACCGCGTGCTTGGGATGCTCGGCGATGACTTTGTCCTCGAGCTTCTTGGCGAGCGAGTCCATCTCGAACATCTGCGCCAGGCTCCTGCCGATCATCAGCGCGTCAACGGCCATGTCCGTCTTGGCGTAGCGCCCGGCGAAGGCGAAGATGATCTTCTCCTGGGTGCCCGCCGGCCGGGTGGTGGGCGCCTTGCCGATTGGCCTGAGCTCGAGCAGCACCTTGTAGGCGTCGGCGTTCAGCTTCAGCGTGGCCGGGGCGTCGGAGGCGATGACCTTCTCGGCCAGGGCCGTTGCCTTGGCGCCCATCTTCGCGTCGCCGCTGAGCCGCCCGAGCTGCACGTTCACCATGAGGCCGTAGATCCTCGCCTCGTGCAGCTCCTTGGCTTTGGGATGGTCCTTCTCCATCTTCGCCAGTGCGTCCAGGGCCTCCTTGAACTTGCCTTCGAGCTCCTGCCTGGTGGTGTGGCGCCTGTTGAGGGTCTGGCGCATGCCGGTCAGGGCCTGTAAGGCCGATTCGGCGGGCTTGCCTGCCGCTGGCTCAGAGGCGGCCCAGGCGCCAACCAAGCCGGCCAGGACGAGCCCCAGCATTGCCGAGGCGATGATTATTCGGCGACGCATGATCGTGCTCCTTTTGCTGTCGCGGTCATCGCGGGTTCATGCACGGCGGCGGGCGCGACCCCGCCATTGAAAGTATATGCCCGCTGGCGGGGACAATGCCAGCTTGGGGTAGGGCCGCGGGGACTGGCGGAGCGGGGCGGGCATTGTCAAATCGCCCGGCCGGGCATATCGTGTGTGCCGATGGAACTGAAACCGACGCATCCGAGCGAGGGCGTATCCCCCTCCGGGGCAGGCGAGCTGCCCGCCTGGGCGCTGGCGGCGATGATGTTCGCCGGCTGGCTGCTCGGGCTCTGGGGGCTCGTCGGATCTTTCAGCTCCGTGGCCGGCGCCCTGACGGTCGTCCTGACCGACGGTATCATCGCCGCACTGGTCCTGACGGCGGCGGCGGGCTACGGCTACGCCATCTACCGCTTCGTCGCACCGGCCGACACGCCGCGGGCCCTGGCGCTGGCGACGGCGGCGGCGCTGGGCCTGTGGCTGCTGTCCTCTGCCGTCATGATCGTCGGCACCGCAGTCAGCGGGGCGCTGACCATTCTTGTCTGGTGGCCGGTGGTCGCCGTCGGGGTCGTGCTGGCCCTGGCACAGGCGCACCGGGCCATGGGACAGGTCCGCCTGTCGCGCCACTTCCGCGGTGCGAGCCTCATCTGGCCGGTGGTGGCGGTGGCCGTCGGCATGTGGATGGCCGGCGCCACCATGCCCCCGAGTTGGCTGGGCAACCTCACCGCCGACTCCTACGACATCCTGGAGTACCACCTCCAGCTCCCGCGCGAGTACCACCAGGCCGGCCAGGTCACGACCCTCGACCACAACATCTACAGCCACTATCCGCTGGGGGTGGAGATGCTCTACCTGCTGAGCATGTGCCTCCGCGGCGGGGCGTACGAGGGGATGTACCTGGCCAAGCTCACCGGCGGGCTGTTCGCCATCCTGGCGGTGGCGGGCGCCTTCGGCGCCCTGGCCGGCGAGGACGACTTCCGCGCCCGGGCGGCGGCGGGGCTGCTGGCGACGGCCCCGTGGATGCTGTACCTCTGCGGCGTGGCCATGGCCGAGCCCGCCCAGCTCTGCTACATGACGCTGGGCCTGCTGTGGCTGCGGCGCTGGCTCGTCCGGCGCGGCGCCAGAGAGGCCGCGTGGGTCGGCGCCATGGCCGGGGCGGCGTGCTCGGCCAAGTACCTCAGCGTGGGGCTGATCGCCGGACCCCTGCTGGCGGTCATGCTGATCGTGTCGCTGCGGCGCCTGGCAGATCTTAGGCAGGTGGCACTCGCCGCCGCGACGGCGGCAGCGCTCTTCGCACCCTGGCTTGCCCGCAACGTCGCCGCCACGGGCAACCCCGTCTTTCCCCTGGGCACGTCCGTCTTCGGCAAGGCACACCTGAGCGACGAGTCGGCGCAGCGCTGGCGCGACGCCCACGCCCCCGGCCACCACGACCCGGTGCCGCCCCCGCCGGACTACCAGCCCCCGCGCCGGCAGTTCAGCCGCCAGGAGATGCTGGGGCGCTGGCTGCTGCAGCCCTGGCTCCTACCCTACGGACGGGAACCGCCGCTGAGCCCGGCCTTCCTGCTGCTGTGCCTTACGCTGGGCACGCTGGTGGCCATGTTCGCCCGCCCCCGCCGCGTGGGGGCGTGGGAGTGGTCGCTGGCCGCCGTGGCGGGAATGCAGGTCCTGGTCTGGGCAATGTTCACGCGCGGCATGCCGGGCAGGTTCATCTCCATCGTCCTGCCGCCGCTGGCGCTGCTGTCGGCCGGGGGGCTGGCGCGG
>CBFCZU010000271.1:0-5445 GCA_965602635.1 uncultured Planctomycetales bacterium | reverse complement strand
GGCCGGCTACCTCCTCCTGCGGAGCAGTGACAGGCAGGCGCCGACGGCCAGCAACGACAGCGAAGCCGGCTCGGGGATCGGCGCGAAGCGCTGCCCGTTGACATCGGCGGGAAACGCGCGATAGCAGGCGTAGCCGTTGGAGATGTCCGTCCCGGTGATGATGAAGCGGAAGTACGTTCCGGCGGCCGCGTTGTTGAGGTAGAACGTGCTGGCCTGGAACTCGACGGTGGGCTGGGGGACCGTCGCGGAACCTATCGGGGCCAGGCCGGCGATGCTGTCGCCGACGTAGCCGTCTATCCGCCAGATCCCGTTGTTGTGCTGGATCATCTGGACCTGATCGACGACCGTGGGCGCGTCGAAGCGGTAGGTCACCACCGACCGGTCGGGGTCGGGCACACCCGCGGCGTACACGTGATCGTGCAGGGCGAAGTTGGCGCTGGCCGGCGGGGCATCACTGATGAGCCATCCGATGCCCGTGGCGACGTCCAGCGGATAGGGCGGAGCGCTCACCGTCCATGTATCGTCCCAGAGAGGGTAGCAGCCCGCGTCCATGCTGTCTTGGGGGATTGACACCTCCGTGATCCTGTCGGCCCAGGCCGCCTGCGGAGCCGCGACAGCCAAGGCCGCAAGGGCCAGAAGGGTAAATACCTCCCCCGCCGCGATCCTATGCGTGCGCATGAGCTTCCTCCTTTATCAGAGCAGCAGCAGGCACATTAATACAGACATAACGCCGATTTGTCAAGCGGGATCTTCTGCCAAGCAGGGGCTTGGGCGGCCGTGGCGGCTCGATCGGCGGGTGGCATGGCCAGCCCGAAGGGTGGCCATGTGCGTGTCCCCGTGGGCAGCAGCGTTGCCCACGCCACGGCCTATCGCGCCCTTTCTCTCGCTCTCCGACCCTCTGTGTCGCATCAGCGACGGTGAAGCGAACCATCACCCGCCCTTCAGGCCGCTGAGGCTGATGCCCCTGACCAGATACCGCTGGGCGAGCAGGAAGAGCATGATCAGGGGGGCAGAGCCCATAACGGCGGCGGCGAATATCCGAGGCCAGTCCGCCCCGCTTTCCTCGCGGAAGAGGCTCAGCCCCACCGTCAGCGGATAGTAGGACTGATCGCTGAGGACCACCAGCGGCCAGACGAAGCTGTTCCACGCCCCCAGGAAGATGAACAGCCCCAGCGTGATCAGGGCCGGCTTGCTCAGCGGCAGGATCACGTGCCAGAGCACCCCCAGCGAGCCGCAGCCGTCCAGCCGCGCCGCGTCCTCCAGGGAGCGGGGGATGTTCATGAAGAACTGGCGCAACAGGAACACGCCGAACGCCCCGGCGAAACCGGGCAGGACCACCCCCCAGAAGGAGTCCAGCAGGCCCAGACGGCTGACGACCAGGAACTGCGGCACGAGCAGCACGGCCGGGGGCAGCATCATCGTCGCCAGGAGCAGGCTGAACAGCACCCCGCGGCCGCGGAAGTTCATCCGGGCGAAGGCGTAGGCCGCCAGGGTGTTCACGCTGAGCTGGACGGAGGTAATGACGACCGCGTACAGCAGGCTGTTGAGCAGGAACACGTCCACCTGGCCGTACACGATCGCGTCGGTGTAGTTCTTCAGGATGGGCCAGTCGGCGCCGGGCCAGTCCAGGGCGCTAGGCCGCCCGCGGGCGTGGTCGAGCCGCTCGCCGATCTGGAACCGTGGCGGGATGAGGCTCTGCTTGTCGGCCGCGAACTCCTTGCGGGTCTTCAGGCTCGACCCGAGCATGTAGGCGTAGGGATAGACCATGACCACGGCCCCGAGGGACATCACCAGCAGGGCCACCAGCCCGCCGCGCCTGCGCCTACCTGGATGTGAGGGGTCCGTCGGCATGCTCACTCGTCGTACACGCGCCGGGAACGAAAGACGCGGATCTGGATCATGATGAACACGAAAAGGATCGCGAACAGCAGCCAGGCCATGGCCGAGGCGTAGCCCATGTGGCCGGCGTAGCTGAAGGCGTTCTTGAAGACCTGAAGGGCCAGCACCTCGGTGCTGCGCTGCGGGCCACCGGCGGTCATGATGTATGCCTGGGTGAAGACCTGGAAGGAGCCGATGATGACCATGACCGTCACGAAGACCAGCGTGTTCCGCAGCAGCGGGATGGTGACGTACCGGAATTCCTGCCACCGCCCGGCCCCGTCTACGCGGGCGGCGTCGTAGTACTCCTGGGGGATGTCGTTGAGACCGGCCAGGAACAGCAGCATGTTGTAGCCGCTGGCCTGCCAGACGCCGACCAGGGCGATGGACAGAAGCGCCGTCTGGGGCTTGTCCATCAGCCCGCCCCACGACTGGAACAGCCAGATCCACACCAGCGAGATAACCACCATCGGCGTGATGGAAGGCAGGAAGTACAGCGTCCGGAACAGGGACTGACCGTAGCGCGCCCGGCGGCACAGCAGCGCCAGCGGCAGGGACGTGCACAGCACCCCGACCACCGCCATGACCACGTACAGCAGCGTATTCTGCAGCGCCAGCCAGAAGACGCTGTTCGGCTCGGTCAGGGCGCGGACGTAGTTGCCCGCGCCGACGAAGTCGCCCCTGCCCTGGAGCGGGTCCCAGTCGTGCAGGCTCACGTAGAAGCTGATCCCCATGGACACGAAGCTGAAGACCAGGACGATGGCGAAGGCCGGCGCGATGTACAGGTAGGCCGAGCGCTGGTGCCGCTCTTTGAGCTTCCTGTCGGCCAAACCTATCGTCCTTTCCTTTCCGGCGGCCGGGCCTGGGGCCGGTTCCACGCGCGCAGCATCCGGCCGTATCGGCTGTAAACCGAGTTGACCCGCCTGGCCGCCAGAGAAATCGCCTCCGCGGAATCGCGGAACTTGCCCGTCCCCGCCTGCACCTTCGGCCAGTTCAGCAGCACGTATTCCAGGATCCACTGCACCTCGTCCTGCACGGCCTGGACCTGGGTGTGATGCAGCGGGTCGCCGCTGGCGCAGATGCGCGGGACGTTCGCCAGGTACGGTCGCTCGCGAACCGCCGCCGCCCACGCGTCGCCCATGTTGAAGTCCAGCCGGGGGGAGTTCTGCTGGAGGTACTTCAATCGCAGCAGCGCCCCCTCCGGGCCGCAGACTAGCCGGATGTACTCCCAGGCGGCCTCCTGCACGCGGCTGCGGGACGACATCACCATCATGTTGGCCCAGGTCAGCGTCTTGTAGCCGCCGCCCCGCGGGCCCGGTGGAAAGGCGGTCATCCCGAAGCCCATCCAGCCCTGTGTGTTCCGCACTATGTACTTTCCGGACCACGTGCCGGCCATGGCGCAGGCGACCTTGCCCTCCTGGAACTGCCCGTGGGCCGTCAGTTCGCGGCGGAATGGCGGGCAGACGCGATCCTCCCAGTAAAGCTTCAAGAGGAAGTCGAGCGTCTCGGCCGTCGCCGGGGTATCGAACAGCGCTTCCGTGCCGGCGCGGTTCTGGAAGCGGACGCCGTTCGTGGCAGCCCACGGCATGAACAGCCTGGCCCCCATGCCGTAGGCCGTGAGGGCAAACCCCGCCTGCTTCGCCTCGCCGCCGGCCGGGCGGGTGCTCGCTGCGGATGGGCCGGGTTTCGTGAGCAGCTTCGCGATTCGGCGGAAGTCGTCCCAGTCGCTGACGGCCTTGAACCGGATCCGCCGGAAATCGGGCTTGCCGTCCGGGCCCGTTTCGAACATGCCGCGCAGTTTGGGCTCGGCCCGGATCATGTCGAGGTTCCAGATCAGGCAGGCCGCGTCAACGATGTGGGGAACCCCGAAGACTCGTCCTTGCCGCTGGTTGTGGTACCACGCCGACGGCATGAATTGGTCTTCACGAAGCTCCGGCGTCCGGGCGATGAAGTCGTTCAGCTCGCGCAGCATGCCGCGGTCGTGGAGGCCCTGCGCCCAGTTGACGGAGCACTGGAACACGTCCGGCGGGTCGCTGCCGAGCATGGCGGTGGTGATTTTCTGCTCGTAGTTCCCGAACGGCACGGCCTGGAAGATCACCTCCACATCGGGATGGCGGTCCTCGAAGATCGTCTCGAGTTCGTCGAAGTAGCGGGCGTAGTCCTCCGTGGTGGAGGGAGACCACCAGTCCCAGACGCGCAGCTTGACCGGCCGCTGGTCGCGCTGCCCCGCCGCGCGGCGGAAGCCGCTGAGCAGGTCGCGCGTCGGCCCGGCCCGGCCGAGCAGGCCGGAGAAGTACCGCCCCGCCCCGATCCACAGCCCCCGGCCGGCGGCCAGATCGACGGCAATCCAACCGACCAGCGCGACGGACGCTGCGAGGATCAGAATCCTACGGCGTCTTGTGTGGCCGCTCGAAGATCTCACCGTCTCGTTCCCGGCTGCGTCCGCTCGAAATGCCTCAGGAGTCGGAGGTCCGCGACCGCCACCAGTAATCCATGCCGGCCGGACCGATCATTCTCCGGCGGCGCTGCCCCCGCCGTCAAGGCGGGAAGCAACACAGCCCGACCGGCCGGAACCCCTCGGCACAGGACTCCCTCCGGCGGAGCTGCTCCTCCCAACCCAGGCCGACATTCGCATACTCGGGTGCCGGCGTGGTCGCGGAGGGCGCGAAGGCCGGCGCCTGAACGACGTTCTCGCGGGATTGCCATGCCTGCGAGCCACCGGTACAATGAACTACGCAAGACCTGCGTGAAATAAGGGGTTAGGCGATGAGCAGACAGGTCACCATCGCGACGGTCGTGATCGTCTTTGCAGTGTTCGCCCAGATTGTCTCGGGGGCGGCCCCCGAGCGCCACGCCGTAGTCATCGGGATCAACGACTACACCGACCCGGGCATCCCGGATCTCAAGTACGCCGAGTCCGACGCCAGGGCTGTTTACGGAGTGCTGACCGACCCGAAGGTCGGGCGGTTCTCCAAGAAGAACGTCACGCTGGTCCTGGGCAAGGATGCCACGCCCAGCAACATCAAGGCGGCGCTCTACAAGCTCCGGGGCGTAGGCAAGAACGACCTGGTGGTGGTCTTCTACTCCGGCCACGGGGCCAAGGAAGGCGACGAAGCCTTCTGGGTCACGCAGAATGCTCAGGCCAAGGCGCTGCCGGCGACGGCTCTGTCGAACTCCGACATCCGCAAGTATCTGAAGATGATCCCCTCGCAGAAGCTCGTGATGTTCCTGGACTGCTGTTACGCCGCCAGCACGGTCAAGAAGTCCCTCGCCGACCCGACGAAGCTCTTCGGCGACTTCCACGGCCGCGGGCGCGTCACCATCGCCGGCTCGGCCGACAGCCAGGAGGCCCTGGAGTACCCGGACAGGAAGGCGGGCGTCTTTACCTACTATCTTGTCCGCGCCCTGAGCGGCCAAGCGGACACGAACGAGGACGGTGTGGTAACCTTCGGGGAGGTCTGGTCGTATCTGGGCGAGCACGTCCGCAAGGCGTCGGTCAAGCAGGGCGGCCTGCACGAGCCGGTGATCATCACCGAATCGGGCGTGACGCCGCAATTCCTGCTGACG
>CBFCZU010000270.1:0-5502 GCA_965602635.1 uncultured Planctomycetales bacterium | reverse complement strand
TTCAGCTTACGCTGACGGCCGACCCGGGCTATCAG
The DNA here is from genome assembly GCA_965602635.1 of uncultured Planctomycetales bacterium. Lineage (GTDB taxonomy): Bacteria > Planctomycetota > Phycisphaerae > SM23-33 > SM23-33 > CBFCZU01. Next base: position 5,467 of record CBFCZU010000270.1, on the reverse strand, counting down.
ATCGGCTCGCCCAGCAGCGGCACTGTGACGATCGCGGATAACGACACCGGCGGCCCGACGACGCTGTTCTCGGACGACTTCGAGAGCGGCAACCTGACGGCCGGCGGGTGGACCGCCGCCGGCGGCGCCAGCGCGGGCGGTCAGGCGGCCTATAGCGGCAGCTATGGCGCCAAGCTGAAGGGAATCGCCTCGATCACGAAGCCCTTGAGCACGTCCGGCTACACGGACATCCACGTCAAGTTCTGGGGCAAGGCCAAGGGCATGGACTCGGGCGAGTACCTGTACTGCGAGTGGTCCGACGACGGCGGGCTGCACTGGTACGAGCTCGGCAAGACGCAGTCCACCTCCTGGGCGCACCATGACCTCACTTGCCCGGCAGGAGCGGCGAACAACCCGAACTTCCAAGTCCGCTTCCGCAGCAACGCCGACAAGGCCAGCGAGTACGGCTGCGTTGACGAAGTGGAGGTCGTCGGGACGTCGCAATAGCGGCATGCAACACGATGCTACGGGCGCGGCGGGCTAGGGAGGGTCGCCGCGCCTTGTTGTTGCGCCCGCCGGCCGGCGCCCGAAGAGCTTCTTGCGATAGGCGCGGATCTCCTTGGCCGTGATCCGCCCGTCGCCGTCGGTGTCCATTTCTCTGCGCTGCCTGGCGACGCGCTCGCTGATGCCCGCCGTGGCCGCGGCAAGCTCGGCGCCCGAGAGCTTCCCGTCACCGTCGCCGTCCCAGCGCCGGACCCACTCGCCCCGCCGATCCTGGGCGCGCCGGCGCAGCTCGGCGAGGTGCCTGTCCCTCTTGTCGCGCTCCGCCGGGTCGAGCCGGGCGTTCCGGTTGGCGTCCCATTCCATCAGCTCCATGCGTCGGCGCCACTTGTCGGTCCGGGCCGCCTGGTCGGCGTCGAGGGCGCGGCCTTCCGCCTCGTCCAGCTTGCCGTCGCGGTTCCGGTCGAACTTCTTGACGATGCTCCGGCGGTATTCGGCGCGGAGGCCTTCGTGCAGTCGGGTGCGTTCGGCGTCGGTGAGACTTCCGTCCTTATCGGCGTCGTGGCGGGCCTGGAGCTGCTCCCAGCGCCGCCGCCACGCGGCCGCCGCCGGGTCCGTCGGCACCGGGCCGGGCGGGCCCATCACCCCCGGCAGCTTGGGGCGAACCGCCGCCGGGGCGGGCCCCTTCGACGGCGGGGCCTTTCGCGCCTTCCGCGCCTTCGGCGCCCGGGCGGCCAGGTATGCATTGGCGGCCTCGCGCTCGGCGCCAAAGAGGCGCCCGTCCGCGTCCTTGTCGAACAGCGTGAGGACCCGCGTCCGGATGGCGAGGCGGTACAGCTCGGCCTCGACCCAGTCCAGCCGGCCGTTGTGGTCCCGGTCGAAAACCGCCACCGCGACCCAGCGGTCGTAGGGGCGGACGAATGATCCGGCCTTGCCGCCGGCGGCCTGGAACTCCGCCTTGGTCATCTCGCCGTCGACCCCGGCGGCGGCGAAGAAACGCCCGCGCTCGCGACCCTGGTAGTACAGCTCGAACAGGTCCGCGACGTAATCCACGGCCGATGGTTTGGGCGCTGCCGGCCGGGTGGCCGCCGGCCGGGGCGGCACTGAGGCCCCCGTCGCCCAGACTGCCAGCAATGCCAGACACCAATGACTGATGCGTTTCACAGCAGGCCTCCCGTTCATGACCAGCCCGTCGCACGACATGACCTGTGCGCTTTCGTCGCCCGGCCGGCTGATACTAACCCGGCGGGGCCGCTGCGGCCAGTACGTAGAGCAGGCGCGGCCATGACGTTCTGCCACGCGTCGAGGGGCCCCGCCGACGGCAGTTCTCGGTGTTCTTTGCGCCGCTCGTGGCGTATGCTCTCGCCCGTCCTTTGAAGGAGAACGCGATGTCTTCGGCAGATGCAGCGAAGAAGGTTCCTATCGCCGTGCAGCTCTACTCGGTTCGTCATGAGTGCGAGCGCGACTTTGCCGCGACCCTCTCGGCCGTGGCGAAGATGGGCTACGATGGCGTGGAGTTCGCCGGCTACTACGACACGCCCGCCGGCGAGCTGCGAAAGATGCTCGACGGCCTGGGCCTCAAGGCCGCCGGGACGCACATCCGCTTGGACACGCTGGAAGGCGACCAGCTCGAGCGGACCGTCGAGTTCAACCGCATCATCGGCAACGACTTCCTCGTCGTGCCGGGCCTGCCGAAGGAGCGGACGGCCTCGGCCGAAGCCTGGGCCCACACCGCCAAGCTGCTCGACGAGATCGCCGCCAGCGTCGCCGGCGAGGGGTTCTGGGTCGGCTGCCACAACCACGCCGTGGAGTTCACCGACTTCGACGGGCGGCGGGCGTGGGACATCCTGTACGGCACGACCGAGAAGGTCGTGATGCAGATGGACACCGGCAACGCCCTGCACGCGGGCGTTGAGCCGCTGGCGTTCATGAAGAAGTACCCCGCCCGGCAGCAGTCGGTGCACCTCAAGGAGCACTCCGCCGCCGACGGCTGGGTGCACGTGGGCGACGGCGACGTGGACTGGCCCGGCGTGTTCGCATTCTGCGAATCGGCCGGCGACACCCGATGGTACGTCGTCGAGTTCGAGAACGAAGACTACCCCGTGCTGGAGAGCGTCGATAAGTGCCTGAAGTTCCTCCGCGGGATGGGCAAGTAGCCCGCGCCGCGCGTCGAGGCAGTCGGCGCCGCCCCCGCTGCGGCGGCGCGCGCTGCGAGGCCCCCTGGCCTGATGCTCATCACTCTTTCCCGGGCGGGTCAGCGGGCTTATCGGTGACGTAGCGCATGTATCGCCCCCCGCCGTGAAGTTGGATCGTCGTCTGCTTGCTGTTGCGGAACACTCCCGCGCCGTCGGGCCCCACGGACCGGCCGACCGTGCCGAACGCCTCCTGGGCCGCGGCCTCGAAGGCCGCCCGCTCCTGGGCCTCGCCCGCCAGCTCCGCCGCCTGGGCAAGGACCTCCGACCGCAGCAGCGACCACCCGCCGCCACGCCGCCGGTGCCCCGCGGCCGGGCGATGGGCGACGATGGCCCGGGCGTACTCCAGGAAGCTCTCGACCGCCCCCTCGTCGGGCAGGCCCGCCGCCGCCAGCTCGTCGATGAACCGCCCCAGGTTCCTGGTGTAAATGTCGCACGACCAGTCGGCGCCCGGCCCCCGGCCCAAGCGCCCCGTCACCGCCTCGATCCGAAGGTTCTCGACGATCTTCCGGCAGAGCGCCAGGTAACGCTCGTCCCAGCTCAGCGTCCAGGCGTCCTGAAGCACCTGGAGGTTGTGCCCGGCGCTGCGGTTGGGCACGTCGATCTGGGCGAAGCGGTCCTGCTCGATCTTCCAGGCGATCAGCCCGGCCACCTCCCACGAGACGTCCAGCAGGTGGCGGTCGCCGGTGAGCAGGTAGGCCAGGATGATCCCGCGCGTGCGGACGTGGCCCGACTCGGGCGTGCTGCCTCGCCCCCAGGGCCAGTCGAGGATTCCCCAGTGCTCGTCTCGCGGCCCGGCGCGGTGGGTGCTCCGCCCGGCGTCCACGCCGTGGCCGGTGTGGGTGAAGGTGCCGCCGTTGTAGATCGGGGCGGGGTCGTCGGTGGTGTGATAGACGTCGATGTCGGCCTCGTGCCAGAGCGCCTCGAGCCCCAGCCGCCACCACCCGTCCGACAGTGACGCCTCGGCGTCGAAGGTGCGGATGGCCTGGGTGAGCATGGTCAGCCCGAGGTCGTACTCGTTGTTGTAGTGCGAGACGACGCGGAGCCCGTCGTATGGCCCGCGCGTCCGGTCGCCCTCGTTGTAGGCGGGCGTGTCGCCGAAGTGTCGCCAGCCGTACTCGTCCGCCTCCTCGCGGTGGGTGAAGAGGTTGACCGTCCCGCGCACGGCCGCGGCCGCGACCGCCTCGTACTCGGCGAACGCGCCGGCGGCGGCGGGGACCATCGCGTCGATCGCACCCGACCGGGCGTAGGACTCCGCCGAGGCCAGCGCCGACGGACGGCGGAGGCACGCCGGCATCAGCTCGCGGGCGTACGGCGCCGGCGACTCATCACGCCCGCGCCGCCGGTGGCGGAAGTACACGTAGTACTCGTGCGTCTTCTGCTCGCCGCCCTGGATCTCGTGCAGGTCGGCGAACTGCCCCGGCCAGAGGCCCAGGCGGACCGTGCCATCGGCGTCGGCGCCGAGCGACTTGGGGAAGTTCTGCCAGAAGCCCGGCGCCGCCAGTGCGACCGCCCAGCGCATGTCGGCGACCTCCAGCCAGGGCTCGGCCCGCAGCCCGGCGGCGATGCCGCGGCCGTCGTAGTCCACGCGGTAGCCGCGGAAGCTCAGCGGGATCACGTTGTCGCGGTTGACGTGCGTGCGGTGGAACCAGTTCTCCCCGCCGCTGGAGTCCTGGTACACGCCCAGCGCGGCGGTCAGGGGGATGCGGTCGTGCATGCTCCCCGGCTCGGGCGAGAGGGTGACCGTCCGCCGGCCGAAGGGCAGACGCGCCCGCAGGGCGTACGTCAGCTCGCGCAGGAGGACCGCGCCGCTCTGGCCCAGGACGAGGCGTGCCCCGTCGCCGGCCCTGCCGGTGGGGCGCGGGTTGTGCACCGTCAGCACCATCCGCACCAGCGTCGAGCCGGCGAAGGCGTGAACGCGGAGGCAGTAGCGCAGCAGCGCCTCGGCCCCGCGCTGGCTTCGCAGGTCGCCGTGGACGGCCACGCACGCGTGGATCGGCCCAGGCAGCTCGACCTCGACGCGCTCGACCCTGCCGAGCTGGCTGGTGTGTGCCACGCCGTCGGCGTCAACGGCGACGATGCCCGAGTCGGGCGATTCGTCGCAGACGTAATCGTTCGCCGGGAGCTGCCCTTCGCCGTCCACGTCCAGCCGCACCTCCGTCAGGCCGGCGAAGCCGTGGCGGCTCAGGTAGAACGCCAGCGGGCCGGTGTTGACCTCGTAGCGGTGCGTGTCGGGCCCGACGACGGCGGGGTGAGGCGGCGCGGGTGCCTCGGCGGCGGCGCCCGCCGTCAGGACGAACTGCTCATCCGACGGGCCGTCGGCGCCCGCGGCGCCGGGTGCGGCGAACCACGACGCCAGGACCCAGCGTATGCTGCCGTCTGCCCAGCGGGCCAGGACGTCGAACTGTGCGGGCAAGGCCGACCCGGCCGCGTCGGCAAGCCGCAGCGACGCGGCGTCACTCACGGCCCCGGGCGGCAGTGCCACCCCCGTCCAGACGGGCACGGTCGGGCAGTCGCTCGGGAGGAAATTGCGGACGGTCATTGCAATGCTCACTGGCGCTTCCTTCGAACGCTTCATGGTGCCTCCAGCACTGACGCGGCGGGTCGGCCCCGCCGAAATAGGCCACGATTCAGACGCCAAACGCGTGAGCCGGGCATTCTATCGTCTCAGGCCGCATTCTCCAGGCTTCCAGGCGAATTCTCCCTGCCCCGTCCGCCGCCGGAACGGGGCGGAAATAAGCGGAACGAAACGGAACGAAACGGAAAGTTTCGGAAAACTCCGGAACGAAACGGAA